>CALWVZ010000048.1 GCA_944385125.1 uncultured Oscillospiraceae bacterium
TTCTCGTTGCGGGGCTTCTTGGGAAGCTTGTTCATAGTTACCTCCATATGTGTTTTTCATTCACCATTTAATATGTTACATCAATAAATCCGAAAAGTAAAGAAACTTTTTTACATTGCAGACAGGCAAGGGGCATATGTAAAGTTTACTTAAATTTTGATTTATAGAGGTAAAAGCTCTTGCGTAAAATTGACTGACAAGATATAATCGGATGCATAGAAATACGTTTTCCATTTCCTGATATGACGGGAATGGGGAAAGGAGACACAATGCCTTTAATATACGAGCCCGTAAGCGTGAACATGCCGGCAGTTTGGCTGGTGCTGATGATCATTTTGCTGGTGATAGAAGGCGTGGTGCCGGGGCTGGTGTCCATCTGGTTTGCTCTGGGAGCCCTGGCCGCTCTGCTCTCCGCCATCGTTGGGGCACCCCTCTGGCTCCAGATAGTCTGGTTTTTGCTGATCTCCGTGGTCAGCCTTATCCTCACCCGGCCTCTGGCTAAAAAGTATGTCAACTCCAAGACCACTCCCACCAATGCCGATATGCTTATAGGGCAGGAATGCTCCGTTACGGAAGCGATAGACAATGTGCTGGGCCTGGGGGCCGTCACCGTGGGAGGCAAGGTATGGACGGCAAGGACGGAAAATCCGGATATCAAGGCTGCCGTAGGGCAGACTATGACCGTTGTACGTATCGAGGGCGTCAAGCTCATCGTTAGGTAAAAAATTTTTTATAGGGATATTAGGAGGATTGAACATGCAATACGTTCTCATTGCGCTGATCCTGGTTATCGTAATCATTCTCATCCGCTGCATACGCATTGTCCAGCAGGCAAAAGCCTATGTCATTGAGTTCCTTGGCGCCTATAAGACCACCTGGACCGTGGGCATCCACTTCAAGCTCCCCTTTGTGGAGCGGGTGGCCAAGATAGTCTCCCTGAAAGAGCAGGTGGCGGACTTCCCGCCCCAGCCCGTTATCACCAAAGATAACGTCACCATGCAGATAGACACCGTTGTGTACTTCCAGATAACCGACCCCAAGCTCTATACCTACGGCATCGAGCAGCCCCTGGTGGCCATTGAGAACCTGTCAGCCACCACCCTGCGTAACATCATAGGCGACCTGGAGCTGGACCAGTGCCTCACCAGCCGTGACATCATCAATACCAAGATGCGCACCATCCTGGACGAGGCTACCGACCCCTGGGGCATCAAGGTCAACCGCGTTGAGCTGAAGAACATCCTGCCTCCCAAGGAAATCCAGAACGCCATGGAGAAGCAGATGAAGGCCGAGCGTGAACGCCGTGAGGCCATACTCCGGGCCGAAGGCGAAAAGCGGGCCGCTATCCTGGAGGCCGAAGGCGAGAAGGAATCCGCCATACTCAGAGCCGACGCCATGAAGCAGCAGCAGATACTGGAGGCCGAAGGCCAGGCCGAGGCCATACTGAAGGTCCAGACCGCTACCGCCGAAGGTATACGCCTGATAAACGAGGCGGCGCCCTCCGAGGCCGTGGTGAAGCTGAAGGCCCTGGAGGCTTTCTCTGCCGCCGCCAACGGCAAGGCCACCAAGATAATCATCCCCAGCGAGATCCAGGGTCTGGCCGGCCTGGCCAGCGGAGTGCTGGAGAGCGTCAAGTCCGACGAGCCCGCCAAATAAGCGGAGCTGCGGCAACAGCGGTTCAAGACCGGCGGCAATATCCCGCCGGTCTTTTGACGAGATGAAGAGAGGGGATATGAAATGAGCTTTGCCCATGATTTTTTGGTAAAACACCGCATGGAGCCGGAGCGCATCGTCCCGGCGGAGCTGGCCGGGGCCATGGCTGAGGATATGCGCCGGGGCCTGAAAGGGGAGAAGAGCTCCCTGCCTATGATAGCTACATATCTCAGTAACGACGGCACTGTGCCCCAGGGTTCCTGCGCCGCAGTTATTGACGCCGGTGGGACCAACTTCCGCAGCGCATTGGTGCGCTTTACCGGGGAGGGATATCAGGTAGAGGACCTGGGACGCTGGAGAATGCCGGGTATCGACGAGCCCTGCACCTGGGAGGATTTTATTTCCTTTACCGCCGACCACATCCAGCACCTTATGGACAAGACCGACGTTATAGGCTTCTGCTTTTCCTACAATGCGGAGATAACCCCGGACATGGACGGCAGGGTGAAACGCATTGACAAGGAAGTGGTCATCAAGGGCTGCGAAAATCAGCTGGTGGCAGCCTCCCTGAAAGAAGAGCTTTGCCGCAGGGGTATCGAAGGTAAAAAAATAGTTATTCTAAACGACACTGCGGCGGCTCTGCTGGGAGGCGCCGTGACTCTGGACAAGAGCGCCTACAGCGGCTTTATAGGCCAGATAAGCGGCACCGGCACCAACACCTGTACTTCGGTACCCAGAGAGATGATCGAGAAACTGGGACTGAAGGGCAGCCGGGGGATGCTGGTGAATCTGGAGTCCGGCATGTATGACGGCATCGAGAGCGGGGATTTTGACCGGCTGCTGGACAGCCAGAGCAATAACCCCGGCGACAAGGATTTTGAAAAGAAGACCGCCGGAGTCTATCTGGGGGAACTGTGCAGGCTCATGCTCGTCTCCGCCGGAGAGGAGGGCTATATCAGCCCGGCAAGCCTTGAAAAGGCCCGGGCCCTGGGGCACATAGACTCGGCCGTCATAGACGCCTGGTCCGCAGGGGAGAGGCTGGAGGAGATCGCCGCCGACCCCGTGGACGGGGACTTCGTCAGAGAGCTGAGCCTGGCCCTGTTCCAGCGCTCCGCCCGCTGCATGTGCGTAAACCTCCTGGCCATTGCCCTGCTCATTGGCGCCGGAAAGGAGGCCGACAGACCGGTCTGCGTTTGCGCCGAGGGCTCTCTGGTTCAGCGCAGCCACCATTACCGGCCTGTGTTGGAAAAGCTGCTGGAAATTGAGGGCAGAGAAAAACTGGGCCTTCATTTCCTGCTGCTGGTAGGCAGCGAGACAACGCTGCCTGGCTCTGCCGCCGCAGCCCTGCTCAACTGCTGAAAAATTATGGAGTGAGGTATGTAAAATGAAACTGACTGTTATTGACGGCTACACCATGAACCCCGGCGATCTGAGCTGGGAACAGTACGAGAAATTCGGCGAGGTTCGGGTATTTGACCACTCCACAGGAGATGAGGATGAGGTGATAAGACGCATAGGCGATGCGGAGATAGTCATTGCCAACAAGTCAAAGGTCACCCGCCGGGTCATAGACGCCTGCCCCAACATCCGCTTTATTGCCGTTCAGGCCACGGGCTATGACCCTATCGACTATGTCTATGCCCGGGAGAAGGGTATCCCCGTGTCCAACGTCCCCGCTTACGGCACCGACTCCGTGGCCCAGTTTGCCATCGCCCTGCTGCTGGAAGTCTGCGGCCACGCCGGCCACCATGACCAGGCGGTACATCAGGGGAAATGGGCGGCCTGCGGAGACTGGTGCTTCTGGGACTACCCCATGATCGAGCTCTCCGGCAAGACCATGGGCATCATAGGCTTCGGCCGCATCGGCCAGGCCGTGGGCCGCATCGCCTCCGCACTGGGCATGAAGGTGCTGGCCTATAACCGCAGCCGCAGCGAGAGCGGAGCAAAGATCGCCCAGTATGTGGAGCTGGATGAGCTCCTGGAGCGTGCCGACGTCATTTCCCTCCATTGCCCAGCTTTCCCTGAGACTGTGGGCATAATTAATAAGAACACCATTGCTAAGATGAAGGACGGAGTGATACTGATAAACAACAGCCGGGGCGCTCTTGTGGTGGAGCAGGACTTGGCCGACGCCCTTAACTCCGGCAAAGTGGCTGCCGCCGCTCTGGATGTGGTGAGCAGCGAGCCCATCAGAGAGGATAACCCCCTGCTGAGAGCAAAGAATTGTCTCATTACTCCGCATATCAGCTGGGCCCCCAAGGAGAGCCGCCAGCGCATCATGGACTGCACCGAAGAAAATATCCGCTGCTTCCTGGCCGGAAAGCCCCAAAACGTGGTAAATTAAGAACTTTATGGCTTGCGCCCTCGGCCTTCATATGATATAATCAGCGCCGTTGCCGGTACATTGGGCCGGAAAAATCATACTTGGAGAAAACAGATGTTTGAATGGATGACAGCTACCGCTGCCGGTAAATTTGTTACTACTTTCTTTATATCTATGCTCCCAATTGTGGAGCTTAGAGCCGGGCTGCCCTACGGCATAGCCCTGGGGCTGGATTATCCTCTGGCTCTCACCGCCGCCCTTGTGGGCAACATGATCCCGGTGCCCTTCATAGTAGTGTATATCCGGCGTATTTTTGTATGGCTCAGAGCACATTTTGAAAAGATGGACAGCTTTATCACCAAGCTGGAGAATAAGGCTCACCTGAAGGGGGAGACAGTGAAAAAGTATGGCCCCATAGGACTGCTCATATTTGTAGCTATCCCTCTGCCTGGCACAGGAGCCTGGACAGGCGCTCTTATCGCCGCTCTGCTGGATATGCGTCTGAAGAGCGCTGTGCCCTGCATTTTCCTGGGAGTGTGCGTTGCAGCCACTATTATGACCCTTATCACTTTCGGCGTTATCCACATCGTGTGAGACGCCGGGGACCAGGTAAAATATCTTGACCTGCTGCCCGGAAAGCCCTGGGGCTTTCCGGGCAGCCGCCTCTGAGCCGGAAGAGACAGGCTGCCGGGAAAAGTGAAGGCGGTGCGCTGAAGGACAAACCGAAAGCGCCGGAGACCACCGGCGGATTATTGGGAAAGGAAGATAAAGATGACTTATGCCATAGTTTACAGCAGCCGCACAGGCAACACGGAAATGCTGGCAAGGGCCATAAAGGAGGCTCTACCTCAGGGAGACTGCATCTACTTTGGCGGGCCCGATGCAAAGGCTCTGGAGGCGGACATAATTTATCTGGGCTTCTGGACCGACAAGGGCAGCTGCGACGAGAGCTGCGCCGAGTTTCTCAAGAGCCTGAGCGAACAGAAATTGTTCCTCTTCGGCACCGCCGGTTTCGGCGGAGCTCCCGTCTATTTCAGCCAGATACTGGAGCGGGTGAAGGCAAATCTGGGGCCGGGAGCGACAGTTACCGGCAGCTTCATGTGCCAGGGCAAAATGCCCATGAGCGTGAAGGAGCGTTACATGCAGATGGAGGACAGCCCCCGGCGCAGCGCCATGCTGGCCAATTTTGACGCCGCATTGAGCCACCCGGATGCTGAGGACCTGGCCCGGCTGAGGGCCGCCGTGGCGCAGGCCAAGTAAACAGCCGCCCCGCCTTTGACGGGAAAAAGTCCTGCAGAGTTTTTTGCCGCGGCGAAAAAGTAAATTCAATCGTTTTCCGCAGCGACATGCGCATTGCGGAAAACACTTCTCACACAATTATCCGAATCAAAGCCCAGCGAAGGCGGGTTTGATTCGGGAAGGAGCTGCAACGGAATGGATGAGAAGTGGCGGCTGCCCTTGTGGGCTGCCGCCGCTGCGAAGGATATGGAGTTTGCAGCGACGCAGCGCAGTGCAAGCTCTTTTTCCCAAGAAGGCATAGCCTTCTTGGGAAAAATGAAAAAAGCCTCCCCGACGGGAGGCTTTCCTTATTTCATGCTGCGGTAGTCGTCACAGTCGCAGACGCTGTCGGGAGGGAAGAATTCCTCCACCGGGAAGCGGATGCGGCTGAAAAGAGTGCAGGGGTCATCCTCGGTGATGGTGCCGGGGCACTCCTTGTCGGGCAGGCAGTAGTCGTAGGCGGGAATGAGCAGCTGGGTGTCCCGCTCCAGCCGGATGATGCTGAACTGTCCGATGGTGGCAAACCAGCGCCGGGCGGTGTCCGTGAGAATGAGAGACTCGCCAAAGGCGGAGGTTATGAAGGAGGGGATGCTCCGCTGCTCCAGCTCCGTAGGCAGCAGGCACTCGGCGTCCACCAGTTTGCAGTGCAGGCAGATGGGGTCTACCGAGTTTACCACTGCCACCGGCAGGTCGTCTATATCTGCCACCGGCAGCACGCTGTCGGAGGAGAAGGACTTGACGCTGCCCACGCTGCCGAAGAGCATGACCCGCTTGTCGAACACCGCAAGGCCGGTGCAGGTCTGGCCGGCGGGGAAGGTCTCGGCGGTGATGCGGTAGAAGTAGGTGCAGTCCACAGTATAGCAGCCCCGGTTGAAGGTCACCGGTTCCACGTTCACGTCTACATAGAGCAGCTCTGCCCGCTTGGGGCGGATACTCAGGGCGTTTTCTATGTAGGACTGGGAAGAGACGGTGGGGAATACCCTCAGATCATCCACGCAGTCCTTATCTCTGCAGCTGTCAAATATCTTTCTTGTATTGATGCATACGGCTTCTCGAATGTTTGCCGAGCTTTCAACCGGCCCGGGCACAACTCTGTCGGCCATGGATATACCTCCTATTGTCTGGATTGAAGAATCTTCAGTACAGTGTATGCGCCGGAGGCGGCAGTGTGTCAATTAAGACTTGAAAAAAGCCGGGACTACAGTATATAATATAATGAATTACTGCTTGGAGGTGCTCATGGGACGTCTTGGATTCATCCATGAAAAGCTGGATATAAAGATTCTGATACTGTATATCCTGCGCCGCCTGCCGGGGACGGTAGACCCGGAGACCCTGGCGGAGCTGTGCCAGTGCGACAGTGGCGTGGGCTACTTCGACTACACCGACTGCCTGGCGGAACTGGTGGAGACAGGCCACATCCACGAAAACGAGGAGGGTTATTGCATCACCGAAAAAGGCGCCCGCAATGCCGACGCCGTGGAGAGCAGCCTGCCCTATTCCGTGCGCTCCAAGGCCCAGAAGCTCATCGCCCCCGTGGAGGAGCGTATGCGCCGGGCCGCCATGATAACGGCAAAGCAGCACGACAGCCAGGGCGGTATCACCGTGGAGCTGGCCATGTCCGACGGAGTGGGAGAGATAATCCGCCTCAATTTCCTCTGCGCCAATGAGGAGCAGGCAAAGCTGATACAGAAAAATTTCCGCCGGGATGCCGAGGGCTACTATCAGAAGATAGTGGAACTGCTCAGCCGCCCTGAGGAGAAAGATAAAAAGAAGCAGGAGAAAAATAAATGAAGACTACCATTCCCGAAAACTATAAAAGCATACTTTCCATCTATGATACCCAGAAAGCTATCAGTCTGTTAAAGCGGCTGTTTGAAGATAACCTGGGGGCAAAGCTGAACCTGTACCGGGTCTCCGCCCCCCTGTTCGTGGATGAAAATTCCGGCCTCAACGACAACCTCAACGGTTATGAGCGGCCGGTCTCCTTCGATATACTCCGCTCCGACCACCGGGCCGAGGTGGTCCAGTCCCTGGCCAAGTGGAAGCGCCTGGCCCTCAAGCGCTACGGCTTCTATCCCGGCAAAGGTATATACACCGACATGAACGCCATCCGCCGGGACGAGGACGAACTGGACAATCTCCACTCCGTCTACGTGGACCAGTGGGACTGGGAGAAAGTTATACTCCAGGAGAACCGTAATCTGGATTATCTGAAGCTCACCGTTATGGATATCGTTGCCGCTATCTGCGACACCCAGGATACCATGCAGGCCATCTATCCCCAGCTGTCCGTGCTGCCCAAGCTGAAGCGTCAGGTCAGCTTCGTCACCGCCCAGCAGCTGGAGGACATGTATCCGGGCCTCAGCTCCAAGGAGCGGGAGAACGCCTACCTTAAAGAGCATGGCACAGCCTTCATCATGGGCATCGGCGCCCCTCTGAAGTCCGGCAAGCCCCATGACGGCCGGGCCCCCGACTACGACGACTGGGCGCTCAACGGGGATATAATGTTCTGGTACGACGTGCTGGGCTGCGCCATGGAGATTTCCTCCATGGGTATTCGGGTGGACCCGGAGTCCATGGACCGGCAGCTCACCATGGCCGGCTGCGACAGCCGCCGGGAGCTGCCCTACCACAAGGCCCTGCTGAAGGGCGAGCTGCCCCTCACCATCGGCGGCGGCATCGGCCAGTCCCGTCTCTCCATGCTGCTGCTGGGCAAGGCCCACATCGGCGAGGTCCAGGCCTCCATCTGGGACGAGGCCACCGTGGAGGAATGTGAAAAGGCGGGAGTTATCCTGCTGTGACCTGCTGCCGCCCTTAGGGGGCGGAAGGGAGCTTATATGTCATTTGTAAACCTACAGTTCTGGGCGCTGTTCCTGCCTCTTTGTCTTCTTGCTTATGCTCTGATGAGAAGCGCCAGGGGGCAGAACGCCGTTCTGCTGCTGGCCAGCCTTGTGTTCTACGCAAGCTACGATCTTAAATATCTGCTGCTGCTTTTGGCCTGCACTGCCGTTAGCTACCTGGGGGGACTGCTGGGAGAGCGGGACCGGCGCATATACATAGCCGCCGCACTTATTGATCTCCTGGCGCTGCTGGTCTTTAAATACACCGGCTTTGCCCTGGGCAGCATACAGAGCCTTACGGGACTTAACTTCAGCCTGCCGGAGATACTGCTGCCGGTGGGATTGAGCTTCTATGTGTTCCAGAGCTGTTCCTATCTTTTCGACCTGTACAACCATAAGCTGGAGCCGGAACGGGATTTAATAGCTTATGCCCTCTTTGTCTGCTTTTTTCCCACGGTAGTCTCCGGGCCCATACAGAAGGGCCGGGAGCTGCTGCCCCAGATACGGGAAAAACGGGCCCTCAGCTACGAGAACTTCAGCTTCTTCCTGCTGGTCTTCCTCTGGGGAGCCTTCCTGAAGCTGGTCATCGCCGACCGCCTGGCCCTGATGACTGACAGGCTCTTCCTGGAGTATTACGACTATAGCGGCGCCATACTCATGGTCAACTCCCTGGCCTACACCTTCCAGATCTACACAGACTTTGCCGGATACAGCTATATGGCCATTGCCGTCTCCCGGCTCTTCGGCTTCACTCTCAAGGATAATTTCCGTCAGCCCTATCTTGCTGCGGATATCCAGAGCTTCTGGCGGCGTTGGCACATATCCCTCACCGGCTGGTTCACCGAGTATCTGTATTTTCCACTGGGGGGGAGCCGGAAAGGGAGTCTTCGGCGTTATGTAAACATATTCATCGTGTTCCTGGTCAGCGGGCTGTGGCACGGGGCGGCCTGGAGCTTTGTGCTCTGGGGCGGCCTCCATGGCTTCTACCAGGTCTTCGGACACATCACCAGGCAGGGGCGTAACGCTCTATATGACCGGCTGGGGATAGATCGGTCCAAGGCTGCCTTCAGGCTGGGACAGCGTTTCGTCACTTTCTCACTGGTGAGCTTTGCCTGGATATTCTTCCGTTCGGAGAATCTTACCAAGGCTCTTGTCTACTGCCGGAACATGCTCAGGGCTTTTGCCCCCTGGACCCTTTTTGACGGCAGCCTCACTGCCTTTGGCATAAGCGGCGCGGACTGGGCCATACTGCTTTTTGCCCTGGCTTTGCTGGGCATAGTGTCGGCGCTGAGGGAAAAGGGCTATGACAGCGGCTGTATCCTGAGGCAGGGTATGGCGGCCCGGGCCCTGCTGTGCTGGGGGCTGTTCATGGTGATACTGGTCTTTGGGGCCTATGGCGGGGAATATTCCGCCAGCGCCTTCATATATGCGGGGTTTTAGGCTATGAAGAAGATACTTAAACGCAGTCTTGCTCTGCTGCTGATCTTGATTTTTACCCTGTGCTCGGTTTGGGCCCTGGACAGGGTGCTGCTCATAAAGCGCTACGACGGGGTAAAGCCCATGGAGAGCTTTTATGCCCAGGAGACGGGGACTGTGGACGTGCTGCTCATGGGCAACAGCCACATGGGCGTCCATGTGGACACCGCCACGCTGTGGAGGGAGTACGGCATCTCCGCCTTCTCCCTCTGGGGCGGGGTGCAGCCAATGTGGAATACCTACCACTTCCTGGTAGAGGCCCTAAAAACTCAGCAACCCAAGGCCGTGGTACTGGAGATAGGGGGGCTCAGTGTTGAGGATGAGTACTCCGACGAGGCCACTCAACTTAAAAATGTGGCGGGGATGCACCTGAGCCTCAACAAGCTGGAGGCGGTGAAGGCCACGGCCCCCAGGGAGCGCTGGGCCTCTCTGCTGCTGGGCCTGCCCTTGTACCACCAGCGCTACAGTGAACTGACTAAGGAGGACTTTCAATACTTCCCCTGGTCGGAGGGGCTCATCAACAACAAGGGCAGCTATGCCCTTTACGGCCACGGAGATTTCGACATGGCAGACCCCTGGGCTATAGAGACTGCGGCGGAGATAAGCGATAAGTCCCTGGATTACTTCATGGGTATTGTATCCCTCTGCCGGGGGCAGGGCATAGAGCTGATCCTGGTAAAGACCCCCACGGTGGATCTGGAGAAGTACCAGCCCTATTCCAATGCTGTCGCTGAGCTGGCCGAAGAGCTGGGCCTGGACTTCTACGACTTCAACAAGATGACGGAGGAGACCGGCATAGAGGGCGGGGACTTCTATTTTGATACCCACCTGAACCTCAGCGGGGCCAGGAAGCTGAGCCTTTGCCTGGGGGAGATACTTCTGGATACCCTGCCTCTCAGCGACCACAGGGGAGACGCCGCCTACTCCAGCTGGGACGTGAATGCCGAGAGCATTGACGACGGTTATCTGCTGGATATCACTCAGGCTGAGGACTACCTGGAAGAATTGAAACGGGGCGGCCGGGCAGTGCTGCTCATAAAGAACGGGGACTGGGAAAAACGGGAGCCCTATCTGGGCTTTGCCGAAGAGCTCTCCGCTTTGGGAGCGCCTCTGGAGGAGCTGCTGAGTGGGGACAGCGGCGCCTGGCTCATAGAAGACAGCGCAGCCGGGGAGGCCGGCGAAATGGGCCTGGATTTCCTGCTGGATGGCAAGAGCTATACCGTGGACTTTGAGGATGCAAATGCCGTCACGGAAAACGGCAGTATAATCTACAGCTTCCGGGACCTGGGCATCAGCCTGCTGGTCTACGACTATAACTGCGGGAAAATGCTGGATATCGTGGATTTCATGCACACCGACGGCTTTGAGCTGTCCAGAGGCTGAAAAAGGATATCAGAAAAATCTGACGGCTTCAATCGGGGGAACGCCCCCGCCGGAGCCGTCAGATTTTTTTCCTGGCAGGTCGGATCACTTGGATATCCTTTTGAGCCCGTGCATAAAGCCGTTAAGGGCGTTGGTGTGGATATCTCCGGCAATGAGCTCGCCGTCCTGAATGTAGAGAGTCACGAAAACCGGGCTGTCGCTGTCCGGGTAATTGGTCAGCTGATAGCTGTACTGCTGACAGCTCTCACCCAGGTGCTCGCTGAGGTCGTAGCCCTGGGCCTGCTGCATGCGGTTGTATTGGCTCATTATGCCTTCCAGTTTCTCCGGCACCACCACCGTGCGGAATTCCTCGGTACTGGCGTCTACCTCCCAGCCCAGCTCCAGCAAAAAGGCCTGACGGCCCTCCAGGGTGGACAGGTCGTAGCTGTTTCTTCCACTGCTCTGCCAGCGCAGCAGTATCAGACCCAGCAGCACTGCCGCCAGGACCACCACTATGACGGTGGCCTTTTTCTTGGTAAGCCCTTGGCTTTTTAACATTCCCTCTCACCTCGTGACAGCCTATTCAATTTTAACGAAAAGTATGCTATAATACCGCCGTTGACAGCTCCGAAAGAGCGGCGATGCATTGATCCGGAGGTGGAAGCTTTGGCCATGATGAGGCTGGACAAGGTCCTGGGGGATTTGGGCATAGCCTCCCGCAGCGAACTGAGGCAGATAATAAGGAGCGGGAGGGTGCTTGTGGACGGCTGTCCAGTCACCCAGCCGGAGAAGCGTATCGACGGGGAACGGGCCCGTATAGTTTTGGACGGTCGGGAGCTCAGCTATAAAAAATATCATTATTACATGATGGATAAGCCCGCAGGCGTGCTAAGCGTCACGGAGGACTCCAGACAGAAAACAGTGCTGGACCTCTTGCCCGGAGAGCTGAGGCGTATGGGCCTTTTCCCTGTGGGACGCCTGGACAAGGATACCAGCGGACTGCTGCTGCTCACCAACGACGGGGACTTTGCCCACCGGGTGATATCCCCTAAGTCCGGGGTGTGGAAGCTCTACCTGGCCAAGGTGGAGGGAAGCCTGGGGCCGGAGGATGCAAAGGCTTTTAAAAACGGCCTGAGCCTGGGCGACGGGACCAAGTGTCTCCCGGCGGAGCTGGAGCTGCTGCCTGAGGGCTGCTGTCTGGTCAAGGTGATGGAAGGGAAATACCACCAGGTGAAAAGGATGCTGGCCAGCTGCGGAGCCCCGGTGCGGGAGCTGCGCCGCCTGGCTATAGGAGCACTGGAACTGGACAAAAACCTGGGCCCGGGGGGCTTCAGAGAGCTGGAGGACAGGGAGCTGAAGCTGCTGTTTGGGCAGGATGCTCTGGAGATTTAGTATAAAAACCAAGGCCTTTACAGCAGTTTTTTGAGCGTTAGGAACACATTACATAAAATGTTCACAAAAAACAGAGATAGTTTCTATTGAAAATTACATAATAATGAGTT
>CALWVZ010000049.1 GCA_944385125.1 uncultured Oscillospiraceae bacterium
GACAGATAGGCAAGCAGTTCCTTTATCCAGGCGGGCCGGTTCTCCCCCTTCAGCAGCAGCTCACCGTTTACATACTCGGCCACTTCCACGAAGCCGTTGTCATTGTCGAAGAAGCGGGCCTCATCGCAGTAGGGCAGCACCTTGGAGACGGCTTCCCAGCGCCCGGCAAAGCGGCGTTCCACGTCCTCATCCCGTATAGCGTGGCCGCCACGGCGCACTCGGTTTTCGATACGCTGCAGACTCTCCTCCATGGTATCCAGCCCCACATAGTAGAGCCGCACATAATAGCCCTGGGCTTTAGCCTGGGCAGCGGTTATTTCCGTCCTGCGCCCGGACAGAGTGGTCTCCTGGGTAAAGCTGATATCTTTACTAAGACAATCCTTTATACGCTCCAGAGCGATTTTCCCACCCTGTATGGCGCTGCTGCCATTCTGTGCGCTTATTTTATCCACGTCAATGATGATGCCCAGATCCGTGGTCTGGGTCTTCAATACGCCGGTAAGGCTGCTTTTGCCGGTGCCGTTAACCCCGCCGATAATGGTATATATCTTCACGTTCCCGCCTCCCGCTGTGTTTCAGATACAATTAGTATTATAACAGGGCCGGAGTCAGGTGTAAACATTCCGATGTGCCGTAAATAACGGCGCCTACCCTCTCAGGCTTCGAATCCCTTACGAAAACAGAAGTAGAAAACCCGGAATCCCGGTAAAAACAAACCCGAAGCGGTAAAGCTTCGGGCTTAAAATAAAGAGCAAAGCGGACTTTGCTCGTTTCCCGCATTCCCCGTCTCCCCGGATCGAAGCCCAGCGCAGCGGCTTCGATTCGGAAAAGGAGGAGCAGCGGAATGAGCGCACTCTGATTTTTTTGCCGTAGGCATAAAAAATCGAAGCAAGCGATATGAAGCTTGCTCCGACGTGGTACGCCGTAAGGGATTCGAACCCCTGACCTTCTGGTCCGTAGCCAGACGCTCTATCCAGCTGAGCTAACGGCGCATTTCTTAAAGCCTTGATATATTAGCACAGCCTGGGGAAAATTGCAATACCTTTTTCAAAAATATTGCCCCTTACGGCAAATTATTTTTGGCAGAGCTTACCAGCCCATAATGTCGGAAATGGAATCGCTCACTTCGCCTATGGTCTTCAGGGTGCGGCCCAGGACGGACTTGGGGCTGTTCCTCCTGGAGCGCATGGCTACGGCTGCGGCGCCTCCCACGATGAGACCCATACCCATGCCCACATAGAAATTCCTCTTGTTCATAACAATATCCTCCAATACAATATTTGGAGACCGGCTTTGTCTCCCTTTTCCCTATTATTATTAGCATAAAATCCATTGATACCCATATGTAATTTGTGGTACAATAACCAGAGAATCTTACAGCGGAGGCGTAATAATGAGCGTAAGGATACTGGCGGTAGGCGACGTATGCGGCGAGCCGGGACTCAAGTTCCTTGAAAACAGACTTAAAGATTTCAAAAAGGAAAAGAATATAGATTTTACCGTAGTCAACGGGGAAAATGCCAATGTGGTGGGCATAACCCCAAAGCAGGCAGACGCCATATTCCGTTCTGGGGCGGATGTGATAACTCTGGGAAACCACACCTGGACCAGGACGGAGCTCCAGCCGTATTTAGAGGAGCGCAGCAGGATACTGCGCCCGGCAAACTTCGCCCCCCAATGCCCGGGCCGGGGCATAGGGGTGTACTCCACCTCCTTTGGGGACGTATGCATCCTGAACCTCATGGGCCGCTTTACTTTGGATAGCAACACCGACAATCCTTTCGTCATAGCCGACGGCTACATGGCGGAGATAAAGGAGAAGGTGATCCTGGTGGATTTCCATGCCGAGGGCAGCAGCGAGAAGCGGGCCATGGGCTATCTGCTGGACGGCAGGGCCAGCGCCGTGTGGGGCACCCACACCCACGTGCAGACCTCCGACGCCTGCGTGTTGCCCAAGGGTACCGGCTATATAAGCGACTTGGGTATGACCGGGGCGGTACACTCGGTGCTGGGCATAGACCCGGAACAGAGCATAGGCAAATTCATGGGCGACCCGCCCCGGCGTTACGAGTCGGCAAAGGGGTCGGCCAAGCTGGAGGGCTGCATATTTGAGATAGACGCCGACAGCGGCAGATGTTTGAAGGCGGAGGGGATAAGGCTGACATGAGCAAAATAAAGATACTCCACAGCGCCGACCTGCACCTGGATTCCCCCTTTCAGGGCCTTACGGCAGGGAAGGCGGCTATACGCCGGGCCGAGCAGCGGCAGCTGCTCAGCGCTCTCGGCGCCCTGGCCCGGGAGGAGAAGGCTGACATAGTGCTTCTGGCCGGGGATCTGCTGGACAGCGGCAACACATATTGCGAGACGGGAGAGGAGCTGGCCCGCTGCCTGGGGCAGATGGAGATGCCGGTGTTCATCTCTCCCGGCAACCATGACTGGTATTCCCCCAAATGCCCCTATGCCCGGCTGAAACTGCCGGAGAATGTCCACGTATTTACCAAGCCGGAGATAGAGTACGTGGAGCTGCCGGAGCTGGGGCTCCGGGTCTACGGCGCCGCTTTTACCGACAAGCACAGCGGCCCGCTGCTCCGGGGCTTCAGGGCAGAGAGGCAGGAGGGCGTGCTGAATATCCTGTGTATCCACGGCGAACTGGGGACGGCGGACTCCGCCTACGACCCCATCTCTGAGCAGGAGCTGAGGGACAGCGGCATGGACTATGTGGCCCTGGGGCACATACATAAGGCCAGCGGCCTGCATAGAGCCGGGGACGCCTGGTATTCCTGGCCCGGCTGCCCGGAAGGCCGGGGCTTTGACGAGACCGGGGAGAAGACGGTGAACCTCCTGGAGCTGGGGGACGGGGAGTGCAGACTGGAGACTCGCACCATAGCCCAGCGCCGTTACGAGCTGCTGAAAGTGGACATCACCGGCTCCGACGCCCTGCTGGCAGTGCATACCCAGCTGCCTGACGAGACTGTAAAGGACGTTTACCGTATAATCCTCACCGGGGAGACGGAGCAGAGCCCGGACCTGCGGCAGCTGTATTCCGCACTGTCGGAGCTGTTTTTCCAGCTGCAGCTGAGGGACGAGACCCGCCTGCGCCGCAGCGTATGGGAATGCGCCGGAGACGACACCCTTCGGGGGCTGTTTTTGGAGAAACTGAAAAAGAGATACGACGAGGCCAAAAGCGACGAGCAGCGTATAGTCATAGAGCAGGCAGCCCGCTGGGGTCTGGCGGCTCTGGACAATGGGGAGGAGGTGGCACGCCATGAGGATAAATAAGATGACGGCCTCCTTCGGGAAGCTGGAGAACGAAAGCCTCAGCCTCCATCCCGGCCTTAACGTGATATACGCTCCCAACGAGAGCGGCAAATCCACCTGGTGCGCCTTCATAAGGGCCATGCTCTACGGAGTAGATACGACAGAGCGGGTAAAATCTGGCTACCTGCCGGACAAGCTGCGCTATGCCCCCTGGTCGGGGGCCCCCATGGAGGGGAGCATGGAGCTTACCGCCGGGGGCTGCAATATCACCATCACCCGCAGCACCCGCCAGAAGAACGCACCCATGCGGGAGTTTTCCGCCACCTATACCGGCAGCAATGTGCCGGTGGAGGGACTCAACGGCTCCAATGCCGGGGAGCAGCTCACCGGGGTGTCCAAGGAGGTTTTCCGCCGCAGCGCCTTCATAGGCCAGGGGGCGGTGGCCGTATCCGGCAGCCCGGAGCTGGAAAAGCGCATAAGCGCCATAGTCTCCACCGGGGAGGAGCAGAGCTCCTACAGCGAGGCGGACGAGAGGCTGCGCCAGTGGCAGCGCAAGCGCCGGTATAACCGCCGGGGCCTGCTGCCGGAGCTGGAAGGGAAGATGGACGAGACCCGGCGGAGACTGGATATGATGGAGGGCTCGGTCCAGGATATAGAGAGCCTGGAGCGCCGCCTGGAGCAGGCGGGGGAGGACTGCCGCCGCCTGGAGCAGCAGGTCACGGACAGCCGCAAGCGCCAGCGCCGGGAGGCTCTGGACCGGCTCAGCGCCGGCAGGGCGGAGACGGACAAATGCAGCGCCGCCCACGACGCCGCCATGGCGGAGCTGTCCCAGCGGCGGGAGGAGATGCGCAGCAGCCGTTTTGGCCTGCAAAGTCTTGGAGAAACGGAAGCGCAGGTCCGGCGGGACATGGACAGCCTGAAGAGACTGAAGGAGGAAGCCGCCAGGAAGCCCAGCGCCTTGCTGGCCGTGGTGTTTTTCGTGTTGGCAATAGCGGCAGCGGCGCTGTATACCGCTCTGGGAAATTGGCTCATGATAGCGGGAGCTGCGGTTTTTTGCGCCGTAGCGGTATACCTGCTCATGACTTACAGCAAAGCCAGGCAAGCCGTGAACCGGGCCAAGGAGCAACGCAGGGAGATATATAATAAATATCACGTGAGCGGCTCCGGGGAACTTCAGGAAGCTCTGGAGGAGCATCGCCGCCTCAGTCAGGCCGTGGAAGAGGCGGACAAAGAGGAAAAGCGTTGCCGCCTGGCCTATGAAAATGCCAGGGAGATGCAGCGCAGCCTGGAGGAGAGCGCCATGGCGGAGCTGGACTTTGCCGGAGGCAGCTCTGAGGCCGCCCGGCTCAGCCGGGAACTGTCCGCTGCCAGAGCGGGAGCCCAGCAGCTGAGCCGGCAGATAGCGGAGATAAACGGACGGCTGGCGGCTATGGGAGACCCTCTGGTGCTGACCAGCTCCCTGAGCAGCATGAAAGAGGAATATGAGACGATCGCCGGGGAATATGAGGCCATAAGCCTGGCGGTGGATACCCTGAAGGAGGCGGACACCCAGATACAGAGCCGCTTCTCCCCGGAGCTGGGGAAACTGGCGGCGGAGTACATGTCCGCCGTCACCGGCGGACGCTATCTGGACGTGTTCATAAATCGGGACTTCAGCGCCCGTACCCGTACCAGCGATGACAGCATAGCCCGGGATTCGGAATATCTCAGCGCCGGCACCCTGGACCTGATGTACCTGGCGGTACGCCTGGCGGTGTGCCGCCTGGCCCTGCCGGAGGGGGAGAACTGCCCCCTGATAATAGACGACGCTTTGGTGAATCTGGACGAGAGCAGACAGGAGCAGGCCATGGAGCTGCTCAAACAGATAGCCAGGGAGCGGCAGGTGATACTCTTTACCTGCCGGGAGATAAAGGGAGTTGACCATGACTAAAAGAGAGAGCAATATACTCAAATGCGTAGCCATCATGTTGATGCTGTGCCACCATTTGTTTATGTATGCAAACTGGCCCGATTTCTATATCCTCTCCTATGGTCCCCTGTTTTCCACCCCGGACCTGCTGGCACATTTTGGGAAAATGGGCAATGCCTGTGTATCCATATTCGTTTTTGTCACAGCCTATGGAACTACGGTGAGCTACCGGCACCGGGATATGGAGGATGGATATGCGCTCATGGAGAATAGCGCCGGACGACTTATAAGATTACTTGTTAACTTCCAGTTCGTGTATATCATTGCCTTTGCCCTTTGCCCCTTGGGCGGAGCAAGCTGGCTGAGCCTGTATAGTCCCAGCAGGCTTGAAAACCTTGCATTTGCCTTTTTTGACTTCATGGGGCTGAGCTACCTTTTGGATACGCCTACATATAATTCTTCCTGGTGGTACATGTCCGTGGCGATCACCCTTATTTTTCTTTTGCCCTGGGCGATAAAGCTCTTCCGCCGCTATGGTCCGACGGCGCTTCTGGCGGGTACGCTGCTGGCATATGAGATGGACCCCTCGTACGTGCTCATCCACTACCTGCCCTGTGTGTTTACGGGCGTAGCCCTTGGAGAGGGGGAAGTGCTGGAGAAGGCCGCAGAGTGGGGGAGAAAGGCCGGAGCTCTGCCGGGAGCCTTGCTTGCAGCCCTGTCTGGGGCGGCGGCCTTGGGGCTGATGTGGCGGCTGCCTGAAACCGACTGGTATATTAAAGGCTTGAGCGAGGCGGCGATTTGCTGTGGTCTTTCCCTGACCACTGTCCTTGGACTGGGGAAAATCCCGGGAGTGAACAGGGCTGCGGAATTCGTAGGCAAACACTCAATGAATATGTATTTTATTCATGTGTTCATATTTGAGGTCTGGTTTGAGGAATTTACCTATTCCTTAAATTACCCTTGGCTGATTTTCCTCTTCCTGTTCACAAGTTCTCTGGCCGCATCCATTTTAATTGAGAAGGCGAAAAGCCTTGCCCATCCTGAAAGACTGGCGGAGGCCGTGTCCGCTAAACTATGCGCAGGCCTTAGATACAGATCTGCAGTAAGGAACCCTTAGGAGAGAAAGCCATGACTAAAAGAGAGAGCAATATACTCAAATGCGTAGCCATCATGTTGATGCTGTGCCACCATTTGTTTATGTATGCGGCGGAGGCGGATTACCCAGCGCTGGTGTATGGGCCGCTGCTGTCCAATTGCTGGAGGCTGGCCTCGCTGGGCCAGCTGAGCAAGCTGTGCGTAACGCTGTTCGTGTTTGTCACGGCCTACGGTACCGCCAGAAGCTATCTGGGAGACGATATGGGAAATGACGGCCGCCTGGCGGAAAAGAGCATAGGCCGTCTGGTGAGACTGCTGGTGAATTTCCAGTTCGTGTATATCATTGCCTTTGCCCTCTGCCCCCTGGGGGGGAAGAGCTGGCTCACGCTGTACAGCCCCAGCAGGCTTGAAAACCTGGCCTTTGCCTTTTTTGACTTCATGGGACTGAGCTACATCCTACAGACCCCCTCCTATAATTCCGCCTGGTGGTACATGTCCTTTGCCATTACCCTGGTGCTGCTGCTGCCCTGGCTTATCAAGCTGTGCCGCAGTCTGGGAGCCTATGTGCTGCTGCCGGGGCTGCTGCTGGTGCGTTGGCTGGATGTGGAATTTGTGCTTTTCCGCTACCTGCTCATCACCTTACTGGGCATAGTCCTGGCGGAGTACGGCACAGCAGAGCGGGTAAAGGACTGGTATGACAGGGCTAAGCTCCCGGCCAGGACCGCCCTGCTGCTTTTCTCTATGGCGATGACGGCGGCGGTGAGCGTGCTGTGGCTGAGGGCCGGGGACAATCTGCTGGATGTGTATGAGCTGCTGCTGTGCCTGCCGGTGACGCTGCTGACCCTGCTGGTTCTTGCCCGCATACCCTATTTGAACGACGCTGCGGAGTTTGTGGGCAGGCACTCCATGAACATGTTCTTTGTCCATGCCTTCATATATCAGAACTGGTTTTACGATTTTACCTATTCCCTGAGATACCCGGCGCTGATCTACCTGTTCTTGTTTGCAAGCTCCCTGGCTGCCTCAGTGGTGATCGAGCAGCTGAAGAAATGGCTGAAAGTGGAGAAACTGACAAAATGGATATCCCAGCGCCTTTGCCGTTTGATGGTACGGCAGGGGGAGACGGTTTAAAAACCGAAACCATGCCCTAGACCAAAAATATTCCCGGGACGCCGTTACAGCGGCGCCCCGGGAATATTTGCGTTGTGGTTGTTTTTTCAGTCGATGTGTATCACCTTCTGGCACAGGTCCTTAGCGCTGACATTCACATTATGGTAGCGTTCTCGCTTCTCGGTGACGCCGCCCATGCTGATGGCCTGGGTGGGGCAGTACTGAAGGCAGCTGAGGCAGCCGATACAATTTTTGCCGAAGCTGGGCTTGCCGCCCAGCAAAGTGATGTTGCCCCGGGGGCAGAGCCTCTCGCACTGACCGCAGGAGATGCAGGCGTCGCTGGCCTTGAACTTGGCGGCTTTCTTGCCGGAGAGCTTGGGCATCATGGAGGCCTCGAAGGCATTGATAGGATTGGAGCGGGGGGCCTTGTCCTTGCGCCGGACATAGTAGATGTCATCGGCAATAATTGAGGCCAGCTTCTCGGAGCGCTCCTGGGCCTTGGCGGCGTCCATGGGGGGCATCATCATGTTGTGGGGGAAGAGCCAGATGCAGGAGCACTGGTGGCTGATGCCGGCCCAGTAATCCAGGGGAACGATGCTGTTGATGATGCTCAGGCCTATACCGGGATAGCCGGCGTAGCTGACTATGCCGAAGGTATAGGCGGCGGGGGAAACTTTTATCTGCCGCACGTAGTCCTCCACTCCTGCGGGCATGCCCCCGGCGTAGCAGGGGAAGACAAAACCCACCTTTTTGGCCTCACTCACGTCGGTGACGGCAGGGGCGGAGCGCATCATGACGATGTCCGTATCCCCCAGGCGCTTGGCTATGTTCTTGGAGATGTCCAGGCAGTTGCCGCTGCCGGAATAACAGAAGATGACATTTTTGCTCATGGCAGTTCCTCCGTAAATATAGTGTATTCTGCCCGGCCGGGCCCGGGCTCAAAGCTCAAAGATGGAATCGTCGTTCTCCACCCAGTCGCTGACGGAGATGGTGCGGTATTCGCTGGGGCTGATGCGGATGACCACCCTGTCGATACCGGCGTTGATTATCTGACGCTTGCACATGGAGCAGCTCATGGCGTCGGAGAGCAGCTCGTTGGTGCGGGCGTCCCGACCCACCAGGTAGAGGGTGGCGCCTATCATGTCCCGGCGGGAGGCGGAGATGATAGCGTTGGCCTCAGCGTGGACGGAGCGGCAGAGCTCATAGCGCTCGCCGGAAGGGATCTTCAGACTTTCCCTGGTGCAGCAGCCCAGGTCTGAGCAGTTGCGGCGGCCCCTGGGAGCGCCGTTGTAGCCGGTGGATATGATCTCGTCATTGCGCACGATAATGGCGCCGTACTTCCTGCGCAGGCAGGTGGAGCGCTCCAAAACCGAGTCGGCAATATCCAGATAATAATTCTGTTTGCTGGTTCTGCTGTCCATTTTTTACCTCCGGTGTATACATATAATAATTATACCTCAGCCTTTCCGTCCCAGTCAAGGCAGAGGGCCGACATTAATGAATTTAAATGTAGCTTTTTAGCAGGAAACATGGTATATTACAGGCATGAACAGAAACTATCAGAAGGAACTTGACAGAATAATACAGAAGCTGGGGAAAAAACGGCCCCGGCTTTTGCTCCATGGCTGCTGCGGCCCCTGCTCCAGCTCGGTGTTGGAATACCTGACGGAATATTTTGACGTGACCGTGCTGTGGTATAACCCCAATATCTACCCTCAGGAGGAGTTCGACCGGCGTTTCAAGGCTCTGGTGAAGCTGATAGAGGACATGGGCCTGGCGGACAGGGTGGATATCCTGGCCGAGCCCTGGAAGAGCCAGGACTATTACAGCCGCATCCGGGGCCTGGAACAGGAGCCGGAGGGGGGCAAACGCTGTACCGAGTGCTTCCGCCTGCGCCTGAGGGAGACGGCCAGACTGGCCAAGCACTACGGCTACGACTATTTCTGCTCCACCCTCAGCCTGTCCCGCCACAAGGATGCGGTGCGGATAAATGCCCTGGGAGAGGAACTGGGAAGAATGTGCGGCGTGGCCTGGCTGCCCTCGGACTTCAAGAAGCGGGACAGGGAGAACCGCTCATTGGAGCTGTGTGAGAAATACGGGGTGTACCGGCAGCTCTACTGCGGCTGCGAGTTCTCCCTCCACCGCCGCCGGGAGGTGGCGGCAGAGAAGGCCGCAGAGGCGGAGAAAGAGAAAACCGCTTCCGATCGGGACTGACCCATCGGAAGCCTTGGGATAAAGATCATTGCTCTCAAAGCTAAGGAGGAAATGCGAGCCATGAAAGTTAGAAAAGCCATAATCCCTGCCGCAGGTCTGGGGACCAGACTGCTGCCCAACACCAAGAGCATCCCCAAGGAGATGCTGCCCCTGGTGGACAAGCCGGTGCTCCAGTACATCGTGGAGGAGGCGGTGTCCGCCGGAGTGGAGGAGATACTCATAATCACCAACCGGGGCAAGTCCCCCATAGAGGACTACTTTGACTATGCCCCTGACCTGGAGAGCCGCCTGCTGGCCGACGGTAAGGATAAGGAAGCGGGGATAATCCGGGCCGTGGCGGACATGGCGGACGTGTACTTCGTGCGTCAGAAGGAGACCAAGGGCCTGGGCCATGCGGTGTGGCGGGCCAAGAGCTTTGTGGGCAACGAGCCCTTTGCCGTGCTCCTGGGGGACGATATCATGCTCAGCGAGACCCCGGTGCTCAAGCAGCTGGTGGATGCGGCGGAGAAATACAGCTGCAGCGCCATAGCCGTCCGGGAGTTCCCCGGTGAGGAGATCTGCAAGTACTCCTCGGTGAAGCTGGTGGAGCAGCTGACGGAGCGCATCTACAGGATAGGGGACATGAACGAGAAGCCCACCCTGGCCGAGAAGCTCTCCAACTACGCCATCATGGGCCGCTATGTGCTCACCCCCGCAATCTTCGATATCCTGGAGCATACCGCTCCCGGCCGCAACAACGAGATACAGCTCACCGACGGCATGCGCAGGCTGTGCCATGTGGAGCCAATGTGCGCCGTGGACTTTGAAGGCAAGCGCTACGATACCGGCAATCTGAAGGGATACCTGGAGTCCATCATTGATTTTGCCCTGAAAAATGAGGAGGCCGGGGACTGGCTGCGCCAGTTCATCATAGACAAGGCGGAGCAGCTGAAGGGCTGAAGCTGCCGTTGACAAAAATACATAAAAGTGCTACTATTTATTCACAAGTCAAAAGGGGTGCTGGGTAGGCCCGGCTGAGACGAGATAAACATGAATCTCGAGACCCGTGAACCTGATCCGGATAATGCCGGCGTAGGAAACAGAGAGTGAAGCTTTGCCGCAGGTTCATCTTATGGACCTGCGGCTTTTCTTTCTGCTTCCAAACTATTTCGATTGGAGGAAAAGAAAATGAAAACCAATTCCCGCATGAAGCTCCGTGCCCTCACCGAGGGTGCGATCATGGTGGCCCTGGCCCAGATCCTGGGCTACATCAAGCTCTATGAGCTGCCCAACGGCGGTTCCGTGTGCCTGTCCATGCTGCCCATCTTTATCTACTGCGCCCGCTGGGGCTTTGGCAAAGGCCTGCTTGCCAGCTTTGCCTTCAGCCTTCTGCAGCTGCTGCTGGACGGGGCCTATGCCTGGGGCTGGCAGTCCATGCTGGGCGACTATATAGTGGCCTTTACCGTCCTGGGTCTGGCGGGCCTGTTCTACAAGAACAAGAACGGCTTCTTCATCGGCACCGTGGTGGGCTGCGTGGCCCGCTTCCTGGTGGCCTGGTATGTGGGCGCCGTGGTCTGGGGCGAGACCATGCCGGACAGCTTTTTCGGCATGACCATGACCAGCCCCTGGTTCTATTCCGCCCTGTATAACGGCAGCTACATGGTGCTGGACCTGCTGCTGTGCCTGGTGGTGGGCGCCCTGCTGTGGAAGCCCCTGGGCAAGTACTTTAGGGGCGAGGACCTGAAGCAGGCCTGAGAGCCGCCTGAGACCGGGGCTCCCGGAAAGTTTTTGTTGACAAGATGTAATAAATTAGTATATAATGACCACTCGACGGCGTATGCTGTCGGGTGGTCGTTTGACCTTGAAAATGTCAACTACTTCGGCCCGGGCCCCGGCCCTGCCGATGTTGAGTATCAACCTGAAAGGAGTGCACAAGAATGCTTCGTACCTACCAGCCCAAGAAGCTCCAGCGCAAGAAAGAGCACGGCTTCCG
>CALWVZ010000050.1 GCA_944385125.1 uncultured Oscillospiraceae bacterium
GAAGCTCTGTGGGGCAGCAAGGTGTCTCCCTCCACCATCAGTGAGCTGAACAAGAAAGCGTATGTCCACATTGAGGATTGGCGGAATCGCCCTTTGCGATGCTCAAGGCGATCCATGCTCAGGAGAGCAAAAGAGCCGCCAGAGAAAAGGCTAAGGCTGTGGTGGAGGAACTCCGTTCCATGAAACTGAAGGAGGCCGCCAAGAAGGTAGAGGATGGTATAGAAGAGACTCTTACCTACTGCGATTTTCCCAGCGAACACTGGACTCGCATCCGCACCAACAATGTCATTGAACGGCTGAACCGGGAGATCCGCCGCCGCACCCGTGTGGTGGGCAGTTTCCCGGACGGTAACTCGGCCCTTATGTTGGTCTGTGCCCGGCTGCGCCATGTGGCTGGCACGCAGTGGGGCAACAAGAAATATATGAACATGAAGCACCTGGAGGCCGCCATGGGGGATGCCTCCATTGCTGGCTGACTTCGTTCATGCCAGGGGCTGCAAACCAAAGTGCGAAAAAGCCTTGACACTACCGCTTTTTCTCAATGCAACCAGATACTTTTTTTTGCGAATATATATATGAGAGCTCTCACGGCAAAGGAGGACCACCCATGGAAGACCGGGACATAGTCGAGCTATACTGGCAGCGCTGCGACAGGGCCATTTCCGAGACCGAAGCCAAGTACGGCAGATACTGCCGCACCCTGGCCTTCAATCTTTTAAACAGCTGGGAGGACTCGGAGGAGTGCGTCAACGACACCTGGCTGCGGGCCTGGAACCTGATGCCGGACAAGCGCCCGGCCCTGCTCTCCCCCTTCCTGGGGGGCATAACCCGAAATCTGGCCATAAGCATGTACCGGCGCAAAAGCAGCAAAAAGCGGGGCGGCGGGGAGCTCCCCCTGGCCCTGGAGGAGCTGAGCGGCTGCATCCCCTCCGGCGCCGACCCCCAGCGGGAATATGAAAGCCGGGAGTTTGCCCGGGCCATAGGCCGCTTTGTCTCCCGCCTGCCGGAGACGGAGCGCCGGGTCTTCGTCTCCCGCTACTGGTACCTGGCCTCCGTGGCGGATATATCCGAACGGCTGGGCTTTTCCCGGTCCAAAACCAAGAGCATGCTCCTGCGCATCCGGGGCAGGCTGCGGGAGTATCTGAGAGAGGAGGGCCTATGCTAGACTCGTATTTTCTTTTGCAGGCCATGGAAGGCATAGAGGACGAGCATATAAGGGAGGCCGGGGAGTTCCTGGGTCTTTTGGAGCCCTGCCGGAGAGGCCGCAGCCATTCAAAGCTCCTGCGCACCCTGCTTATCGCCGCCCTCATCGCCGCCCTCTTCACCGTCACCGCCTATGCCATGGGCTGGTTCGGCCTGGGTGAGCGCATCATGGAGCGGCCCTCCTCCACCGACCCCGCTCTGTCCGCCGGGGAGGAGAAGCGCCGCTGGCTCAGTCTCAACGGCTATGCAGATTCCCCGGAGTACGAGGCAAACCTGGAATGGCTGGACTTCTGGCATGAGTATACCGCCGCCCACACCATAGGCGAGGACCCGGCCTTCTTTGCCGCTCTGGAGGAAGAGACACTGAACACCTGCCGCTTCTACGGCGTATACGACCGGGCCATGCTGGACAAGCTGGAAGCCATCGGGGACAGCTACGGCCTGGCCCTGCACACCCGGCAGGTGACCCCTCTTAGCCTGGAGGACTTCTATCTTGCCGCAGGCACCGGGGAATTTCTCCCCGGGGGCGAAGGCTCCGGCTACGTATATGAGGACGGCTCCTTCAAATTTGAGGGCCTTGTCTATCCCCGGGGCGGAGAGCCGGACGAGGGCAGCGCCTTCAGTCTCACCAAAAACCTGTCCGGCACCCTGGTGCCCCTTTGGTACCCCATAGACGCCCCGGAGGAATATATCCAGTGGGAGTACGTCAACGCCCAGGGGGACAGCCTGCTCCTCTGCTTCAACGAGGAAAATGGCAAGCTCTGCATTTTATTTGAGGCGGAAGGCATATATATTCAGCTGGGCAGTAATGCCTGCGGCTCTGCCCGGGACTGCGAGGCCCTGGCGGACTGCTTCGTGTTTGGCGAGCTTTTAAAGACCGAGCCCGATCTTACCACAGTTTTCCATGGCCCCAGAGCATACGGGGACGGCTCCGCCGCCTCCCTTACGGATTTTCTCAGCAGTCCCGAGGGCAGAGCCGCCGGGGAATACTATGACTACGCCCAAGCCCTGGAGCGGTCCCGGGGGCCTTATCCCCCCTGGAAGGACAGCCTGCTTATGGATAAATATACCGCTCTGGCGGAGGACTATTCCCTGGAGGCCGCCGGGGAGCCGGGCCTTGTCTTCAGCTTCGACGAGGCACTGAGCGTCCCGGAGGGCTATACAAGGATAGACCTGGAGCAGTTTACCGCCCTGGGCTTCGGGCCGGAGCTGGCCCGGCAGTTCGGCCTGCTCTTCATCTACGGCAACGGGGTCATTCAGGCCCAGGGCGGCCTGGCCTCCTGGCTGTACATCCCCAAAGGGGCCCTGAGCTTTTCCCTCAGCGAGGCTGTGGCCGCAGACTACAGTGAGCAGTGGCTCTACCTCACGGCCCGGGGAGAGACGGTGTGCATCGCCGCGGACCTGCCGGAGTCGGAGCGCAGCCCGGTGATATTGTACGAGACGGAAAAGGGCTGGCTGCTGGGCCGTCTCAGCTGGTATCACAGCGCCTATGAGCCGGAGGCCGCCGCCGATGAGATGGAGCTCAGTCTCTTTCCCTGAGCTCCGTCAGCTTATTAAAGGAGATCAGAATGAAAAACAAATACGGTATCACGGCCCCGGTCCTGGCGCTGTTTACGGCGCTGTCCCTGGGGCTGGGGGCCTGTGCGCCCGAAAACGGAGAGCAAGCCGCCGCAGGCGGCTCCTCCGCCTACAGCACGGGAGAGGACTGGCAGACGGCCCTCGCCGCCCGGGAGCCTTTGCAGGAGCCGGTATACGTGTCGGGGATATACGAATTCGACAGGGCCATGTACATCCCCACGGAGGCCGCCGCCTCCCCCCAGGGCCTGTACCTGCGGGTGAGCCTGGAGGAGGGCGACCGGGTCTGGGAGTTTGACAGCCAGGGCCGCTTCCTCCGGGAATACCCCTGCTCCCGGCCGGGCTGGATAGGCGGGGACGGCAGCGTCTGGAACTTTGAAGGCCGGGAGCCCAAAGACGGCTCCCGGTACATAGACTACAGCCTCAGCCGCAGCCGTGACGGGCAGCTCAGCCAGGTGCTGAGCTTTCGCCAGGAGCAGGGCAGCAGCGAGTTCTACCCGGTGGAAGAGGGCTTTTGCCTCTACGCCATGTCCTGGGACGAGAATAACCAAGGCAGCTTCAGCCTGGGGATATATGGGGAAGAGGGCGGTCTCCGGGGGACCATGGAGCTGGACTCCTGGTACCAGGCCCTGGGAGACGGCGGGGAGCTGTACCTTTTGAGCCGGGAGACCGGGGATATCTTCCGTGTAGATACGGAGAGCCTCAGCCTTGTCAGGACCGACGCTCTGGACGAGGGCTGCCTCAGCTGCTCCATACAGGGCGGATACCTCTACGAGTCCGACGGCGTCTCCTTCTACCGCCGGGAGCTGGGCAAAAGCGGACGGGAGACCCTGTTCTCCTATGAGGACCTGGGCCTTATAAACGTGGGGGCCAGGCTCCCGGTGCCCATAGGCGGGACGGAGGCCTTCCTGTTTATCGACTACCTCAACGAGGTCAGCCCTTACCGCCTCATCTATCCCGTGGAAAAAAGCTCTCTTCCGGCGGAGAGGGAGCAGATAGTCCTGGCGGTCAACATCCCCGGGGAGGTCTGGGGATATGAGCCCTACGGGCTCTGGCGCAATGAGATCCTGGACTTCAACGCCGTCAGTCCGGAATATGAACTGGTCATACGAAACTACGGCCTGGAGCCGGAACCCCAGGCCGCCCTCAACGCCGACATCGCCGCCGGCCGGGCCCCGGACCTTATAGACATGAGCCTTTACTCCCCCGGCGGCGGCTATGAGGGGGAGGCCTGGCAGGAGCTGGGGGCCGCAGGCTTTGAGCCCGGCTTCATCACCGAGGCCAACTGTGAGGACCTGCTGCCCCTGCTCCGGCGGGACCTGGGCACGGAGGCCCTGCTCTCGGGGCCGCTGAAGGTCATGGAGAAAAACGGAAAGCTGCTGAGCCTTATCCCCGACTTCAGCGTCTGCTCCATCCTGGGGCCCGCCTCCCTTCTGGAGGGGCAGGAGCCGGGGAGCTTTTCAGAGCTGGCCCGGCTGGCGGGAGGCGGCGAGAAGGTCTTTTGGGCGGGGGTGAGCCGGGAGGAGTTTATGTGCTACGCCTTCGCCAACAGCCGCCGGGACTACGACGCCGGGCAGATAGCCGACATTCTCAGCCAGGCCGCCCTGCTAAATTCTATTTACGATGCCGACCCGGCCCTGAAGCCCTGGTACTACGAGCAGGGTTCCGACGCAAAAGAAGCCTGGCTCCTTGATATGGGGGACGTGTGGTACGGGTCCCAGCGCTTCACCCTGCAAAAGATAAGCAGCCCTCTCTGGTCCTCCGCCGGGGACACGGTGGGCCTGGCCACAGTGGAGGGGATATTCCGGGAGCCGGTGAGCGTGCTGGGCCAGCCCGGCTCCGGGGGCTTTTATCTCATCCCCGAGGGGGAGCTGGTTATGCCGGTAAACGCCGGGAACAAGGAGGGAGCCTGGGAGTTTATGAAATTTGTCCTGAATGAGCGCTATCTCCTCCAGTTGAATTTCGACGGCTCTTTCCGCCGGGGTATCCCCCTGATCCGCAGCGCCTATGAGAAGGGCATGGAGGCCTGCCGGGAGAAGGCCCGGGGCAGCATACAGCAGGAAAACCTTAGCTTGAGCTACGAGCCCGAAAACTGCTTTGCCCAGTTTGAAAAGCTTATAAGCGGGGTGAACGGCATCTGCCGGGGCGGCGACGGCATATACGCCGCCCTCATCCAAAGCGCCGGGGCCTGGTTCTCCGGGGACAAAAGCCTGGAGCAGGTCTCCCGGGACATGGCCTCCCGGCTGGAGATATACAGGGCCGAGCAGGGCTGAAGCCCCCGCTTGATTCTCCCGGGAGGGAGTGGTATAATCGGGAAAAATCTTTCGGGAGCTGGGAAAATGTCCGTAAACGATGCCGGTAAAATCAAGAGTCCCGCCCTGTCCGCCCTGCTGGTGCTGGGGGCGGGCTGTCTCTGGGGCTTCATGGGGCTGCTGGTGCGCAGCACCGACAGCCTGGGTCTGGGCTCCATGGAGACCTGTTTTCTCCGGGCCCTGGTCACTGCCGCAGTGATGCTCCTTCTACTGCTGCTCTTCGACCGCCCCGCCCTTAAAGTACGTCTCAAAGACCTGTGGTGCTTTGCGGGCACCGGCATAGTCAGCATGAGCTTTTTCAACTACTGCTATTTCAGGACCATCATGCTCACCTCCCTGTCCGTTGCGGCAGTGCTGCTGTACACCGCCCCGGTCTTCGTGGTGCTCATGTCCGCCCCTCTCTTCGGGGAGAAGCTGAGCCGCCGGAAGCTGCTGGCCGCCCTGGCCGCCTTTCTGGGCTGCGCCTTCGTCTCCGGCATAGTG
Source organism: uncultured Oscillospiraceae bacterium (assembly GCA_944385125.1). Taxonomy (GTDB): domain Bacteria; phylum Bacillota; class Clostridia; order Oscillospirales; family Oscillospiraceae; genus Limivicinus. The sequence continues at coordinate 5,574 of CALWVZ010000050.1, forward strand.
GGCGGGGCGGGGAAGCTCTCCGGCGCCGGCATACTTTTCGGTCTGGGCTCCGGCATAGGCTACGCCCTCTACAGCATCTTCAGCCGCTGCGCCCTGGACCGGGGCTACGGCTCGGTTACCATCTCCTTTTACACCTTCGTTTTTGCCCTCATCCCCAGCTCCCTGCTCTCGGACAGCGGCAGGGCCCTCTCCGTACTCTGGGGCAGCGGCGGGGAGTTCTTCCTCCTCTCCGGCCTTATCCTCATGGTCACCCTCATCCCCTACCTGCTCTACACCAAGGGCCTCCAGGGCCTGGAAAACGGCAGCGCCTCCATCCTGGCCTCCATTGAGCCGGTGGTGGCCACCCTGCTGGGCCTGCTGCTTTACTCGGAAAAGCTGGGCTTCTGGAACATCCTGGGCATTGCCCTGGTGCTGCTGTCCATCCTGCTGATAAACCTCCGCAGCCCGGCAGAGAAAAAGCGGGCCTGAGCCGAAGCCAAAACGGAAAAATTAAAATGTCCCTGTTCTCCTTTCGGAAAACAGGGACATTTGAGACTGTCAAAAAAGCCTCGCAGAGTTTTTTCGCCGCAGCGAAAAAATAATTTCAATCGTTTTCCGCGGCGACATGTGCGTCGCAGAAAACACTTCTCACGGAGCGGAGTGTCGAATTGTACGCCGTAGGCGTACAACCGAGGCATGAAGCGAAGTGCAAGCCCTTTTGTCAAAGAAGGCATAGCCTTCTTTGACAAGCTGAAATGCCCCTGCTTTCCTCTCGGAAAACAGGGGCGGCTTATACATGCTCGATTTTTCCCTATATCTCTTCGCAGCGGTGGCAGGCCACCTGGCGGCCGCCCACATCCCGAAGCTTCGGCTCCTCGGTGCGGCAGCGCTCCGTGGCGTAGGGACAGCGGGTGTGGAAGCGGCAGCCGGAGGGCGGGTCGATGGGGCTGGGCAGCTCTCCTTTCAGCAGGGGCCGCTTTTCCCCTCGGGCCCTGGGGTCTATCCCGGGGATGGCCCCCAGGAGGAAGCGGGTATAGGGGTGCAGGGGCTTTTCATAGAGCTCCGCCGTATCCCCCACCTCGCAGAGTTTGCCCAGAAACATGACACAGGTCCTGTCGGAGAGAAAGCGCACCACGGACAGATCGTGGCTTATGAACAGGTAGGTAAGGCCGAACTCCTTTTGCAGCTCCTTCAGCAGGTTCAGTATCTGATTCTGCACCGACACGTCCAGAGCGGACACCGGCTCGTCGCAGATGATGAGCTTGGGCTTCAAGGCTATGGCCCGGGCTATGCCTATGCGCTGGCGCTGGCCCCCGGAGAACTGGTGGGGATAGCGGTACAGGTATTCCGCCGGCAGCCCGGCGGCCTTCATCAGCTCCGTTACCCGCCGGGTGGTCTCCTGGGCCGTGGCGCAGACATGGTGGGTCTCCAGGGGCTCGGCTATGATGTCCCTCACCGTCATGCGGGGGTTCAGGGAGGCGTAGGGGTCCTGGAAGATTATCTGCATCTTGCCCCTCAAAGGGCGAAATTCCTTTTCGCTCATGGAGCTTATCTCCTGCCCCTCAAAGCTGATGCTGCCCTCCGTGGCAGGGATGAGCCGTATAAGGGTCCTGCCCAGGGTGGATTTGCCGCAGCCGCTCTCCCCCACCAGGGCCAGGGTCTCCCCCTCGTAGATGTCCAGGTCCACCTGGGACAGGGCCTGGAGGCGGCGCTTGCCGGAGACGGGGAAGTCCTTGGACAGTCCCCGGGCGGAGAGAAGAATTTTCTTTTCCATGTCTTTCCTCCTTCAGCGCCGGGCATAGGGGCAGCGGGCCAGGTGCCCCTCGCCCACCCGGCTCAGCTCCGGCGGGCAGCGGCGGCAGTCCTCCCCCGCCATGGGGCAGCGGGGGGCAAAGCGGCAGCCCTGGGGCAGGCGCAGCAGGTTGGGCACAGCCCCGGGGATGGTGGAGAGCTTCTCGTCCCCCCGGCGCAGGGAGCGCACCGAGTCCATGAGCCCCCGGGTATAGGGGTGGCTGGGATTGTCGAAGAGCTCCAGCACCGGGGCCTGCTCCACCACCTGGCCGGCGTACATCACATACACATAGTCGCAGAGCTGGGCAATGACGCCCAGGTTGTGGGAAATAAGTATTATGCTGGTGCCTATGGTGTCCCGCAGCTCCCGCAGCAGCTCCAGTATCTGGGCCTCCACGGTGACGTCCAGGGCGGTGGTGGGCTCGTCGGCTATCAGCAGCTTTGGCCGGCAAATCATGGCCATGGCTATCATGACCCTCTGCCTCAATCCCCCGGACAGTTCATGGGGATAACAGCGGTAGCGCTTCTCCGGCTCGGAGATGCCCACTATCTCCAGCATGTGCAGCACCTTTTTCTTTGCCTCTTCCCGGCTTATCTTCCGGTGCTGGAGTATGGCCTCCTGTACCTGCTTGCCCACGGGCACCACCGGGTTCAAACTGGTCATGGGCTCCTGGAAGATCATGGCTATCTCTTCCCCCCGGATAAGGGACATATCCCCCTCACCAAGGGGCGCCAGGTCCCGGCCCTCCAGGAGTATCTCCCCGCCCACGATCTTACCCGGGTATTTCAGCAGCTTCATGATGGAGCGGGCGGTCATGCTCTTGCCGCAGCCGCTCTCCCCCACCAGGCCCACGATGGAGCCGTGGGGCACGTCAAAGGACACATGGTCCACAGCTTTGACCTCCCCCTTCTCGGAGAAGAAGCTGGTGGAGAGATCCCGCACGCTCAAAGTTATCGCTTCATCCATGCCTGTCTCTCCTCCTTTACTGATCTTTAAGATGGGGGTCCAGCACGTCCCGCAGGCCGTCGCCCAGGAAGTTGAAGGCCAGCACCACCAGCATGATGGCCACGCTGGGGGCCAGGGACAGCCAGGGCTTGGTGTACAAAAACTGCCGCCCCAGGTTCACCATCAGGCCCCAGGAGGCCTGGGGGTACTTGATGCCTATGCCCAAAAAGCTGAGGGAGCTCTCGGACAATATGGCCGAGGGGATGTTCAGGGTGAAGAGCACTATCATGGAGGGCAGGCAGTTGGGGAAGATGTGCCGGCACATTATCTTCAGCCGGCTCACCCCCATGCTCTTGGCCGCCTCCACAAAGACGCTCTCCCTCAGCTTCAGGGTCTCCGCCCGGACTATCCGGGCCACGCTGGCCCAGCTCACCAGAGCCAGGGCCAGGAAGATGTTTATCAGGCCGTCACCCAGGGTGTACATTATCACCATGGCCAGAAGCATGGAGGGGAAGGCCAACATTATATCCGCCAGACGCATGATTATCACGTCGGTCTTGCCGCCGATGTATCCGGCGCAGATGCCCAGCACCGCCCCCGCCAGCATGGATATCACCGTGGGCACCACGCCCACCAGCAGGGATATCCTGGAGCCGTAGAGCAGGCGGGTGAGAACGTCCCGGCCCAGCTCGTCGGTGCCCAGCAAATGCTCCGCCGAGGGCGGAGCCAGGCGGTTTATCACGTCCTGCTGGTCAAACTCGTAGGGGGTGAGCACAGGGGCAAAAATGGCCCCCAGCACGAAAAGCAGTATCACCACCGCAGAGATCACCGCCAGCTTGTTCTGACGGGCCATGCGTTTGAGCTGGTCCTTCAGGGTGTAGGCCTCGGCCAGCACGTCCTCCGGGGAGTCCATCTGCATGGTCAGTATTTCTTCCTGATCGTCCCGCATATTTAGTCCCCCTTTCTGACCCGGGGGTCCAGCACGGAGTACAGGCAGTCCGCCACCAGGTTCCCCAAAATAACAAGAGCCGTGGACAGAAGTATGGTCCCCTGGAGCAGGGGTATATCCCGGCCGCTGATGGCGTCCACTGCCAGGCGGCCTATGCCGTTGATGGAGAAGATAGTCTCGCAGATGACGGCGCCGGAGAGCAGGGACGAAAGCTGCACCGCCATCATGGTTATCACCGGCAGCATGGAATTTCTCAGGGCGTGGAAAAGTATCACGCCCATGCGGCGGCGGCCCTTGGCCCGGGCGGTGTCTATGTAGTCCTCCTGAAGGACCTCTACCAGGGTGGAGCGGGTGAGCCGGGCGATGCTGCCGGCGCTGTTCCAGCCCAGGGCTATGGCGGGCAGCACGAAACCCCGCCAGTCGCTGACGCCGGAGATGTCGAACCAGCCCAGCTTATAGGCAAAAAAGTATTGCAGCACCATGGCCACCATGAACACCGGCATGGACACGCCGAAGAGGGAAAAGCCCATGAAGAGCCTATCCAGCAGGCTGTTCTCCTTTATGGCGGCGATGATGCCGCAGACTATGCCGATGAGCCAGGCCACCACCGCGGCGGACAGGGCCAGGCACACCGTGTTGGGGAAGGCCTGGGCTATAAGGGAGGACACGCTCACGTGGAGGGAATAGCTGGTGCCGAAGTCCCCCCGGAGGGCCCCGGTGATATAGGTGTAGAACTGGACGTAAAAGGGCTTATCCAGACCCAGCTCCGCGGTCATGCGCTCTATGGCCTCAGGGTTTGCGTGCTCGCCCATCATGGTGATGATGGCGTTGCCCGGCACGATGCGCAGCATAATGAAGATGAGCAGGGCCACCCCTATCAGCACCACCAGGGCCTGGAGGATGCGTTTTCCGATATTAAGGAGCATAGTCTCTCTCCTCCTTTGGAACTGACAAATAAGGCAAAGCCCGCCCGGCAAAAGCCGGGCGGTTTTCCCATGCCTTGGTATATTGTTTCCGCTTCTTTACTTCAGGGTCACGTCGGCGGCATAGAAGTTGGAGTAGCCCGCCCAGTAGGGCACGAAGCTCTCCACCCGGTCGCTGACGGCAAAGAGGTGGGTATTGGCGTAGAGAGGCACCCAGGCGGCGTCCTCCACCACTATCTTCTCCTCCAGAGCCTGGTACTCGGCCATGCGCTGGGCGTCGTCGGTGATGCCGGAGGCGGCGGCCACCCGCTCCATGACAGCGGTGTCGGCATAGTTCAGGCTGCGGATGAGGGTCTTCTCAGGGCTGCCGAAGAAGGTGTACATGATGTTGGCGGGGTCGTTGTAGTCCATGGTCCAGGTGGCCAGGAAGGAGTCCATCTCCCCGGACTGGCGCAGGGCCAGCCAGGAGGACTCGTCATAGGACTTTATCTCCACGGTCATGCCCGCTTCCTTCAGGTACTGCTGCACCATCTGGTACACCAGCTGGAGGTTGCTGGAGGCGGAGGTGTCCATGGCCAGCTCAAAGCTCACTTCCCCCTCGGCATAGCCGGAGTCCAGCAGCAGCTGCTTTGCGGCGGCGGTGTCAAAGACGGGGCGCTCCAGGTCCTCGTTGAAGCCCCAGACGCCCTGGGGGATGATGCCGTTTTCCTTGATGGCGTCCCCGGCGAAGATGGAGGCGATGATGGTGTCCACGTCTATGGCCATCTGCACGGCCTTGCGCACGTTCACGTCGGACAGGTACTGGTTATTGGCGTTGAGGGCCATATAAGTCAGGCCCACCCGGGGGCAGGAGACCATCTGCTGGGCGTATGTAGTCTTATAAGTGGAAGCTACGATGGAGGAATCCAGGTAGTCCAGGTCGATTATGTCCAGCTCGCCGTTCTGGAACATCAGGTTCTGGGTGGAAGCGTCGGGGATGATGTAGACTATGGCCTTCTTCACAGAGGGCTCCTCGCCCCAGTAGAGCTCGTTGTACTCCAGAGTGAAGTGGTCGTTCTTCACCCACTCGGTGACCTTGTAGGGGCCGG
>CALWVZ010000051.1 GCA_944385125.1 uncultured Oscillospiraceae bacterium
TCACCCGTATCAGCGCAGGCTGCAAGATGAACGGCATGAACTACTCTACCTTCATGCACGGCCTGAAGCTCGCCGGTATCGACATGAACAGGAAGATGCTCTCCGAGATGGCCATCCACGACCCCGCCGCTTTCACCGCCCTGTGCGACATGGCCAAGGCCGCAAAGTAATTTTATTAACCAGACTCTCAGCCCGGACGCAAGCGCATCCGGGCTTTGCCTTTTCCCTGGGGCGGAAAGAAAAAATAATGCCTGGACGGCCAAGGGGACAGGGGATATAATAAAGGAAAAAGGCGGTAAGGGGGACCTGCCGTAGGAGAGCAGAAGTAGAGGGAAATATGAAAAAGGTACTTATACTCATGGAGCTGAACGCCGCCCAGCGTGAAAGACTGGAAGCCGCCGGAGCCGGGGCAGAGCTGAGCTTCAGCCGCCCGGACCGGGTGACGGAAAAGGAGATACAGGAGGCAAACGTCATAATCGGCCTGCCTAAGGCGGAGATGATAAAGGCCTCGGAAAACCTGGAGCTTTTGCAGCTGGAGTCGGCGGGGACCGATGCGTACATAGCCCACGGGGTGCTCAGCGAAAAGACCCTGCTCACCAATGCTACCGGGGCTTACAGCCAGGCCGTGGCAGAGCACGCCCTGGCCCTGACCTTGATGCTGCAAAAAAAGCTCCACCTGTATCGGGACGAGCAGCGGGCCGCCCGCTGGAAGGACCGGGGCACCGTCAGCTCCCTGCGGGGGGCCATTGTGGCGGTGGTGGGCCTGGGGGATATAGGCGGATACTATGCCAGGCTGGTAAAAGCTCTGGGAGCCTATGTGATAGGGGTCAAGCGCAGGCCCGGCCCCTGCCCGGAATATGCCCACGAGCTGATGCTCACGGAGCAGCTCGACCAGGTCCTGCCCAGGGCGGACGTGATAATGTCCGTACTGCCCAATACCGCCGCCACCCGGTACATATATACCCTGGACAGCTTCCGGCTGATGAAAGACAGCGCAATATTTATAAACTGCGGGCGGGGCAACGCCGTGTCCGCCGGGACGCTGTATGAGGCTCTATCCCAGGGAATGATAGCCGCCGCCGGCATAGACGTGGCGGAGACAGAGCCACTGCCGGAGGACAGCCCCCTGTGGGCCCTGGAGAACCTGGTGATAACGCCCCATGTATCCGGGAGCCACCACCTGCCGGAGACTGTGGAGAGGATAGTGGACATCTGCGCAGGGAACCTCAGCGCCTACCTGAGCGGGGGAAAACTGAAAAACATTGTGGACTTTGCAACGGGCTATGGGAAATAAAGTCGGGGCAGCCAGAGCGGGAGGACCGGGCATACGCAGCTCCTGCCGCCCTCGCCACCACCGAGTTTTGGCCAGAGACAGAAATTGCCGGGGCGCCGATACCGTAGCAGCCCCGGGACAATGACGGCAGGAAGGAGATCGGGCAAAACCGCAAAACCGAAAAAGGACACCACTGATGTTCAAAACCATGAGGTTCAAAGATCAATGGTGTCCTTGCTTTTACGACTAGGGATCAGGGCAGAGCGGGCGCAGCGAAAAAACAGAAGCTGCAATGTGGATATATGCCCTTGCTGGTATTCGGATATAAAGTTTCGCCTTTACGGGGAATCATTCTATCCCCTGCTGCTTGCACCAGATGTCCATCACAAGGTCCACGGGCAGGTGCTTTACCAGCCGGACCTGCCGCCGTACCGGGGCGCCCAGGATGGAGACGGCCTTGCCCTTTTTCAGGTCCTTCATAGCCTGACGGGCGACTTCGCCGGCCTCGTACCAGCGGTCTACATACTTTATGTAATCGTTGTGTTTGGCATGGGCCTGGAACTCCGTTTTGATCCAGCCGGGGCACACGCACATGACGCTGATACCCCGGTGCCGCAGCTCTCTCCCGATGGCCCTGGAGAAGCTGAGGACATAGCTTTTGCTGGCGCCGTAAACGGCCTGATAGGGCACCGGCTGCCAGGAGGAATTGGAGCCCATGTTGATTATATGGCTGCCTGACTTCATATAGGGCAGGCTCGCATGGCACATGGCCGTCAGCGCAAGGCTGTTGAGCCGGGCGCTGGAAAGCTGGGCCTTCAGGTCCTGCTCTTCAAAGGGGCCGAACACACCGCAGCCTGCGGCGTTGATGAGCATGGAGATCTCCGGCCGGGCCTGGGTAAGAAGCCCCTGGTAGCTGTCGATACTGTCTGCATCCGTCAGGTCAAGACAAACCGGGCGCAGGGGATTCCGGCACTGTTTCCCCAGCTCTTCCAGCCGCTCGGCTCTTCTGGCGATGGCCCAGATCTCGTCATAGTCATACTCCTTGTCGATGGCAAGCAGCAGCTCCCGGCCTATGCCTGAGCTTGCGCCGGTAACAACGGCAATCTTCACGGTTACACACCTCGATTTCTTTTGATGGAGATATCATAGCATAAACCCCGCCGCCAGACAAGCGGAGCGCCTGTAAAATGAAGGGAGCCGCCCACAAAAGTACGGGCGGCTCCGTTTTTCCTCTCATGCAAAACAAGAGAAAGAGAGCTCATGAAAGAATGGCTGTTGAGCATTAAAAACGCAGCAAGCTGAAAAAAGCTGCGCTATTGATTTTACCATTTCTCTGTCTGCTTTTGTTTGACACGGCCTTTCCGGCTTACGGCCCGGTATTGGGCCTAGGCCCCGGAGGCTCCCCGGCCCCGCTTCAGCAGCGGGGGGGAGACAAGAGCAAGGGAGGCCAGACTCACAAGCCCCAAAAGCCCGTAGAAGAGCAGAGAAGAGCCGTCCCCGGTCCGGGGAGTATCGGTGGGGGGATAGGCGTACTTGTTCACAAAGAGGGCCTGAGAGGCTTTTACGCTGTCACCCTGGGGATATATGGCCAGGGTCAGCTCCAGGCCGCTGCCGTTTTGGCTGTAGCTCACGGTCACCTTCAAGTCGTAGACAGTGGCGTCATAGGTGCAGTTGCTGCTTTTGCCTTTGAGCTGGCTGAGGGTATAGCCATAGACGCCCGGTTTGTCAAAGACTATGGCGGGAAGCCTGAAGTCGCCGGGGCCTGTGACGGCATGGGAGCAGCTGCCGCCGCTGCTGCCGGAGGGCATGGGAGAGCTCTTATCGTCAGCCTGGAGCACCAGGGTATAGGTCTCCGGGGGATTGGGGCGGTTGCCCTCTGCGCTGAGCTTCACAGGCAGGGACAGGCTGACGGTATTGGCGGCAAAGGCCGTTCCGGCAAGGGAAGCCAGAAGGAGAACAAGCAGGACAAGAGCAAGAGACCTGTATAAAATTTTCATCTTACATCAAGCTCCTTCCTGGGCCGGGAATTGAGAAGGGAACATGCAGGCCAGAACCACGGTCCTGGCGTCGGAAAACTCCGTGGAGCAGGTGGAGAGCGCCAGAACCTTGAGGCCGGTCTCCGCCGCCCTGTCCAGAACTTCCCGGCGGAAATAGAGGGAATTGCCGGCGGCATAGTCCGCCAGAGGGGAGGCGTCGCTGCGCCAGCGCTCAGGCTCGAAAATGTTATCGTCGGAAGCGTCCACCAACAGACAGGCGAAGATCTCCAGGCGGTAGCTGCCCTGGGGGAAAATGAGCTCCCCGGAGGAGTTTTCAGCAAAGAAATCCTCCCCCTTGTACAGGTCAAGGTCGCCGAACATGCCGCTGTTTTCCATGTGGTGGCCGTAGAGCAGGGAGTAGGCGTCGCCAAAATCCCGGCTGTTGCGGGAGTCCAGAAAGATACTGCCGGAGAGAGAGAAATTCCCGTAGACGTCGGTATTGATATAGCTCAGGTTATCCTGCCCCTGGAGGACAGGGTGGTCTATCTGGGTGTTGTCCAGGGAGACCCAGGCGCAGACGTCGGGGTTTATGGCCTGGAGCTCCTGAAAGCCGGGGCTCTGCTCCCCCTCCTGGGCCTGGGGCTTAAGCTTCAGCATATCCTCCCGGACGTTCTCCGCAGCGGAATATATCTGATTATTGTCCCAGAGAGCGTAGGCGGCATAGGCGCCGGAGAGGAGAAGGCAGAGGACCACAAAGAAACTGAGCAGGAAATTTGCAGTACGAAGGAATATCCTGAACATGGTCCCGCCGGGGCTGCGCCCCGCTCCTTTCTTTCAAACTGACCGCCGGGGCCGGAAGCCCCGGCAGCGGGCAAGTTTGGGGAATGAAACAGCAGGGCTCAGCATTCCCTGGAGGAACGGCGCTTCAGGACGAAGAGGACCGCGCCGCCGATGGAGAGGACCAGGAGCAGCACATAGGGCAGGCTGTCCAGAACGATGCCGGTGTCGACAGTGGCGTCCTTGTTATTGGTGATGGTGACGGTATCAGAGGCACTGTCGATTTTCTTATTCGGATCTGGGAAGTTGATTTCGGCTTTATAGCCCTCTGTGGTATAGTCAGCCTCAGCGACGGTATAAGTCACGCCATAGGGCAGATTCTTTATGGTAAAGGTATCGCCGTGCTTGAGATAGAAGGTTGCCGGAGTACCAATAGAGATCGTTGAGGAAGTGCAGTCATCGTTCCCGTTTACAAGCTTGCTGCCGCCGGTGACAGTATAGGGGTTGGCGTAGGTCTTGCCCTGCTCGCCGGTGAGGGTGACGGTTATAGCGAAGTATTTGTCACGGTCGCCCATATTGCCGGTGACGGTCTTTGTCACGGACAGGGACCCGGCAGAGTAGGTGTTTTCAAAAGCGCCGGTTTTGACATCTGTTTGACCACCTCCATCAGCGTCATCAAGGCTCATGGTGACAAAAGCAGTGTAGTAGGTCTGAGTATTTTCATCGTAGGCCACGGTAACTTTCAGCTTGAGTATTTGATCGGAATATGTAACGCCCGGAGTTCTGCCGGGGACTTCCTCAACATCGTAGGTGTAGATGCCAACTGAGGGCCAGGTAATGTCGGATAGGGCGACGCTAACGTCTTTGGTAAACCCGGTATCGGCGCTTGCCGCACCGTCGGCAAAGCTGACTGTTGCATTGGGAATTTCGGGTGCGACAGTCCCCTCCGCAGCGTCAGTAACTTGACCTTTTGAAAATTTAAAAGTAAAGGTTTCTGCCGGGGAAGTGGTATCTGCATTTTCCAGCTTGTAGGTTTTGCCAAAGCTTGCGTCTTGATTACCTTCGGCAAAGGCGGCGGGGCCGAGGGACATGACGAGAAGCAGAGCAAGAAGCAGAGACATAATTTTTTTCATATTGTTTCCTCCCGTGAATTATATTCAGCATATATATCTTCCCTTTGCAAGAGAAGGAAAGTCCGAAAAGCTAGAGCCCGCGGCGGCGGAGGAGGCTTATGACCTTTGCCTCCACATCCTCCAGGGGCAGGGCCCCGAAGTCCCGGCTGTCGCTGGACTGGGTGCGGTAGTCCCCCAGAATGAAGAGGGAGTCCTCCGGGACGTGGTAGGGATAAGTGAGTTTATCCCCGGGGTAGGTGGGGTAGAGTATCTCCCCGGTCTGGAGAGTGCCGTTTACCAGAAGCTCCCCCTCCGGGCTGATGTCCACATAGTCGCCGGGGCCGGCGGCAATGCGGCCCACATGCCTGCCGTCCTCCAGACTGTAGAGCACCAGGTCCCCCTTCAGGTATTCCCCCTGGAGCCGGAAGCCCAGGACCAGGTCTCCGTCCTTCAGAGAGGGGAACATGCTGTTGCCCCGGACCTGGCTTATAAGAAAGACCTGGGTAAAGAGAAGGTAAAAGACCAGGGCCAGAAGCAGCAGGCGCAGAAGCAGGGAGAAAAAATCCTGCCGGTCCAGAGCCCGGTTTCGCCGGAGATTGATTATCTTCGCCAGAGCCCGGCTGTGCTCTCTGTAATCAGCCACCGGCATCATCCTTCCGGGCCTGCTCCAGAAGAGCCTCATACCTGGCCCGCTCGGCACAGAGGGCGGCCTCATACATGTCGTTGAGCTCGGCTATTTTTTTCCACACGTCGGCTTCGCTGACACCGCCTATGAGCTGCCGCCTGAAGCTGAGCTTGCTTAGCCAGGGGCCTATGGCCTCCTGGGCGGGATTAAGGCGGAGCCGGGACTGGCCGCCGGGCTCAGAGCGCCGGGGGGCCTTGTCCTTACTGCGTTTTGCCATGGGTATTCCCCCTTTCAGCGGTCACGGCGGCGCCGGCCCTTCTTTATAAGCAGGAGGCCGCCTGTCCCCGCCAGGGCCAGGATGAGGACATAGGGCAGACTGTCCAGCACTATGCCAGTATCTATGTTGGCGTTCTTGGTGTTGGTGACAACAATGTCCACATACCTGGTGCCGTCGGAGGGCACAATGTAGCTGCCGTCGATGAGGGGCCCGTCTGCCGTCGCTATGCTCATGGTATAGCCGTCAGGAACGGTCTCGGTTATGGTGAGGGTGGAGTCGACTTCCGCCATGAGATTGAGCGTCTCCCGGTGCTTCAGACTGAAAATGGCCGTCATCCCGTTGTCAGAGAGCGTATAGCCCGTACCTGGCTTCATGGGCTTGTCGGATGTGACTGTGAAATTAAAGCTTTTGCTGAAAATGCCCAGGTTGCCCTTCACTATCTTCTGGATATTTACGCTTACATATTGCAGCTCGTTGCTGATGGACTTGCTCTGGACCGTGGCCCAGCCTGTGTCTTTCCACTGTTTCAGGACGAAGCTGTATGCGCTTTGCAGTTCTACCAGATACAGGCTGCCTGTACTGCGATAGTTCTCAGGAGCCTTATGCTCGATGAGATAATAATTCCCGGTGGGTATTTCGGCAAAGCTCACCCTGCCTTCCTCGTTGGAGGTTGCTTCATAGTCTTCGACTCGATCGGGAATAATGTAGTTGCCGTCCTGGTCCTCTACTACCTGAACAGGGCCCGGCGAGCTGCCGTCGCCCGTATCCGCCACGGAGTAGAGGTAGAAGACCGCACCGGGCAGAGGCTGGCCTCTCTGGTCCAGCTTGCTGATGCTGAGCTGGCCGGTACTGCGGCTGTTGCTGACTTTGAGGTAGATTTTCACTGCCTCCTCCGGATTATCGGTGACATTGTCGTTAGAGTCACGATATTCCATAGACGCATAGTCCACGTCATAATAGCGGTATCCGTCGCCCTCCAACTGCTCAGAATAGCTCCAGTCGCCTATCTCGGTCTCCAGAAGGCTGTATTCCACCAGACTGCCGCCCATGTACAGGGGGACGGTTTTAGAAAAAGTATGGGTCCAGGTCGGGCCGCTGAGCTCCTTTTTAAAATCGGCAGCCATGTTCTGGCCGTTATAATACAGCTGGAGAGTTACTGGGGTATTCTCATCGTCCAGCCATTCCTTCTCCACGGTGAGATGTACAAGCCTGGAATAGTTGTCTATCTGAAGTTCAGAGCCCACCGCTTTGGCGTAGACCCGGTTATCAACCGCGGAATTTGCGGCGGAAGCGGAGCTTATCCCGCCGGCGGCATCCATGACCACGGTGATTTCGCCGGGGTTATCGTAGCCCTTGGGCACTTCCTCTGTAAAGGTGAAGGTCCCCGAACCGGCTCCCAAATAGAGGAAGGCCTGACCGCTGGCATCGGTGACTATGGTATTTGTTGCCGGAGGATTGTTCCCGTCCGCTGGGTCAATGGAGTAATGGCTGCTCCCAAGGTCGTAAAGGGTAAAATTTTCATCTCCAACTTTTTTAATTTTAAACTTTATGTTGGGCATGGGACTTTGGGTGAGGGCATCCATCTTAATAATCGACATGGTGCCGGGCTTGGTGTAGGTGTTGATAAAGGACAGGGTGAGATGCTGCCCGGACTGGGCTGCGCTCTGGCCGGTTACAGTAATTCCGCCTTCCGGATAATCCTTGTAGCCGCCGGTGTTCTGGCCGGGAAACTTGGAGTTGTAGACCCGGTAGCGGGCGGCGGTTTGGACATGCTCTGTCGGCTCATTCTGGTACTGGTAGTTGAGCTCGGTGACCTTATAGTCCAGATACTGGTCCACCTCTACTTGCCAGGTATAGGTGTCGGAAGCGGAGTCATAGCTGTCGGCATTTCTCAGAGTCAGCGTATATTCGGAGTGGGGGGGCGTAAAATCGGTGTTGGGCTGAGCTTCTACTTCAATGCTATAGTCTCCGTTCTTAATTGCCTGGACAACGTCCTGGTCGCCGGAGAAGGTTTTGGATATTTGCATCATGCCGGTTTTTGCCACCAGTATTCCGTCCACATGCCAGCCGTCGGTTTTGTCCACCTTGAAGACATACCATTTTATGGTGAAGTTTGCGGAGGTCAGGTCCTCCGGGGAAATTTCTTTGCCGTTGAGAGTGAGGGTATGGTTTCCGCCGGATACCAAGCTGCGGATATGACGCAGAATCTCCTCGTCGGAGGGGAAATTGAGCTTGAAGGTATATGTATTGTTGTCGCTGCCAACATGGTATCCGCGGGTGAGCTTGGATACTATATCGTCATGGGTTTCGCCCAGGTCGACTCCGCTGGTGTTCCCCAGAACAAAATACTGTTGGCCATCGACTTTCTGGTATAGATGTTTTTCAATCGCAAGCTGACCGGTGACCCCGCAGTCGCTGGAAAATACGGAGCCTGTAAAGCTGGAGGAAGTAATGCTGCCGGTCCAGCTGGTGCCGCCCTCAGGAATTGCGGTCAGAGCCACATAGAAGTTGACGATGGAGGACTGAAGCGGATCATGCTGTACACCGCCTTCTCTGGTTTCCCATTTGGCCCTGAGGGTAAGGGAGCCGCCGGGGTTTGTCAGATTGTGGATTTCTCCTGGCTGGAGCAGGGCGCCGTCACCGCCCTTAATCTCCCAGCCTTTGAAGACTGCGCTGCCCAGATATTTACCATGGTAATAGAAGTACTCGTCATGGCTGGGGGCGAGGACGGCATGAAAGCTGCCGGTCTCCACCAGCTGGTGTTTCTCCTTGCCCTCTATAGTTGGACACCGGTATTCCGGGTCGCTGGGATCGTGGGGCAGATTGATATGATATGTTATAAGAGTCTCGCTTTCTCCCAGAGCGGGAGAGACGGTATATGACTGGGAGATATTGTTTATGGTAAAGCTTACAATGCCATCTGTCTCCGTGCTGGAGACTGTTGTTGTTCCGTCTTTGCTTACGCACTGCCAGGTAACGCCCTCCGCCGCTTTGACCTCAACGGTGTAATCTTTGCCTGTGAGAACATAGGCGGTGGGGGGCAGAGACTCATTCTGGCCGTAGACTTTGTTGCCGGGGTCTATGACCTCTACGGTGTAGAAGCTGTTGTTGGAAATATATTTATCCTTATGGCCTTGATATGTGCCCGATCCAGCCTTGGGCAGATAGTACACGTCGCAGTCAACGCCATCCGTACGCATGGGACTGTACAACACGCCTTCATACTCCCTTACCATCCTGTCGCCATAGATGGTTTGTTCTCCGGGCTTCGTATGGGGAAAGAGCCGGGAGCCTGGTGTCATATCTCCAGCTTTAAAGCCATAGGGGCCGTATACTTCTACCAGCTGCTCAGCGGTCAGACAATATCTGTTTTCATTCCCGCCGCTGAAAACGCCTGTAATATATTCAGCGCTCATTTCCCGGCTGCCAAGGGACACCCAGGCGCCGTCAATGGCTATATAAAAGGTGATGGTACCCGTTTCAGAAGCTGTGTTTCTGCTGGAGCCCAAAGAATTGGGGACCAGAGCAGGGACAGCCGTTTCGGAAAAACGGGCCGTGTAAAGGGTATCTTCAGAGATAAGGGTATCCTCCCCGGCATATTGAGGAACGCCCTGGGAGTCGGTATATTCCCAGCCCAGGAAGCTGTAGCCCTCCGGGGCCTGAGGCTGAGGCAAGGCTCCCAAGGGAGAGCCCTTTTCGTACTGCACGGTCTCGGTCTTTTCTTCGCCGTAGACAAAGGTGGCGGTGACCATCTCCGTTTCTTCCTGCTGCGTATCATCCGGAGTTTCCGCCTGCTGGGAGACGGTGACGATATACTCGATATGCAGCTTCAGGGTGGGGGAGACCACATCCGCTTTGAAGCTATCCTGCCCGTCTTCCAGGGCGCAGATGCTCAGCTTGCCCTCCTGGGCGGAGAAGTCAATAAACTGGGAGGATATCTCCTCCAGAGTGATCACCGCATCCGGCCCAAAGTCGATGAGCTCTTCCTGACCGGGTCCAAGCTCAAGCAGGCGCTCTTCATATTCCGGCTCCTGGGGCTGGCCGGAGGGAGAGGCCTCGGGAGCGGGGTCCTGGGGCTGGCCGGAGGGAGAGGCCTCGGGAGCGGGGTCCTGGGGCTGGCCGGACTGGGAAGCTTCGGGAGCGGGGTCCTGGGGCTGGCCGGAGGGAGAGGCCTCGGGAGCGGGGTCCTGGGGCTGGCCGGAGGGAGAGGCCTCGGGAGCGGGGTCCTGGGGCTGGCCGGAGGGTGAAGCTTCGGGAGCGGGGTCCTGGGGCTGGCCGGAGGGTGAAGCTTCGGGAGCCGGCTCATCCTTGGAGCCGTTATAGGGCAGAGACTGATCCGCCGCATTCCCAGAGCTCTGGGAGGTGGGGGTTTCCTCCTCTGCATAGGTCTGACTCTGCATGCCGACGCTGAATATCAATAAAAGCACCAGGCCCAGGGCCATAATCCTTTTAAAACATTGCCTCATAGCTCTTCCTCCTACAAACATCGAAGCAGCTGTCCAGGGCCGATTTGGACTACCAACATGCCCTGCACAGGGGGCGTGTGCTGCGATGCATACAGCTTTCCATTATTTACCATACGGTTTAAAAATACAGAAAAAAACAGCCGCAGACTGTATATAATTTAAAAACAACATGTAAAAATTATATCTCAGCTGCGGTCTGTATGGGGTGGCATGTGAAGAAATATAAAATTGGGATATGCATGAGCCAAAGCAATATCGCCAATTAAAAGACGATTTTTATAAAATACCGCACTTTACACTATGATAATTTAGTATATATACTTTAATTCTATATGTCAACAAAAAGATAACTTTAAATGACATACTTTTGTAGGAGTACAATACATATTGGACAGTTGAAAAAAAGGATGAAGGATAAGGCCTTATCGGTTAAAGTTGAGTT
>CALWVZ010000052.1 GCA_944385125.1 uncultured Oscillospiraceae bacterium
GAGACCGGGGCCACGGAGTACAAGTGGGAGAGCCATAAGTTCTACCGCAAGGGCACCGAGGGCTTTGCCTTCGGCCGCACCAATAACGACGGCTTCACCAATCTCTCCGACTATGAGCCGGGGCAGGAGATAGAGATCCTGCTTATGGGCTCTTCCCACATGGAGGGGATGAACGTCGCCCAGGAGGACAATGCTGCCGCTGTGCTCAACCGGCTCTTTGAAGGGGAAAAGTATACCTACAACATCGGAACCTCCGGCCACACTATGGAGTATTGCCTGAGCAATCTGGAGGCTGCCCTGGACACCTATGAGCCCGGGGAATACGTGGTGATAGAGACCCGCACCCTCAGCTTCAATACGGGTGAGCTGGCGGCGCTGGTGGGCGGGGAGCTGAAACCCATAGAGTCCCACACCGGGGGGCTCATTGAGCTTTTGCAGAAGCTGCCCTACCTGCGGCTGATGTACACCAAGTATCTCAGCGGCGACGAGGAGGGAGAGGAAGTCCCAGAGACCGGCGGAGCCGGGGATGCAGAAAACAGGGAGCGGCTGGAGCAGCTGCTTTGCAGCGCACTGGAGACCGCCGGAGAGCAGTGCCGGGAGCATGGAGTGCGGCTGATACTGGTGTACGACCCCACCATATACGCCGACGATGAGGGCCGGGGCTACACGGATACCATGGAAGAGGATATGGCGGCGGTCATGGATTGCTGCGAAAGCTCCGGGGTGATATTCGTGGACCTGACGGAGAGCTATCTCCAGGGCTATGAGCAGCAGCATAAGCTGCCCTACGGCTTTTATAACACCAGGCCCGGCCGGGGCCATATGAACAGCTGGGGCCACGAGCTCTTTGCCCGGGCCGTGTTCCAAACCATAAACGAGCTGGAGGGCTGACATGACATTCAACAGCCTTACATTTGCAATATTTTTCGTTATCGTCTGCGGCCTGATGGCCCTGACCAATATAGAGAAGATACGCCGGCTCCTGCCCGGGAACATTCTCCGGCTGCGGCACTGGGTGCTGCTGCTGGCCAGCTATGTGTTCTACGGCTGGTGGAACTGGAAATGCTGCTTTCTCATGCTGGGCCTGACCCTGGTGGCCTATCTCTCCGCCGGGGCCTATGCCAGGGACGGGAAGAAATTCCACGTGGTCCTGGGGGTGGTGTTCCCTCTGGTCATCCTGGGCATTTTCAAGTACTTCAACTTCTTTATAGACTCCTTCTGCGGCCTCTTGGGCATCAGCCGGGCGGGTAGCCTGAACATCCTGCTGCCGGTGGGCATCAGCTTCTACACCTTCCAGTCCCTCAGCTACACCATCGACGTGTACCGGGGCAAGATAAGGGCGGAGAAGAGCTTTGTCAACGTGGCGCTGTATATCGCCTTTTTCCCCCAGCTGGTGGCCGGGCCCATAGTCAAGGCCGGGGAGTATATCCCCCAGCTCTATGAGGACAGGAACATCAGCCTGGACAATTTTCAAAAGGGCATACAGTTCTTTGCTCTGGGCCTGTTCAAAAAGATAGTCCTGGCGGACAACATATCCACCTTCGTGGATGCGGTGTACGAAAGCCCGGCGGAGTTTCACGCCCTCACGGTGCTGCTGGCGGTGGCGGCCTATGCCATACAGATATACTGCGACTTCTCCGGCTATTCCGACATGGCGGTGGGCTGCGCCAAGTGCCTGGGCTACGACCTGTCCCGGAACTTCAACCTCCCTTACATCTCCCGGAACGTCACCGAGTTCTGGAAGCGCTGGCACATAAGCCTCTCCACCTGGCTGATGGAGTATCTGTACATCCCCCTGGGAGGCAACCGCAAGGGCAAGGCCCGGCAGTATATAAACCTGATGCTCACCATGCTCATCGGCGGACTGTGGCACGGGGCGGCCTGGACCTTTGTGGCCTGGGGCGGGCTCCACGGCCTGGCCCTGTGCGTTCACAAGATATTTATGGACCTGCGCCGGGGCAAGAAAAAGAACAACAGCCTGCCGGTGGTGTGGCTGTCGGTGTTCTTCACCTTCTGGTATGTGAGCTTCTGCCTGGTGTTCTTCCGCTCAGAAGATTTTGGGACCGCCCTGGAGGTGTTCAGGGCCATATTCACCTGGCAGCAGGGGGTCATGCACCTGAGCAGCTGGGCTCTCCTGGGCCTGGGCTGCCTGGGTATAGCCACTCTGGCCGCCTGGATAAGGAGCCGGAAGCTGGGCATAGCTCTGGAGGGCTACTATCCCCAGCTGAAGCTGGACACGGTGCCCGGGCTTCTGGTCTTCTTCCTCTTTGCGGGCCTGACACTGGGCCTGGCTTATACCGGGGAGAATCCCTTTATCTATTTCCAATTCTGAAAGAGAAAAGACGAGAATGAAAAAAGAAGTTCTGAAAAAAGCCCTTGTGGCCTCGGTGCCGGTGCTCTCCGGCTATCTGGTCATCGGGCTCAGCTTCGGCGTGGTGCTCCAGAGCCGGGGCTACGGCCCCCTGTGGGCGGCGGCCATGAGCGCTTTTATCTACGCAGGCTCCATGCAGTTTGTGGCGGTGGAGCTGATGAGCAGCGCCGCAAGCCTCTTCACCGTGGCTCTCACCACCTTGATGGTGAACATGCGCCACGTGTTCTACGGCCTGTCTATGGTGGACCGCTACAAGAACGCAGGCAAGGCCAAGCCCTACCTTATCTTCGCCCTCACCGATGAGACCTATTCCCTGGTGTGCAATCCCCCGGAGATGGCGCCGGAGGAGGAAAAGAGCTTCTACATCCTGGTGTCGGTATTGAACCATATCTACTGGATAGCGGGCAGCCTGCTGGGCTCCATTCTGGGCTCGGTGCTGCCCTTCAGCACCGAGGGCATAGACTTCGCCCTGACGGCCCTCTTCGTCTCCGTGTTCGTGGAGCAGTGGCTCAGCGCAAAGGACCATGTGCCTGCGCTGCTGGGCTTGGGGGCCTCGGCGCTGTGCCTGCTCCTCTTCGGGGCGGACAATTTCCTAATTCCGGCTATGCTGCTCATATTGCTGGGCCTGACTTTGTACCGCAAGAGAGAGGAGGCGAGGGCATGACTCACGCCGTTCTGGTCATAGCCGTCACCGCCCTGGTGACTATGCTTTTGCGTTTCGCACCCTTCCTGGCCTTCGGCGGAAAAAGGGAAACCCCCGCCTATATAAGCTATCTGGGCAGGCTGCTGCCCTATGCGGTCATGGCCATGCTGGTGGTCTACTGTCTGAGGAACATAAGCTTTGCCGCCGCCCCCTTCGGAGTCCCGGAGCTCATATCCTGCGCAGCGGTGGCTCTGCTCCATGTGTGGAAGCGCAGCTCCATCCTCAGCATACTGGGGGGCACGGTGTGCTATATGCTGCTGGTGCAGCTGGTGTTCTGAAAATGCAGCTGAGCAAACTGCGGATATGTGAAAAGTATGCGCCCCCGGCGCATACTTTTTGCCTTGTCTGTGTTCCTTTGTCATATATTCCCTCCTGAGGGAATATATTGTGGCAAAGCGCAGGGAGGACAGGGGGTAATAAGTTTTGAAATGGTATGAGCAGAGAGAGGGCAAAGCCTGTGACTGCGGAGGAAAGGACAGGTTTTGCTCCTGCGGTTCCTGCATTGGTCCCGCCGGACCCATGGGCCCTCAGGGACCCACTGGAGCTACGGGGCCTGAAGGGGTGCCGGGACCTCAGGGGGCAACCGGGCCAGAAGGTCCCCAAGGGCCTCAGGGAATACAGGGTCCCACCGGCCCGCAAGGGCCGGAAGGACCCCAGGGCCCGGCGGGAGCGGCAGGAGTCCAGGGCAGGATAGGCCCTGAAGGCTCGACGGGGGCTCAGGGACCGACGGGGCCCACGGGAGCCACCGGCCCCCAGGGCCCGGAAGGAGCACAGGGGCCTGCGGGAGCACAGGGCCCGGCAGGCGCCCAAGGCCCGGCGGGGGCGCAGGGTCCCCAGGGCCCCCAAGGACCACAAGGTCCTACAGGTCCCCAGGGCCCGGAAGGACCCCAGGGCGTCCAGGGCCCTACAGGGGCCACAGGCCCGGCGGGGACGGTCCCGGAACAGAGCTTTGCCTCCTTTATAAACACTCAGTATCTGCTGACTCAGAACAGCCTGATAGATGTGTTCCCCGACGTCACGGACAGCACCGGGAATATAGTCCAGACGGACCTGCAGCACATAAGCCTGGCCCCCGGCTACTATCTGGTGTCCTACAAGGTCTCGGCCATTTTTCCCAGTCCCAACTATATGCAGGTAACGCCCAGCTACAACGGGACCTCCCACCTGGAGACCGGGATATACTTTGCCACCAGCGCAAACGGTTCCAGCGCCACCGGCTCGGCATTCTTTATAATAAATGCTCCGGCCTCCACGGTGTTCAGCCTTACCTACAGCGGTTCCAGCGACGCCAGGGAGGGGGAGATAAATCTGACCTTTCTGAAGCTCAACAGGGGAATATAAAAAGGATGTGCCGGAAAGGCACATCCTTTTTATATTCTATGGACCTATCCCTTTTTCTTTTTCACCGGCAGCTCAAGCAGCACAGCGGCGGAAATGACCAGGACGGCCCCAAGCCACATGCCGGCGCTCATGGGCTCCTTCAGCGCCAGGGCCGACAGCAGCACCGCCGTCACCGGGTCAACGTAGGCCAGGATGGCCACGGTCTGGGAGGGCAGGTCCTCCATGCAGCCGAAGTACAGGTAATAGGCCAGGCCGGTGTGTAGGACGCCCACCGCCAGCAGCAGCACCAGGGCGGAGGGCTCCGGGGCGGGCAGGGGGCCCTGGACTGTCAGCAGATTATAGGGCAGCAGCACCAGGGCGGAGATGCCCAGCTGCACCACCGTGCGCTCCAGGCCGGAGATGTTTTTCATCTTCTTGTTGGAGATGACTATGGCCGCATAGAGCAGGGCGGCGCCCAGAGCCAGGACTATGCCCCTGGCCTGGCCGGGGGAGGGCAGGCCGCCCTCCGCCGCGCCGGAGACGAAGACCATGCCCGCCAGAGCGGCGGCAACGCAGAGAGCCCGGAACAGGCCCAGCCGCTCCCTGAACACCAGGGGGGAGATGGCCACCACGAGGATGGGGGCCAGATAATAGCACAAGGTGGCCACGGCAATGGTGGTGTAGCGGTAGGACTCGAAAAGGAGTATCCAGTTGAAACCCAGCATCAGGCCGGAAAGACCCAGGCAGAGGGCGTTGTCCTTTACCGCCCAGCGGCTGAAGGGCAGCCTCCCCAGCAGCATCACCAGCAGCAGGAAGGCAGCGCCCAGCAGGCCCCGAAAGTTGGCTATCACCGAAGAGGGCAGGTCTATGCCCCTTATAAAAAGCCCAAGGCTGCCCCAAATGAACATGGAGCTTATGAGCTTGAGTTTTCCCGCACTGCGCTTATCCATGACCTATCACTCTCTCCAAGGGAATATGGGGAGAGTATAGCACATCAGCAAGGGAAAGGGAAGCACAGATGCAGATAGATTTTGCTCTTGCTTTATCAGCCGGGGGAAAGTATTATAGGTGTTGTAGAAAAAAGGAAAGAGAAGTGATAGATTTGGATTTCAATGTAAACAGCCCGGTGTTGTTCGTCATAGCGGGCGTCATCGTGGCGGCGGTGCTGGCCCAGTCCGTCTACTTCCTGGTAAAGGCCTGGCGCCGGGGAGTGGAGATAGGCATGGGCAAGGACAAGCTGAAGCGTATCGCCATCACTGCCGGGGTCTTTACCATCGCCCCCGCCGTGGCCATAGTCATCAGCGTCATCACTCTGGCCAAGGATTTGGGCGTGCCCCTGCCTTGGCTGCGCCTCAGCGTGGTGGGCTCCCTGTCCTATGAGACCATTGCCGCCTCCAACGCCGAGAGCGCCATGGGCCTCACCTTCGGCCAGGTGAGCAGCCTCAGTGCAAGCCAGTATGTGACCATAGCCTGGGTGATGACTCTGAGCATCATGGTGGGCATCTGGCTGGTGCCCCTCATAGGCAAGAAGCTGCAAAACGGCATAATCTCCCTGGAGAACCGGGACAAGAAGTGGGGAGATATCTTCTCCGCCTCCATGTTCATAGGCATGATATCCGCTTTCGTGGGCTATGTGTTCTGCGATTTCTCCAATGTGTTCCATGGGGATATGAGCGGCCTTATCCCGGCTCTGGTCATGGCGGTGTCCGCCCTTATAATGTGTCTGGCGGGGCTGCTGGTGAAGAAAACCCAATGGCGCTGGGTCTCCGACTATGCCCTGCCCATCAGCCTGGTCCTGGGCATGGCCAGCGCCATACCCATCACCGGCTGGCTGGCCTGAGAGGAGGAAGAGAGATGAAAAAGAAGCTATCCTATATGGACTCCGTCCACAGGGACGGACGCATCTGGAACCTGTCCATGATGCTCATGCTGTTCATGTACCCCATAACCGTAGGGCTTATATATAAGACCCTGCCGGACTGGCGGGGCTTTGCCTTGGGCCTGTTGGCCACCGCCCCCATGTACTGGGCCGTGGCGGTGGTGGAGGTCCTCACCTATGTGCCTATGCTGGGAGCCGGCGGCTCCTATCTGACCTTCGTCACCGGCAACATCTCCAACCTGAAGCTGCCCGTGGCCCTCAACGCTCTGGAGCAGGCGGGGGTAAAGGCCAGCTCCGAGGAGGGGGAGATAATCTCCACCATAGCCATCGCCGTCTCCAGCATAGTCACAACCCTGATAATAATCCTGGGGGTCATACTCATAACTCCCCTCACCCCCATACTCAACGCTCCGGTGCTGGCCCCGGCCTTCGCCCAGATACTCCCCGCCCTCTTCGGCGGCCTGGGTGTGGTGTTCATCTCCAAAAACTGGAAGATAGCCATAGCCCCGGTGACGCTGATGCTGATACTCTTCATTTTTGTCCCCGCCCTGAACTCCAGCACCGTGGGCATCATGGTGCCGGTGGGCGTGCTGTTCACCATGGGCGTGTCCCGGATAATGTATAAAAAAGGTCTTCTGTAATAGGAGGAAGAGAGATGACGCTGCTGTATATCCTTCTGGCCGCCCTGGCGGCGCTGGCGCTGGTGATACTGGCCCGGACCCTGGCCTTCAGGCCCGGGGAGCAAGAGACGAAGACCCCCGAGACGGTGGAATTTGACGCCCCGGCCGCCGTGGAGGCCCTGGGGCAGCTGGTGCGCTGCAAGACAGTGAGCTTTTACGACAAGAGCCTGGAGGACGAGGGGGAGTTTCAAAAGCTCATAGCACTGCTGCCGGAGCTGTACCCCAATGTGAGCAAGACCTGCCCGCTGACCAAGCTGCCGGACAGGGGCCTGCTCTACCGCTGGCAGGGCAGGGAGCCCGGCCCTGCCGCCGTGCTCATGGCCCACTACGACGTGGTGCCGGTGGACGAGGATAACTGGGAAAAGCCCGCCTTTGAGGCCCTGATAGAAGAGGGCGTCATGTGGGGCCGGGGCACTCTGGACACCAAGGTCACCTTCAACGGCATACTCTCCGCCGCCGAGAACCTGATAAAGCAGGGCTTTGAGCCGGAGCACGACGTCTACTTCGCCTTCTCCGGCGGGGAAGAGGTGAACGGCCACGGAGCGGAGAACATAGTGGACTACTTCCGGGAGAACAAGATCGAGCTGTCTCTGGTGCTGGACGAGGGGGGAGCGGTAGTAAGAGACGTGTTCCCCGGGGTGAAGGAGAGCTGCGCTCTCATAGGCATTGCAGAGAAGGGACTTATGAACCTGGAACTCTCCGTCTCCGGCGGCGGCGGCCACGCCTCTGCCCCGGCTCCCCACACCCCCGTGGGCAAGCTGGCCCTGGCCTGCGCCAAGGTGGAGGCCAAGCCCTTCAAGGTCCACTTCAGCAAGCCGGCCCTGGAGATGTTCGACGTGCTGGGCCGCCGCTCCGGCTTTGCCTACAGGATGATATTTGCAAATCTCTGGTGCTTCGGCTGGGTGCTGGACCTGGTGTGCAAAAAGAGCGGCGGGGAGCTGAATGCCCTGCTGCGCACCACCGTGGCCTTTACTCAGATGAGCGGCAGCCAGGCCCCCAACGTCATCCCGCCCCGGGCCTCCATGGTGGCCAACCTCCGGCTGAACCCGGAGGACACCGTGGCCGGCGCCATAGAGTATATAAGAAACGTGATAGGCGACGAGGAGATAAAGCTCACGAACCTGGACAGCATGGAGCCCAGTCCCATATCCCGCACTGACTGCGAGGGCTGGAAAAAAGTGAGCTCCGCCGTCTCCGGCACTTGGCCCGGTTCCCTGGTGGCCCCCTATCTCATGGTCCAGTGCTCCGACAGCCGCCATTACGGCTCCATATCCGACAGGGTCTACCGCTTCTCCGCCATGGCCCTCACCGCCCAGGAGCGGAAGCTCATCCACGGCAACAACGAACGTATAACCCTTGAAGCCATAGGCAAGGCCGTTGAGTTTTTCATGCGGGTTATGAAGCAGTGCTGAGAAGCTCCGGGAAACAGGAATAAAAATATTTGACCCGACATAAGCTGAGAGTAGGTTTTACTCCCGGCTTATGCTTTTTTGTGAGACCAATTTCCTGACAGGGTGATGAATATGGAGCGCAAGATCAAATGGAAACTGTTTATACCTGCCCTGCTGCTGCCCCTGGCGGCGGGGGGCCTGGCGGCGCTGCTCACCGGCGGGGCAATGGACAGCTATTCCCAGGTGCAAAGACCGCCTCTGTCCCCTCCGGGCTGGGTCTTCCCGGTAGTATGGAGCATACTGTATTTGCTCATGGGCCTGGCCTCCTATCTGGTGCTCACGGCCCCGGTGTCCGGGGAGCGGAAGGAGCGGGCCCTGAGCTTCTATGCCTTGCAGCTGGCGGTAAACTTTGCCTGGCCGGTGATCTTCTTCAAGCTCTCCGCCTATGGCTGGGCCTTTTTCTGGCTGCTGCTCCTGCTGCTGCTGGCCCTGGCCGCCCAGCTGCTCTTCAAGCACATCAGCGCCGCCGCCGGCAAGCTGCTGCTGCCTTATCTGCTGTGGCTGTTTTTTGCCCTGTACCTGAATCTGGGGGTCTGGATACTGAACTGAAACTGAAGAACAAAACGTCAAAACCCAACAGGCAGTCCCGGGGAAGCCGGCCGGAGAGTATCAGTCAGCCGGCGGCAGGCCTCCCCAGGGGCCGCTTTTTTGCATATTATGACAGCTGCTGTGTATATTGTTTTTACCATGTAAAGCCCTCTGTCTAAACACAAAAGCAAAAAAGCTTGAAAAATTTTGTATTTTGCACCAAAACTATTAGATAAACCTTTTTATATATGTTTAACTTGCATATTATTTTGTACTGTGCTAAAATGATAACGATAGTTGAGACTTATACATTTTGCAGTTGACAGGGGGGGACGCACATGGAGAAAAAGGCCAAGATAATCACGGTGGCCGGCAAGGGAGGCGTGGGAAAAACTTCCATCTCGGCAAGCATGGTTAGGCTGCTGGTGGAGAAATACCCGGACAAGAAGATCCTGGCGATAGACGCCGACCCCGCCGTGGGCCTGTCCGTAGCTCTTGGCGTGGACGTGAAGCTGACGCTGGACGATATAAGGATGAGCATAGTTGACAGTGTGGAGAACGGAGATGCAAAAGAGGCTCTTGAGCTTCTCAGCGAGGCCAGATTCAGAATATTCGACGCACTGGTGGAAATGCCGGGCTTTGCCTTTCTGGCCATAGGCCGGCCCGAGAGCTCCGGCTGCTACTGCAAGGTGAACTCCTACCTCAAGGAGGTCATCGGCCTGCTTGCCAACAGCTTTGACTATGTGGTCATCGACGGTGAGGCCGGCATAGAGCAGATACAGCGCCGGGTGATGGAGAAGGTCACCCACCTGCTGCTGGTCACCGACCAGAGCAAGAAAGGCGGCCAGGTCATCACTACCATCAAGAGCGTGGCGGACGAGCTTATCGCCTACGATAGGATCGGAGTAATCGTCAACAGGGTGACCAATCCCGAGCTTGCGGATATGATGCAGATACCGGGCCTGGAGATCCTGTCCCTTATCCCTGCCGACAGCGCCTTTGCCGCCAATGATATAAAGGGCAAAAGCGTGATGGAGCTGCCGGAGGATTCGGTAATGCTCAAGGGAGTGCGGGAGGCGCTCCAAAAAATAGAAATTCTATAAAAGAAGAGGTGTAACATTTGAAAGATCTTAAGCATCTTATCTACTTTGAGAGTCTGCTTGAGAATGCCGACAACGAACTGGTAAGAAAAGCTCAGGAGGAGGGCCAGCTGGCTCTGGGCTATACCTGCTACCATGTTCCTGAAGCACTGCTCAACGTAGGCAACTGCTTTTCCGTCCGTCTGAGAGCGCCTAACACCGGCTCCATAGATATCGCCACCTACTACATGTCCAACTACACCTGCGAATACGCCAGAGCCCTGGTGGAGAGAGGCATAGAGGGCGGCTATAAGTTCCTGGATGCGGTGATAGGCGTGGACGCCTGCTCCATGATGAACAGAGCAATGGAGCATTTTGAGATCCTGAAGGTCAACGAGAAGCCCGGCTTCTTCGTCACCCATTGCGACATCCCTTACAAAATTACCGACTACACCCTGGACTCCTATGTAAAGCAGATGCGCCTGCGGGTGCTGGACAGGCTCACCGAGACCTTCGGCGTGGACACCTCCGACGCCGCCATACGCCAGGCCGTGAAGGAGCATAACGAGGTCTGCTCCATCATCTCCCAGATGGGCGAGATGCGCAAGGCGGACAACCCCGTTATAACCGGCTATGAGTTCCACGTTATAAACCTGGTGTCTTATACCTGCCCCAAGAAGCTCATCCTGCCCTATCTGCGGGAGACTCTGGAGGAGCTGAAAAAGCGCAAGCCCGACAAGGTCAGCCCCTACCGGGCCAGAGTGGCCATCGTTGGCTCCGAGATCGACGATCCCAACCTCACCAAGCTCATCGAGGGCTGCGGCGCTCTGGTGGTCTCCGACCGCTTCTGCTTCGGCTCCACTCCCGGCCG
>CALWVZ010000053.1 GCA_944385125.1 uncultured Oscillospiraceae bacterium
CTTGCCATGACCACCTTCGGCGTGGGCTTCGGCAACTTCTTCGGCGGCTCCCTGATAAAGCTCACCGACAGCGAGGTGCCCTCCATCGCCCTTTCCGCCACCAGCGCCTACTTCAGCCGTTCCCTGCCCTTCGCCGACGATTTGGGCTGGTTCGGCCAGGTCTTCCTCAGCTATGGCTTTTTGGCCTACGCCGCCATAATCATCGCCTTTGTCTGCGGCTATGTGCTCAAGCGCACACGGGTGGGCCTGCACCTGCGGGCCGTGGGCGAGAACCCCAACACCGCCGACGCCGCCGGCATCAACGTCAACCGCTACAAGTACGTGGCCACCTGCGTGGGCTGCATGATAGCGGGCCTGGGCGGCCTGTACTACGTGATGGACTACGCCTGCGGCGTCTGGTCCAACGACGCCTTCGGCGACAGGGGCTGGCTGGCCCTGGCCCTGGTCATCTTCACCATCTGGAAGCCCAATGTGGCGGTCTTCGCCTCCATTCTCTTCGGCGGGCTCTATATCCTCTACCTCTTCATCCCCACGGGTATGAACCTGGCGGTGAAGGAGCTGTACAAGATGCTGCCCTATGTGGTGACCATCATCGTGCTGGTCATCTCCTCCATGCGCAACAAGCGGGAGAACCAGCCCCCCGCCTCCCTGGGCCTGGCCTACTTCCGGGAGGAACGCTGAAGCGATATTTAGACAGATTAATACCCCCGGAGTCCCGGGGGTATTATTTTATCTCTGTTTCAATATCTGTTTTTGAACAGCACATTATAAGAAGTTCCCAGGAACAAAACTGTCAAAAACCTAATTATTCCGAATAAGAACCTGAACATGGTCATCCCCTATATTCTTCTG
Organism: uncultured Oscillospiraceae bacterium; assembly: GCA_944385125.1. Lineage (GTDB taxonomy): Bacteria > Bacillota > Clostridia > Oscillospirales > Oscillospiraceae > Limivicinus. Next base: position 853 of record CALWVZ010000053.1, read on the forward strand.
TGAGTATTAGCTCTCCTCGGCCATTTATCACTATTCCGGCCCACTCCAGAATCGCAGCCATTACAAAGACCGGGTCAAAAACTGAATCTCCGGTTTTTTTGCCCCTGCTTATGGCTATGGCTCCTACAACAGTGTTTTCTCCGCAGTTCTCTTCACCCAACTTAAAATTCCTGCCGTTGCCTTTCCGTGCCCGGCCGCCCTGCTTTTTGAGTAACTCAACGATAACATCAAATACCGTATATTCATAGGGAGGAGTCAGTGGCAACTTATCACTGGTAAAGGATTTACCGTCCGCTCCAGCGTATATCTCACAAGGGAGGCCTCTAGCCGTATACACCGTAACATGACCACCGGCTTCCTTTAATTTCCTTTTTATTATCTCCGACGCCTTTCTGCTGGTATAGTCGATCTTCATTCCGCTCATATCCATTTCTTTCTGCTCCTTCTCCTCATCATTCAGCTTCAACGCCGTCAGCAGTTCATCCAGCCTCTTTTTTACAGTTGGAAAAGACATTTTCAAATCTGCTTGCACTTCCTTTAAGTTTCCCCTACATTTCAGAAAAGAGATAAGCAGTGTATATTGCTCAGAGCTAAGGCGGTCAAATTGGCTCATCCCAAAGTCGTTCTTTAATTCCAATCCGCAACAGGTACAAGATAACGCAGAAATCGTCAGCGATCCCTCGCATATGGGACATTTTGAAATCATCCTGGACACATCCTTCACCTCTGGTCTGAGCATATCATTAGTTTGACTATTTGTCAATATAGATTTAATTTTATTAAGCACTATTTTTAGTTGTTCTCTACAAAATATAAAAACAAGCGATACCCGGTTTTAAACCGAGTATCGCTTTAAAATTATCTGATGCTTTATTAAGTCACACCTTGAAGTTGACGGAGGTAGCGCCCTGGCTCTCGTGCTGGAACTGGTAGTCCTTGCCGGGGAGGATGGCGTTGAGGAGGATGCCCACCACGGAGGCCACCGCCAGGCCGGAGAGGCTCACGGAGCCGATGTGCACGGCGCCCTCGGAGCTGGTGGCTATGCCCAGGCCCAGCACCAGGATAAGGGCGGCGATGACCACGTTGCGGGTATTGGTGAAGTCCACCTGGTTCTCCACCACGTTGCGCACGCCCACGGCGGAGATCATGCCGTAGAGCACCAGGGACACGCCGCCGATGGTTGCGGCGGGCATTGCGGTGACCAGAGCGGCAAACTTGGGGCAGAAGCTGAGGATGATGGCAAACAGGGCGGCCAGGCGGATGACCTTGGGGTCGTAGACCTTGGACAGGGCCAGCACGCCGGTGTTCTCGCCGTAGGTGGTGTTGGCGGGAGCGCCGAAGAGAGAGGCCATGGTGGTGGCCAGGCCGTCGCCCATGAGGGTGCGGTGCAGGCCGGGATTTACCAGGTAGTTCCTTTCCACGGTGGAGGAGATGGCGCAGATGTCGCCGATGTGCTCCATCATGGTGGCTATTGCCAGAGGCACGATGGTGATGCAGGCGGTTATCAGCTTGCCGGTGTCGGCGCCGTTCATGAACAGGCCGAAGACGGTGGCGTCCTTATGGATGGGGATGCCTATCCAGTCGGCCTGGGCCACGGTCTGGGCCACGGTGGCCCGGGAGGCCGGGTCGACTATCATGCTCACCAGGTAGGAGGCCACAACGCCCACCAGAATGGGGATGATCTTTATCATGCCCTTGCCCCACATGTTGCAGATGATGACCACCAGGATGGCCACAATGGACACCAGGGGGTTGGCGCTGCAGTTATCTATTGCGGAGGAGGACAGGATAAGGCCGATGGCGATGATGATGGGGCCGGTGACGATGGGGGGGAAGAAGCGCATCACCCGGTTCACGCCCACGCCCTTTATTATGGCGGCAAGGATAACGTACATCAATCCGGACACCGCCACGGCAAAGCAGGCGTAGGGCAGCAGCTCCGCCTCGCCGTTGGGGGCGATGGCGCTGTAGCCTGCCAGGTAGGCAAAAGAGGAGCCCAGGAAGGCGGGCACCATGCGCTTGGTGAGCAGGTGGAACAGCAGCGTGCCCAATCCCGCAAACAGCAGTGTGGTGGCTACGTCCAGCCCGGTGAGGGCGGGCACCAGCACCGTGGCGCCGAACATGGCGAACATGTGCTGAAGGCCCAGGATGAGCATCTTGGATGTGCCCAGAGTGCGGGCGTCATAGATGGGGCCTTCGTTTACGGTCTTTTCTTTACCCATTTTTGTACCTCTCCTTTTTGTTTTCTCTGCGCCGAGGCCGGGGCCGTCGCTCCGGGCCGGGAAAATCGCCGCAAAAAAATGCCTTGCCCTTTCCGGCAAGACAAAAATACAGCGGCGGGGAAAACTCCCGCTCCTTTCCCTATGAGCGATTTTGCCGGTCTCTGTGTACCTTAAATCTTCTTTTCCTGAGGATTATACTCAAAGCCGCAATTTTTTTCAAGGGCTTTTTTCAGTTTTGGATATTTGGACAATTTGCGAAAGTCCCCCGGTCCGTTTTTGTCGGCGCTGCACAAAGGCCCCTGCAGCGGGCTCTGCCCGCAAAGGACGCAAAAGGCCCCCGGTAAAAACCGGGGGCCTGAATACCTTATAGGCTTATGCGGTTTGGATCACCACTCCAGGTTCTTCTCGTTCTCCTTGGAGAAGACATGGGCCACGTTGCCGTTGAAGCTGAAGCTGACGGTATCGCCTATGCTGTAGCTGCCCTTCATGTCGATGGTGGGGACGATGATGATGACGTCCCTGCCCTCGGCGGACAGGTGCAGGTGCACGGAGGAACCCATCATCTCGGACACATCCACCTTGGCGGGCACGCCGCCCTCCACCAGGTTGGTGTGCTCGGGGCGCACGCCCAGAGTCACGTCCTGGGGCTGCACGTCCTTGGCCAGGAGCCGCTCCTGCTTGTCCTGGCTCAGTTCCACCTTCACGTTTGCCAGCTGCACATAGTACTTGCCGTTCTCCTTCAGCAGCTTTGCGTCGAAGAAGTTCATCTGGGGAGTGCCTATGAAGCCGGCCACAAAAAGGTTCCGGGGATTGTTGAACACCTCCTGGGGGGTGCCTATCTGCTGGATGTAGCCGTCGCGCATGATGACGATACGGTCGCCCAGGGTCATGGCCTCGGTCTGGTCATGGGTGACGTAGATAAAGGTTGTATTGATACGTTCCCGCAGCTTGATTATCTCGGCCCGCATCTGGTTGCGCAGCTTTGCGTCCAGGTTGGACAGAGGCTCGTCCATGAGGAACACCGCCGGGTCGCGGACTATCGCCCGGCCGATGGCCACGCGCTGGCGCTGGCCGCCGGACAGGGCCTTGGGCTTGCGGTCCAGATACTGGGTGATATCCAGTATCTCCGCAGCTTCCCGCACCTTCTGGTCGATGACGTCCTTGCGCTCCTTGCGCAGCTTCAGAGAGAAGGCCATGTTCTCATACACGGTCATATGGGGGTACAGGGCGTAATTCTGGAAGACCATGGCTATATCCCTGTCCTTAGGGGCCACGTCGTTCATCAGCTTGCCGTCGATATACAGCTCGCCTTCGCTTATCTCCTCCAGGCCCGCCACCATGCGCAGGGTGGTGGACTTGCCGCAGCCGGAGGGGCCTACCAGGACGATGAACTCCTTGTCCGCTATCTCCAGGTTGAACTCCTGCACGGCCACCACGCCCTGCTCGGTGATCTGGAGATTGACCTTCTTCTCTTCCGGCTCGTCATTGCCTTTTTTCTTTTTCTTCTTGCTCTCGCCGCTGACGAACGGATAGATCTTTTTCACGTTTTTCAGTACTACAGTTGCCATTCTTTCCGACTCTGAACGCCGGGCCTCCGCACCGGCCTCCTCGCAGGGGCTCAGCCACCCGCATTACGACAGGTCTCCACACTGCCGCACCCTGAGCCTCAGGGAAATATTTTTTCCTCCTTATTAAAGCTGTATCCGGCTTGGTAATGGAGAGCCGGACACGCAGTCAGATTTTGGGCACATGGATGCCCTTTTTATAGTCTACCTTATTTATCCTGGTTTTTCAAGCTCTGTCTCCCGGGGGCTGCACAAATTTTCCTCCCTGTTTTTGTGCAGCCTGCATAGGCGCCTGCATCTTCTTCCCTTCTCCGCCGGAGGGGACATTTTTCTCCCAGCGTCGCATATACTTTATCAGGCCGCCCTGGGGGCGGGCCAAGCGCCATGAAAGGGGAGAAGGACGCATGCGGCTTTTGAGATACGGCAGCAGGGGACCCTCGGTACAGTTTTTGCAGCTGGCCCTGAACAGGGCCGGCTACGGTCCTCTGGACACCGACGGCAGCTTCGGCCGTCTGACGGAGGCGGCTCTGCGCAGCTTCCAGCGGGACCTGGGCCTGAGCGCCGACGGCATCGCCGGGCCCAGGACCCACAGGGCCATATTGCCCTGGTACCTGGGCTACACCCTGCACAAGATCCAGCCCGGGGACAGCGTGTTTTCCCTGGCCCGGCGCTACGGCAGCAGTCAGGAGGCCATACTCCTGGCAAACCCCGGCCTGGAGCCCCTGAAGCTCCTGCCCGGGCAGGAGCTGGTGGTGCCTTTTTCCTTCCCCGTGGTGCCCACTACCATCAGCTTTTTCTCCGCCCTGGTGGGCTACTGCGTCCGGGGCCTGGCCGCCCGTTACCCCTTTATCTCCACCGGGGAGATAGGCCGCAGCGTCATGGGCCGCCCCCTTTGGCGCCTGGCCCTGGGGGGCGGGCGCAACCGGGTGCTCTACAACGCCTCCCATCACGCCAACGAGTGGATATGCACCCCCTTGCTGCTGAAGTTTACGGAGGAGCTCTCCGCTGCCTTCGCCTCCGGCGGACGCATCTTTTCCCGGAGCGCAGCGGAGATACTGGACTACGCCTCCATATACATAGCCCCCGCCGTGAACCCGGACGGGATGGACCTGGCCTCCGGGGAGCTGCAAAGCGGGGAGTACTACCAAAAGGCCCTGGGCATGGCCGCCGACTACCCCTCCTACCCCTTCCCCCAGGGCTGGAAGGCCAACATCCGGGGGGTGGACCTGAACCTGCAATACCCCGCCGGCTGGGAAGAGGCCAGGGAGATAAAGTTCGCCCAGGGCACGGTCTCCCCGGCCCCGGCGGATTATGTGGGCTCCGCCCCCCTGTCCGCCCCCGAGGCCCGGGCCATGTATGACTACACTCTGGCCCTGGACCCGGCCCTTGTCCTGGCCTACCATACCCAGGGCAGGGTCATCTACTGGAAGTACCTGGACCTGGAGCCCCCGGGGGCCGCCGATATCGCCGGGACCTTTGCCGCCGTCTCCGGCTACTCCGCCGAGACCACCCCCTACGCCTCCGGCTTCGCCGGCTACAAGGACTGGTTCATCCAGGATTTTTACCGCCCGGGCTACACCATAGAGGCCGGCCAGGGCGTAAATCCCCTGCCCCTCTCCCAGTTCGACAGCATCTATAGGGATAATTTGGGCATATTGACTATGGCCGCCCTGGTAACTTAGGTCTATACAAAAGCCTTTCTCTATAGTATCATGTGGGACGGAAAGGAGGGCGTAAGCATGAACATTGCTCTTTATGCTCTGATAGTTTTTCTGTCCTACCTGCTGGGCTGCTCCAATATGGCCCTGTACCTCTCCAAGCTCAAGGGCGTGGATATGCGCTCCGGCGGCTCAAAAAACCTGGGGGCCTCCAACGCCCTGGTGCTCATGGGCTGGCGTTACGGTGTTCTGGTGGGCATACACGATATCGGCAAGGCGGCCCTGGCCGTGGCTCTGGCCCGGCATTTCGCCGGAGAACTGCCGGGCATCACCGCCGCCGCCGGGGTGGCCTGCGTGCTGGGGCATATCTTCCCCTTCTATCTCCGCTTCAGGGGCGGGAAGGGCTTTGCCTCCTACCTGGGCATGACCCTGGCCCTGAACTGGAAGTTCGCCCTGATAGTGCTGCTGATAGTGGCGCTGGTCACCTTTATCAGCGACTACATCGTTGTGGGCACCGTGAGCACGGTGCTGATAGTCCCCGCCTACACCGCCCTCACCGGCAGCCTGCTCCTGGCAGCCATACTCTCCCTGGCCACGGCGGCCATACTCTTCAAGCACCGGGAGAATTTCTCCCGCCTGTGCCAGGGCACGGAGATAGGCCTGCGCCGGGCCCACCGGGGCGACGACCGGAAGATTTGATTCTCCTTTTCACGCAATCAGGCCCGGACTGCCACGGCGGCTTTGGACAAAAAAACGCTGCAAGCTCTGTCTTGCAGCGTTCAGCTTGTCGAAGAAGGCTTTGCCTTCTTCGACAATAGGGATTGCACTTCGCTTCATGCCTCGATTGTACGCCAAAGTCGTACAATTCGTCGACACTCCGCTCCGTGAGAAGTGTTTTCTGCGACGTACACGCCGCCGCAGAAAACGATTAAATTTATTTTTTCGCTGCGGCGAAAAAACTCTGCGAGGCTTTTTCCACAGTATCAACGCTGCAAGACGGAACTTGCAGCGTTTCTTAATGCTTTGCTCTATGTAATTTTCAGCTTTCGGCGCTTTTTGGCTCCGTCCCTGTCTCCGGCTCCATGTCCCTAAAATAGGCCAGCAGGGCTCCGGCCAGGATATAGAAGATCACTCCCCGCAGCTCCATCCACACAAAGAGGGAGGTCTCCAGCAGGTTATAGGTGAAGCTGCCCACCAGGACCATGGACAGTATCTTCATGCTCAGGGAGCCCCGGGAGAAATACAGCCTGACTATCTTTATCACCAGCAGCACCGTGAAGGCCAGTATAAGCCCCAGGCCGGGAAGGCCGGTGAGCCCCAGCACCTGGAGATAGCTGTTGTGATAATGGGAATAGCTATAGTTCCATACCTCGTTGGCTACGCTCATCACGTCGCCGGCAAGAGCGCCTCTCAGCAGCCTCATGGGCTCCCGCTCCATGGTGGGCACAATGGAGGAGAATATCCTGAATCTGGAGGAATCGTCCAGGCCCCGGTCATCCACATAGGTGGATTCGGTGGTCTCCACCGTGGAAGCCGTCTCCGCCGTCTCTTCCCCGGAGCTCTCCTGCTGCTCCGCCGTGGCAGACACAAGGGCGTCGGAGGCTGTGCGTATCCCTGCGGCGGTGGCGGTGAAGCTGAGATATATCAGGGGCAGGGCGACGCAGACCACCGCAAGGGTGCATATCAGCTTTTTCCCCGTCTTCTCCAGGCCCAGGCGCTTATGCAGCCAAAGGGCCAGCAGCAATGCTGCACAGCCGGAAAAGGCCAGCTCCGTATTGCGGCTGAAGGTGGCGGTGAGGGCCAGGTAGTTCAGCGCCGCACCCAGGACCATGGCTATCCTCCACAGGACATTCTTCTTCCTGACAAAAAGATACAGCAGCAGGAAGAAGCTGATGAAAAACCACATGGCGCTCTCATTGGGGTGGGTGAGGAACAGTCCCAGCCGGGATATGGAGTCGGCGGTAAAGCTCACCATATATCCCCCGGTAATGGGCACGAAGAGCTCCCGTCTCAGCAGCACGCCGTACATGCTCAGAAGGCTCATGAAAGTGATATAGCCGGCAAACAGGATGCTCAGCCAGTCCAGGTAGCGCTGCCGCTCCCTGCCGTCCAGGCTCAGGCAGGCCGTGAGAAAGGCGCAGCCCATGCCTATATCCAGCACCGTTACAATGTCGCTGCTGAGGAAAATGTCCCCGTTCAGCAGCCGGGAGATGAGCAGCCAGAGACAGTAGAACATATACAGCCTGACTTCCACGGCCCCCCTGAGCCCTTTAAAATAGAGGCTGAAGGCTATCAGCACCGGGGCCAGATATATGAAGTAGCCCAGGTACAGCTGATACCACAGGTCCCGGTCTATCTCCTTCACCATGAAAAATACCATGGCGGCAAACACCGCCCAGGCATAGCCCCGGCTCCGGGCAGGTCCCTTTTCTATCGCTATTCTTTCAGTCAAAACAAATACCTCCCTATGCCCCAGGGCGAACTCTTTCTTTTTTAAGAGCGTTTCCCCTTAGAAGTCGGCGTTGCCGGTGGTGCGGGGGTGGAGCTCCACGTCCCGGATATTGCTCACGCCGGTGAGGTACATCACCATGCGCTCAAAGCCCAGGCCGTAGCCGGCGTGGCGGCAGCTGCCGTAACGCCTCAGGTCCAGGTACCACCAGTAGTCCTCTTCCTTCAGTCCCAGCTCCGCCATGCGCTTTGTCAGCACCTCCAGACGCTCCTCGCGCTGGCTGCCGCCGATTATCTCCCCCACGCCGGGCACCAGGCAGTCTGCCGCCGCCACGGTCTTCCCGTCGTCGTTCATGCGCATGTAGAAGGCCTTGATATCCTTGGGATAGTCGGTGACGAAGATGGGCTTTTTGAACACTTCCTCGGTGAGATAGCGCTCATGCTCCGTCTGCAGGTCGATGCCCCACTTCACCGGGTAGTCGAATTTCTTTCCGGATTTTTCCAGAATTTCCACGGCCTGGGTGTAAGTCACCCGGCCGAAGTCGTTATTCACCACGTTGTGCAGCCGCTCCAGCAGGCCCTTGTCCACAAAGGAGTTGAAGAACTCCATCTCCATGGGGCAGCGCTCCAGCACGGTGTTGATGATATACTTCACCATGGCCTCGGCGGTGTCCATATAGTCGTTGAGGTCGGCAAAGGCCATTTCCGGCTCTATCATCCAGAACTCGGCGGCGTGGCGCTGGGTATAGCTCACCTCCGCCCGGAAGGTGGGGCCGAAGGTATACACGTCCCCGAAGGCCATGGCGAAGTTCTCCGCATTCAGCTGGCCGGAGACGGTGAGGCTGGTGACCTTGCCGAAGAAGTCCTTGCTGTCGTCCACGGTGCCGTCCTCTTTCCGGGGCAGGTTATTCAGATCCAGGGTGGTGACCCGGAACATCTCCCCGGCGCCCTCGCAGTCGGAGCCGGTGATGATGGGGGTCTGGACATAGACGAAGCCCCGGCTCTGGAAGAACTCGTGCACCGCCTGGGCCGCCACGCTGCGCACCCGGAAGGTGGCGGAGAAGAGATTGGTGCGGGGCCGCAGGTGCTGGATGGTGCGGAGGAACTCCACGCTGTGCCGCTTCTTCTGCAGGGGATAGTCGGGGGTGGAGGCCCCCTCCACGGTGATCTCCCGGGCTTTCAGCTCAAAGGGCTGCTTGGCCTCCGGGGTCAGCGCAAGGGTACCCTTTACGATAAGGGCGGCGCCCACGTTCTGCTTTGCTATCTCCTCGTAGTTTTCCAGGCTCTGCCGCTCAAAGACCACCTGAAGGGACTTAAAGCAGCTGCCGTCGTTGAGCTCGATAAAGCCGAAGTTCTTCATATCCCGGACGGTCCTCACCCAGCCGCAGACGGTCATCTCCTGTCCGCCCAGGCTCTGGCTGTTTGCAAATATGCCTGCTATTTTCTGACGCTCCATTTGGCGCTCATCCTTTCTCTCATTAGCGGAGTCGGTGCTCCATGAACACTCATTATATACATTTTCCCCTGATATTGCAAGGATAATCTCTTTCTGCTTCCGCCGCTCTCTTTCTGCTTCCGCCGCTCTTGCCCGACGGGGCAGTAAATGCTATACTGGTTTAGGGAGGTGAGGGGTTTGGGCTATTGGCTGTTTATGCTGGCGGTATCCCTGCTGATACCCCTGACGATGATAGTCTTCGGCAGGCATTTTATGCACAATCCCCCCAAAGAAATAAACGGTGCTTACGGCTACCGCACTTCCATGTCCATGAAAAGCCGGGAGACCTGGGATTTTGCCCACAGGTATTTCGGGAAACTCTGGTTCATCCTGGGGCTGGTTCTCCTGCCCCTGTCTGTGATTCCCATGCTTTTTCTCCTGGGGGAGGGAGTAGGGGCCATAGGAAACTCCAGCCTTGTCATCATGGGGGCACAGCTGGTCTTTCTCGTTGTACCCATCTTTCCCACAGAGCGGGCATTGAAAAAGAACTTCGACCAATTTGGTTTCCGCCGCTGAGGTCTGAAAGAGTACAGAATAATTTAAGGGCCCGTCGCAGAATTGAGAAAATCTGCGACGGGTCTTTTTCTGCCTGAAACAGATGAAAAGGTGGAAGTTTTC
>CALWVZ010000054.1 GCA_944385125.1 uncultured Oscillospiraceae bacterium
CGTTTTGCTGTGTTAGAGGCTCCTGGGTTTCATCCCCTTTGGTGCCTTGCAGCGCAGCGGAAAGGAATGGTCATATACATGGGTAAAGACGTGATAGTTGCCTGCGACTTCAGCAGCGCAGAGCAGGTGTTCACTTTCCTGGACAAGTTCCAGGAGCGCAAACCCTTTGTGAAGATAGGAATGGAGCTCTACTATGCCGAGGGCCCGGAGATAGTCCGGCAGATAAAGGCCCGGGGCCATAAAATTTTCCTGGACCTGAAACTCCATGACATCCCCAACACCGTGAAAAAAGCCATGGCCGTGCTCTCCGGCTTGGATGTGGACATGTGCAATGTCCATGCCGCCGGGACCTCCGCCATGATGAAGGCAGCTCTGGAGGGCCTGACCCGGCCAGACGGCAGCCGCCCCCTGCTCATAGCCGTCACCCAGCTCACCTCTACCGACCAGGAGAGCATGGAGAAGGAGCTGCTCATTGAAAAGCCCCTGGACCAGGTGGTCATGAGCTACGCCCGCACCGCTATGGAAGCGGGGCTGGACGGCGTGGTCTGCTCCCCCCTGGAGGCGGGCAAGGTCCACGAGACCTGCGGCGAGAGCTTTGTCACCGTCACCCCCGGCGTCCGCTTTGCCGACGGGGACGCAGGAGACCAGAAACGGGTGACCACCCCTGCAAAGGCAAAAGAGCTGGGCTCCGACTATATCGTTGTGGGCCGTCCCATAACCGCCGCCGCCGACCCGGTGGAGGCGTACAACAGATGCGTAAAGGAGTTTGTAGGATGATGGAAAAGAAAATCGCAAAAGACCTGCTGAAGATAAAGGCGGTGTTCTTCCGCCCCGACGAGCCCTTCACCTGGGCCAGCGGCATCAAGAGCCCCGTGTACTGTGACAACCGCCTGACCCTCACCGCACCGGAAGTGCGCCTGGACGTGGAGCAGGGCCTGGCCCAGCTGATAAAGGAGAATTACCCGGAGGCTGAGGTGCTCATGGGCACCTCCACCGCCGGCATAGCCCACGCCGCCATCACGGCACATTTGCTGAACATGCCCATGGGCTATGTGCGCTCCGGGGCCAAGGACCACGGCCGCCAGAACCAGATAGAGGGCCGCCTGGAACCGGGCCAGAAGGTGGTCGTGGTGGAAGACCTCATTTCTACCGGCGGCAGCGTGCTGGAAGTGGTGGACGTGCTCCGGGAAGCCGGGGCAGATGTGCTGGGAGTGGTGAGCATCTTCACCTACGGCATGAAGAAGGGCCTGGAGCGCCTGGCTGCCGCCAATGTGAAGAACATCTCCCTGACTAATTTTGACGTGGTGGCCGCCGCCGCCGCAGAGGAGGGCTATATAAAGCCCGAGGACGTGCAGCGTCTCATCGCTTTCCGCAATAACCCCTCTGACGAGAGCTGGATAGGGAAATAAGGAATTTAATTCGGGAGCCGCAGGAAATGGGGAAAGAATATTTGAGACTGGGCCTTAAGCTCTGCGCTCTGATAGTTTTCATGACGATACTGGGCTTTCTGCTGCTTCTTGCGGTTTATGCCCTGCCCACTGCCCCTATGGAAAAGAACCTGGCCGAGTCGGCGGAAGTCTTCCTTCGGGAAGGCAGCTACCCGGTCACGGACATCCTGGGCACAGACAGCAGGCTGGATAACTATACCGACGCCCTCATGCTCCTCACAGCCGCTTATTCAGGCGATGAGAGCCTGACGGACAGGGCCCTTAAAGCCTACAGGTATACTACGGCGGCAAATGAGGACCCGGTGCTGGTCCTTACCGCCCATTATATGGACGGCAAAGAAGTGGAGACAGTCTCCTACGAGAGATACTGGCACGGTTATTTGATCCTGCTCAAGCCCCTGCTTCTCCTGTTTGACTATTCAGAGATAAGACTTGTGAATCTGGTCTGTACCGCCCTGAGCCTGTTTTGCCTGATGCTCCTTATGTACAAAAGAGGCCTGGGCAGATACATCCCGGCCCTGGCGCTTAGCCTGCTGCTGGTGGATATTTCAGCGATCGTGCGCTCTCTTCAGTTTTCGTCCATGCTCCATCTCAGCGTGCTGGCCTCCATACTTCTGCTGCTGATGTATGAGAGGCTGAGGAAGGACCGGGGCGAGCTGCTCTTCTTTGCCGGGATAGGCTGCGCCGCCAGCTTCCTTGACCTGCTCACCTGGCCCCTGGCCGGCTTCGGCATACCGGCCTGCCTTATGATCTGCAAGGACAGGGGGAGAGCTCGCGGCACACTGCTTTTTTTACTTTGCAGTCTTGGAGCCTGGCTGCTGGGCTATGGAGCGATGTGGGCGGGAAAGTGGCTGATATTGACGGCTTTTGGCGATGCGGAAGCGATAAAAAACGCCCTGACCATAGCCTTTTTCCGCAGCTCTATGGCGGATGAGGCGGGCTACGCCTTCAGATACCTTGATGTGCTGAAGCTTAATCTGGACCATCTTGTCTCACCGGCGGGGGCGGCGGCTCTGGCCTATATCCTGTTTGTGCTGCTCCTTGGACTTAAAAGCCCGGGAGCGGGGCGCAATAGAACTCCGGGCAGATGGCCGGGCCTGCTCCTGCTGGCTGCCTTGCCTTTGCTCTGGTATAAGCTCATGGGAAACCACTCCTATGTCCACCACTGGTTTACCTACCGGGAAATGGCGGTGAGCGTTTTTGCACTGCTGTGTATGGCTACACCGCCGTATTTGGTCAAGAAAAAAAGAGATGGTGGAGTCTGAAATACAGGACTGCCAACGATATGAGATAAAGGGACAGCCAAAAGGAGAGAAAATTAATGAAGAAGATCACAAAGAGAGATTTGTTCTTTATATTTTGCCTGCTTGCCGTGCTGCTCATCTCCCGCTGGAAGGTCACCAAGGGATTCGGAAATATTGATGAAGCTTTTTATCTCACTGTGCCTCAGCGGCTGCTCCAGGGAGATACGCTTCTGGTGGACGAGTGGCATGTGTCCCAGTTTGGGGGCGTGCTGCTGATACCTCTTATGGCTCTATATAAGGCGGTGTTTCCCAACAATGAAGGCATAATCCTTGTTTTTCGCTATTTCTACATAGCGGTGCAGGCGGCCTTCAGCATATACGTTTACCTGTGCCTCAGAGATAAAAAATGGTCTGCCCTGGCTGTTTTGCCCTTCATGATATTTGTCCCCCACAACATTATGGCCCTGTCCTATAACTCCATGGGGGTGCAGTGCCTCACGGCCGGCCTGGCGACCATGAATCGCAGCAAGCTCAATGCGGCATGGATGTTCCTGGCAGGACTGTTCTATGCGGCCTCAGTTTTGTGCTGCCCCTTCCTTGTTCTGCTCTACCCGGTGTATATCCTGGCGGCGGTGGCAGTGAGAAAGAGGGCCGGAGGGCAGCAGGCGTATGCCCTCTCAGGCCGCAGCCTCTGGGCCTTTACCGGCGGCTGCGCGCTGCTGGCGATGATCACTTTGGCGATGATACTCCAAAATCCAATTGGCGATATAGTGGACGCCATTCCGCAGATACTGAACGACCACCGGCATGAGCCCAGTTCCCTATGGAATAAGATGAGTACCTACGGTGCGGCGGTGCTGGACTCCAACTCCACGTCAAAATTTGCCATGGCAGCTTATGCCCTGCTGCTCCTGGGCTGGGCTGCAGATGCCCGGCTGTTCAAATCAAAACACAGGGACGCAGTCTTCATTGCGGCCCTGCTGGTATCGGGGCTGTATCTGGCGGGCTTTTTCAAAGACCTGATTTTTATCAACTTCTATTTGTTCCCTCTAGCCTGCTCAGGTCTCTTTGCCTTTATCACGGACGGGGATAGGGACTGGAAGACCTTCGGCCTATTCTATCTCCCGGCTATGCTCTATACCTTCCTTATACACTGCGGCTCAAACCAGGAGTTCTATGTGATATCCGGCGCCTCTGCAGTGGCCTCGGTGCCTGCGATACTGCTGCTGTGCAGACGCTTTGCCGGGATCGAGAACAAGAAGGGAACCCTGAGCAGGGGCCTGGCGGCAGCTCTGATTGCCGCCTCTTGCGTTGGTATCACGGTGTGCCGGGTCAGGGACGCCTTCTGGGACGAGTCTGTGGATAAGCTGGATCACTGGATCGGCAGGGGAGCAAACGCCGGGGTCTGGACCACCCAGGAACGGCACCAGGTATACGAGACCCTGTATGATGACACCCAGCAGATAAGGATGCAGGAGGGGAAGGTGCTCTATTACAGCAGGGATACCTACCTCTACCTAATGGACGACAAGGAGATGGCCGCCTACTCCGCCTGGCTGGCTATAGACTACGATACCAACAGCGAGTGGCAGCGGCTGCTGAGCTATTACCGGCTGAACCCGGATAAGCTGCCGGACTGCATCTATCTGTCCAAGGTGATAAATATAAGCCCGGAACAGATATTGTCGGACCTGGGGGCCCAGGGAGAGATAACGGAGAACATCTACGGATACAGCATCATACTGGACTGGGACCAGTCCGGGGATATTTCAAACTAAATAGCTTGATTTTATCCTTGCCATGTGGTAAAATCCTGAAATATAAAAAGGCTGCCGCCTAAGGGCGGAGGCCCAAACTAATGTCACAGAATGGAGAATATTATTATGGAAAGAATCAAGACTCTTGAGACCCGCGACCTGTGCCAGAGCGCAAAGAACGGCGGCTGCGGCGAGTGCCAGACCTCCTGCCAGTCTGCCTGCAAGACCAGCTGCGGCGTTGCCAACCAGAAGTGCGAGAACGAGAAGGCCTGAGTAAAAGGCTGACTCTGAAAAAATAAAAAGCTGCCGCCTGTTCAGGGGCTGCCGGAATGGGGAGCTGAGCTTCCCTTTCCAACAGCGCTCCCGGGGCGGCGCTTTTTATCTCTGAGTATACATAGAGGGAGGGTACCTGATGGTACACCAATACAAACTCAACGGCTATAATATCGTCCTGGACAGCTGCTCCGGCTCTATCCACTCCGTGGACGAGGTGGCTTACGACATAATAGCCATGTACAAGGAAAAAAGCCCGGAGGAGATAGTCCGGGAGCTGCTGGTAAAGTATGCCCACCGCAGCGACGTTACGGAGGAAGAGCTCTACGCCTGCATAGCCGATGTGGCGGCCCTGGAAAAGGCGGGGAAGCTCTATACCCCGGACAATTTTGCCGCCATGGCCGGAACTTTCAAGGAACGCTCCGGGGACGTGGTGAAGGCCCTGTGCCTCCACGTGGCCCACACCTGCAACCTGAACTGTTCCTACTGCTTTGCCAGCCAGGGCAAGTACCACGGGGAGCGGGCCCTGATGAGCTTTGAGGTGGGCAAGCGGGCCCTGGACTTCCTCATTGAAAATTCCGGCCGCCGCACCAACCTGGAGGTGGACTTCTTCGGAGGAGAGCCTCTGATGAACTGGGAGGTGGTAAAGCGGCTGGTGGAGTATGCCCGCACTCAGGAGGAGCCCCACCACAAGAAGTTCCGCTTTACCCTCACCACCAACGGCATGCTCATAGACGATGAGGTGATAGACTTTGCCAACCGGGAGATGAGCAATGTGGTCTTGTCCCTGGACGGACGCAGGGAGATACACGACGCCCTGCGGGTGGACTATGCCGGCAAGGGCAGCTATGACCGCATAGTGCCCAAGTTCCAGAAGCTGGTGAAGGCCCGGGGCGGAAAGAACTACTACATGCGGGGCACCTTCACCCATGCAAATCCCGACTTCACCAAGGACCTGTTCCACATGGCGGACCTGGGCTTTACGGAGCTGAGTATGGAGCCGGTGGTCTGCGCACCGGGGGACAGCGCCGCTCTCACCCCGGAGGACATAGAGACCGTAAAGCAGCAGTACGAGCTTTTGGCGGTGGACATGCTCCGCCGGGAGAAGGAGGGCAAGCCCATAACCTTCTACCACTACATGCTGGACCTCACCGGGGGCCCCTGCATCTATAAGCGCATCTCCGGCTGCGGCTCCGGCACAGAGTATATGGCCGTCACCCCCTGGGGCGACCTCTACCCCTGCCACCAGTTCGTGGGCGAGGAGAAGTACAGGCTGGGCAACATCTGGGACGGGGTCACCAACACCGCATTGAGAGAGGAGTTTCGCTCCTGCAACGCCTATGCCCGCAAAGAGTGCGACGGCTGCTGGGCCCGGCTCTACTGCTCCGGCGGCTGCGCCGCCAACGCCTACCATGCCACCGGCAGCATAAAGGGCGTGTATGAGGCAGGCTGTGAGCTGTTCAAAAAGCGTATCGAGTGCGCCATCATGATGAAAGTGGCGGAGAGCCAGGGGCAGGACTGATGGACAGCCCCATAGCCGACTTTGTGAAAAGCTACGCCGCCTCCGGCGCCGCCCGCTTCCACATGCCCGGCCACAAGGGCAGGGGCCCTCTGGGCTGCGAAGCCCTGGACATCACGGAGATAGCAGGGGCCGATTCCCTGTATGAGGCGGAGGGCATAATAGCCAGAAGCGAGGAGAACGCCGGCAGCCTCTTTGGGACAGGGCGGACCCTCTATTCCACCGAGGGCTCCAGCCAGTGCATAAGGGCCATGCTCCACCTGATACTGCAAAACCGGAAGCCGGGCACCGCCCCAGTCGTCCTAGCGGCCAGGAACGTCCATAAGGTCTTCATATACGCCGCCGCCCTGCTGGACTTCCGGCCGGAGTGGCTGTGGCCGGAGGGGGAGAGCAACTCTCTCCTGGGTTGCCCAATAAGCCCTAAGGGAGTGGCGGCAGCCATGGACGCCCTGCCGGAGCCACCTGCGGCGGTTTACATAACCAGCCCGGACTATCTGGGCAACCTGGCGGATATCCGGGACATAGCCGCCGCAGTCCATGAGCGGGGGAGCATCCTGGCGGTGGACAATGCCCATGGAGCCTATCTGCACTTCCTGGGCTCTCCGCTGCACCCCATGGACCTGGGGGCGGACATCTGCTGTGACTCCGCCCACAAGACCCTTCCGGCGCTCACCGGGGCTGCCTATCTGCACATAAGCAAAAGCGCCCCGGCAGCCTTTGCCCGTAAGGCCCGGCAGGCCATGGCGCTGTTTGGCTCCACCAGCCCATCCTATCTTACCCTGGCTTCTCTGGACCTGTGCAATGTATATCTGACGGGGAACTATAGGAAGGAGCTGGCCGAGAGCTGTCTGGAACTGGAGAAGCTGAAAGTACGGCTTAGGGACCGGGGCTGGGGCGTGGAGCCTTCCGACCCTCTTCGCCTGACAATAGCAGCCCCGGGGGCTTCAAGCGGACTTGAGCTGGCAGGCCTTCTGAGGGAGCGGGGAATAGAATGCGAACATGCCGACGGGGACTATCTGGTGCTCATGTTCACCCCCTCCAACACCCCTGAGGAGCTGGAGATACTGGAGGCGGCTTTGGGATATGCTCCGGCGCCCCCGGCTGAAAAGAAGAGCCTGCCGCTGCCGAGAGGAGAAGGAGCCATGCCGCTGCGCAGGGCCATGTTTGCCCCTCAGGAGACTGTGCCGGCGCAAAAGGCTCTGGGGCGCATATGCGGCGCCCCAACGGTGGCCTGCCCCCCGGCAGTGCCCATAGCCGTGTCCGGGGAGCGCATAGACCGGGAAGCTGTGGAGCTCTTCCTGCGCTACGGTCTGGAGACCGTGGATGTTGTAAAAGAATGATAAAAAATTTTGCTGAAAAGGACTTTCGCATACCAAGGCGAAAGTCTTTTTTTAATCTGGAAACCGATTTACATGGTCAACATTCGTTGCTAATTGTATATACAATTGATAAAAAATGAAGCAAAACTGGAAATTCCGGCGGCGTATAAAATAATTGACAGGGGAAAAATACTGTGCTATACTTAGCCGGTACTTGTGAAATGTGCATGAATACTACTTCAATATAGTCTTTAACCAATGTCAAATTTGACGCTTTTCACAATTGAGCATGTAGTTCACCGGCAAAAGCCGTGAATAAAAAATTTTTTGGAGGAAATGAAATGAAAAAACTCATCGCACTGCTGCTGGCAGTCATGATGGTCTTCGCTCTGTGCGCCTGCGGCGCCAGCGAAGAGCCCGCTGCCGAAGAGCAGCCCGCCGCTGAGGCTCCTGCCGAGGATGCTGCTGAGGCTCCCGCTGAGGATGCCGCCGAGGCTCCCGTCATCAAGGTCGGCATTGCCGCTCCCGACGTGACCCACGGCTGGGTGGCCGGCGTTGCCTACTACGCCGAGAAGTATTGCAAGGACAACAACCTGGAGTACAAGATCACCACCTCCGCCGATGCCGCAGAGATGACCTCTGCCCTTCAGGACCTGATGGCCTGGGGCGCCACCGTTGTGGTCTCCTGGCCCCAGTGGACCGGCATGGAGACTGCTCTTCAGGAAGTCATTGACGCCGGTATCCCCGTTGTGAACTTCGACGTTGACGTTGCCTGCGAAGGCATCTACAAAGTCACCGGCGACAACTATGACATGGGCTACCAGTGCGCCAAGTACATATCCGACAAGGTGGGCGACGGCGCCATCATCGCCGTTATGGACGTGCCCTCTTCCGGCTCCGTCTGCGAGCTGCGCAAGGAAGGCTTCTACGCCTACATGGACGAGATCGGCTATGACATGACCAACGTCTTTGAAGTTACTCTGGAGTCCTTTGCCCGTGACGACGGCCTGACCGTTATGGCCGACGTTCTGGAGAAGAACCCCCAGATCGACGCCGTGTTCTCCATGGATGACGAGACCTCCATCGGCTCCATCCAGGCCATCACCGAGGCCGGCCGCACCGACATCAAGGCCATCACCGGCGGCGGCGGATGCCAGGAGTACTTCCGCATGATCGCCGACGAGCAGTATGCCGACCTGGGCCTGTGCAGCGCTCTGTACAGCCCCTCCATGGTTCAGGATGCCATCAAGACCGCTATCGACCTGCTCAATGGCGGCGAGGCTGAGCCCATCGTTGTCATCCCCACCACCATCGTTTCTGCCGACAACGTGGCCGAGTTCCTGGATCCCGAGAACACCGTTTACTGATAATAACTAAAGACGTATCCTCGAGTGGGCTATGGCTTTGTAGCCATAGCCCACTTGCAATAGGGGCTCAAACTTTTTCCTTAAAAAAGTGCCAGGGCTCCTTCGGCAGTTTTTTAAGGAAAAATGCTCTAACTTATACCAAAAGAAAACGGAAGTGATAGCTTGAACCTGAAAATGGAAAACATCTATAAGTCCTTTGGGGCAAACGATGTCCTTCAGGATGTGGGCTTCAGCCTGGATACCGGCGAGATATGCGCTCTGTTGGGGGAAAACGGCGCCGGCAAATCCACTTTGATGAACATCCTGGGCGGCGTGCTCCAGGCGGACAAGGGCAGCATTAGCCTTGACGGCCAGCAAAAGCAGTTCAATTCCCCTGTGGATTCTCTGGATGCCGGCATAGGTTTTATCCATCAGGAGCTGAACCTGATAAACGACCTGACGATATATGAGAACATGTTCATAACCCATCTGCCTAAAAAGAAAATGTTCCTGGACGCAAAGCTGATGCAGAAAAAGACCCAGGAGCTTTTCCAGCGGATGAATATCGACCTGGACCCCTGCACCATGGTGCGGGAGCTGGACGCCTCCTATAAACAGATAGTGGAGATATGCCGGGCGCTGATGCAGGACGCCTCCATCATCATCATGGACGAGCCCACCACCTCCCTTACCGAGCCTGAGATACAGCGCGTCTTTACCATGATGCGCTCCCTGAAGGAGCAGGGTGTGGGAATTATATTTATATCCCACAAGCTGGGCGAGGTCATGGAGATCTGCGACAGATATACGGTGCTGAGAGACGGCAACATGGTGGCCTCGGGCAAGGTGTCGGAGACCAATCAGAAGCAGCTGGCGGCCTACATGGTGGGCCACGAGGTCCAGAGCGATACAAACAGCGAGCGCTGCCAGTACGGGGAAGAGATGCTGCGGCTGGAGGGCCTGAGCGACGGGCACCATTTCCACGACATCTCTCTCACGGTGCGCCAGGGAGAAGTATTGGGCGTCACCGGCCTTCTGGGAGACGGGCGCAGCGAGCTTTTCCAGACGGTGTTTGGCGCCATGAACGGCGGCCGCTATTCCGGCAAGATATATCTGGGCGGCAAGGAGATCAATATGCGCAATACCCACCAGGCCCTGGAGGCCGGGCTGGCCTATCTGCCCAGGAACCGCAAGGAAAACGCCATTTTGAAGGACATGTCCATTCTGGACAACGGTTCCATAGTCTACCTTCCCAAGCTTTGCCGCAAGGGCTTTATAGACTTTGAAAAGCAGGAGGAGCTGTTCATGGAGCAGGTGGAGAGCCTGCATATCAAGATGGGCGGCAAGAGCGACAGGATAACCAGCCTATCCGGCGGCAATCAGCAGAAGGTAGTGCTGGCCAAGTGGCTCATCTCCCACCCGAAGGTCCTGATACTGGACAATCCCACCCAGGGTGTGGACGTGGGGGCCAAGGAAGAGATCTATACCATCATCCGCCGTCTTGCCTCTGAGGGCGTGGCCATCGTGGTGCTGTCCTCGGAAGCTCAGGAGATAATGCGGGTGTGCGACAGGAGCCTGGTGCTGTTCCACGGCCGCCAGGTGGGCGAAGTCAGCGGCGAGGACATGAACGAGCACTATATCATGTATCTGGCCACAGGCGGCAAACAGAAGGAAAGAGAGTGTGTGTGAAAATGGAAAAGACAAGGCTTGAAAACAA
>CALWVZ010000055.1 GCA_944385125.1 uncultured Oscillospiraceae bacterium
TGGCGGCAGTACCAGGGACTTAGCACCGACTCCTGGACCGCCTCCGTGGGCTCCGACGGGCCCTGGACCGGGGCGGTGAACTACCTGGGCAGCCCAATGTTCTTCAAAGAAAACGACATACATAAAATCACCGTCTCCGCCTACGGGGCGCACCGCCTTACAGAAACCGTGTGCCGCGGGGTACAGCCCGGCAGCCACAAAAGTCTTGCGGTTGTCAATGAGACGCTGTTTTACAAATCCGGCGGAGACGTCTGCGCATATCAGGGAGGATTTCCCAGCAGCGTGTCCCAGGCCCTGGGCGAGGAGCTTTACTTCAATGCCGCCGCCGGGTCAGTGGGAGACAAATACTATATTGCCATGGACGACAGCCAGGGACAGCGTCAGCTCTTTGTGTACGACATCAGCCGAAGCCTCTGGATGAAGGAGGACAGCCTGCCTGCAAAGTTCTTTGCCAGACTGGAAGGGGAACTGTATGCCATGACGGGCTCGGAGCTGTGGAGCCTCGGCGGAAGACAGGGCGCAGAAGAAAACTATGTGCCCTGGATGGCGGAGAGCGGCATACTCTACTACCAGTACCCGGACAAAAAGTATGTTTCCCGCTTTAATCTGCGCTTGCGTATGGAAGAGGGAGCATGGATGGATGTGTTCATCCAATACGATTCTTCCGGGATCTGGGAGCACAAGGGCCGGGTGAAGCTCAGCGGTACCGGCACTGTCACCGTGCCGGTATGCCCCCGGCGCTGCGACCATATGCAGATAAGACTGGAGGGGAAGGGAGACTTCCAGCTCTTCTCCCTGGCAAAAGTTTTGGAGATAGGGAGTGATATGTGATGTATGAATACCCGCCTATGCTGCACGGCTCGGCGGAGAGCCAACTGAGGCAGTTGAGAGATTACCTGGTGAGGCTGATACAAAATCTGAATGAGGCGGAAGGGGAGAGAGACAAATGATGGAATTCTATATAAGCGGACAGAGCATACGCTATGCAAGCCCGGTGATCGCTGCAAACTCCCGGGACTTTCTCCGGGCCCGCTTCCATTTCAGCGGCAGCACCTGGGACGGCTATTCCAAGTGGGCCCATTTCCGCCAGGGCGAGACGGTATATGACCTGAACCTTATAGACGACGAAATAAAAAGCGACATGCACCTGAACCTGAGCATAGGGAGCTGGGAGATGTATCTCACCGGAAACCTGGGGGAGAGCCGCATCACAACGGTGCCGGTGATCATTCAGGTAAAAGAGAGCGGACTTATAGACGAGCCCCTGCACCAGATACCTATGACGGTGGCCGAACAGCTGGACAGCAAGGCCAGCTTGGCTCTGGAGAAAGCCAAGGATATTATGGAGACTATTGAGAGCGGGGAGCTGGACGGCAAGGGTTTCCAAATACTGGGCTATTTTTCAACTTTGGATGAGCTGGCCGAAGGGGTGCAGGAGCCGGAGAGAGGCGACGCCTATGGCGTAGGGATCCAGGCTCCCTACGATATATACGTATACGACGGTGTCGGACAGCAGTGGGTGAACAACGGCAGTATACGGGGCCCGGAAGGCAGCCGGGGCAATGACGGGGCCACCTTTATTCCCAACGTAGACGATTATGGGAACCTGAGCTGGATAAACGACGCAGGTCTGGAAAACCCGGAGACAGTCAATATCCGAGGCCCCAAGGGGGAAACAGGGGAAAAGGGTGACGATGGCGCAAGCCCCTATGAATTGGCGGTACAGGAGGGCTTCAGCGGTACGGAAGCAACCTTCAACTGGAGCCTGGCCCACATAGCCTCCCACGCCGCCCAGCATGCCGCAGGCGGCACAGACCCGTTGACTATAGGAAACGAGGCAATAGAGACTGCCGCAGTGACCAGGGCCAAGCTGGCGGCTGACGCAAAAATACTGGCCTTTACCAACATTACTGTGGGTTCGGAAGCCTGGCAGGAGGACGAGACTTACGGGGACTATCCTTTCCGGGCGGCGGTCACCCTGGAGGGGGTAACGGAGGACTTTGCGCCCAGTGTGAGCTTTGCCCCGGAGGATGTTCTGGAGAACATCTTCGCTCCCGTTGCCGAGAGCTACGACGGAGGAATATACATATATGCCTGCGAGAGCCCGGCAGAGGTGGTCACCATTCCCGCAATAGTGTGTATACCTGTGAGGTGAGAACATGATAGGCAGAACAAACGCAGGGGGAGGCTCCGCCTATGCCGTTATCGACGTGAGCTACCCGGAGGGGGCGGTCTGCACCTGTACCAATGGCACCAGGACGATGCAGGCCAAGGACAGTTCGGGCCGCTGGATGTTTCAGATACCCAGAGCGGGGGAGTGGACGGTGACGGCGGAAAAAGACGGCGACTCCAAAAGTGGGACAATAGAGGTGGAGGAGGGCAAAGTATACAGCCTTAAATTGTTATTTGCCTTTCTTCTTTTCGATAACGGAGCGGAGGTCCCTTGGAAGGCGTACAACGAGCCCGGCAAGCCTACTAGCGTTGTTATTGGAGAAGAATCAATAAACTTCAACGCTATTGTCGGTTATAAAAGTGCGGCTACTACAAACTCCTATGACATGACTCCATATAAGACCGCTCATCTCACAGGAAACGTAAATGAGGTTTATAGTACCGACTATCCAAATATTCCAAGATTTATGGTCACTGATAATGTCTATACGGAAAACAACTATGGATTGGCCCATAAAACCTTCTCCAACACAGGCCCGGTATCTATTGACCTGGATATTTCCAATATAACAGGTTCTCATAAAATCGAAATATGGGGAACCTTTTATGGGAACATAACAAAAGTTTGGCTCACGGAGGACTGATATGACGATTTTCATAGATGAAAATTTTAAATGTCATGCTTCATGTGCCGATGGCCTTGCTCCCGTCGAAAGCGCTTTTTTCGAGGGAAAATGCCCTCGGTATGTTGAGGGCTACCGTTACATTCCAGCCGGGGAGAGCTGGACAAGGGAGGACGGCACGGTGTTTACCGGGGAGATGATAGCTCCGGCGGAGGATATCCGGCTGCTGGAGGCGGCCCAGGCCGCCTATGAAGAAGCCAGGGCCGAGAACGCAGACGCTCTGGCGGCCCTGGAAGTATTGGGGGTGAGCCCGTGAGTTATTTGGAAAATGCCCTGAAGATGCGGCCCTACATAGAAAAGGCGGCAGCCAGTCTCAGCGACGCCGAGGCCCTGGAGGTGCCCACTCTTTTCCCGGCCTGGGCAAGCGGCACAAGCTACAGCGCCGATGAGCGCATAGAGTACGGCGGCACGCTGTACCGCTGCGTGCAGGCCCACACATCCCAGGAGGACTGGACGCCCCCGGCCACCCCGGCCTTGTGGGTAGTAGTCTCCCTGGAGGAATGGCCGGACTGGGTGCAGCCCCTGGGCGCCCATGACGCATATAATGTAGGGGCCAAGGTCAGCCATAAGGGCAAGCATTGGACATCCAACATCGACGCCAACGTGTGGGAGCCCGGCGTCTACGGCTGGACCGAAGCCTGAGAAAAATATGCAAAGGGCCGCTGCGGCTCTGCAAGGAGGAACGATATGAATGCGACAGAATCTGCTGTAAAACGTATGGAAGACTGGGCCGCCGACGACAGCCACGGCTATGACCAGCAGTACCGCTGGGGAGAATATGGGGACTTCGATTGCTCATCGGCAGTGATATCCGCCTGGGAACTGGCAGGCGTGCCGGTAAAATCTTCCGGCGCAACCTATACCGGCAATATGCGGGGAGTGTTCCTGCGTTGCGGGTTTAAGGACGTGACAAGAGACGTTGAACTGGACAGCGGTTCGGGTTTGCTGCGTGGCGATGTACTTCTCAACTATGAAAATCACTGCGCCCTCTACTGCGGCAACGGCCGGGAGGTGGAGGCCAGCATCAACGAGCTGGGGGGCATTACCGGCGGGCAGCCGGGGGATCAGACCGGCAGGGAGTTTCTGGTGCGAAGCTACCGAAATTACCCTTGGGACTGCGTGCTGCGCTACGGCGGCGAAGGTGGGACCACCTCCGCAAGGCCCGGGCCGTCCTATGAATACAGCGTAAAGCTGGGACTTTTAAAGGAGGGCATGGAGGATGCCCAAGTGAAGACCGTGCAGATGCTTCTTGCCGGTATGGGCTATGAGCCCGGCCAGGCCGACGGTATTATGGGGCCTCTTACTGCAGAGGCGGTAAAGGCTTTCCAGAGAGCTGCCGGACTGCTGGACGACGGCGAAGTGGGCGGCGACACCTGGGGCAGGCTCCTTAAGGGATAAGCATGGCGGAAGCGGTGATAACTGCTCTTATCACCGGGGGCCTGACCCTGCTGGGGGTGCTTATCAGCAACGGCAGGGCTCAGGCGATACTGGAGACAAAGGTGGAGGAGCTGGCCAGGGAGGTCAGGGAACACAACAACTTTGCCCGGCGTATGCCGGTGGTAGAGGAACAGATAAAGGTAATTAACCACAGAATAGCGGATTTGGAGAGAAAGGAATGAAAACGTGGATATGATGGGTGTAACGGGCGTAGCGGCTATAAGCGTCATTGCCTATATGTTGGGAGAGCTGGCCAAGGCCAGCAAGCTGGACAACAAGTGGATACCCGTGATATGCGGCATTGCCGGAGGAGTGCTGGGTATTGTCAGTCTCTATCTGGTGCCGGATTTTCCGGCGACGGACTTGATAAGCGCAATTGCGGTGGGTATAGTGTCGGGTCTGGCGGCTACGGGCGCAAACCAGATAATGAAACAGATGAAAGAATAAACTACAGAAAGAATAAGCGGCCCCGCAGAAATTTCCTGCGGGGCCGTTTGCTTGCGCTCTTATATAAAAACTGCCCGGACTTATTGGGGGGCGCCGCCGTAGCTGGCGTACCAGCCGGAATAGTCCGCCCCTTGGCTGCCGGCCTGATAGCTGCCGTCCAGCTTGCTGAGGGTGCGCTGATATTCTTCGCTGCCCTCCTCATAGGGAGTGGGACGGTAATCGTTGTCCGCCCCGTTGTCTGCACCTACAGGCAGACTGCTGACACAGCAGGGAATGATATCATAGGAGTCCCGGCTGATGCTGCCGTCCAGATCCCGTTTCACCGAGACCTGGACAATGGCGGTATCCCTGTCGCTGGGACTGGTGTTTCCGCCGAAGCTCCAGTTGCCCATGGAGTAGAGGATGAGGCCGCCGTTATATTCCTCAATGGGTTGGAGGCAGTGGGAGTGGCTGCCGTAGATCAGGTCTGCCCCGGCGTCCACGCAGGCGTGGGCCAGGTCGATCTGGGCCTTAGTGGGCTCATAGAACAGCTCCTGCCCCCAATGGAAGGCACAGATGACATATTCCGCCCCCTGCTCCCGCAGCTGGGCTATGGCTTCGGCCGCCGCCTCCTGGCTGGGCATGTAGTCCCTGTAGGCGCAGTATATGCCCAGGGTCAGGCCGCTCTCGGTAGTGAAGAGCTGGGCCTGGCCGTCGGTGCCGTAGGGGATGCCCCAATATACCAGAGCGTTGAAAGTGTCCTGGGCCCCGGTCTCCCCAAAGTCGTACATATGGTTGTTGGCGGTGGTAACAAAGTCCACACCGCCGCAGGTGAGTATTTGCGCCCACTCGCTGGGGGCCCGGAAGTAAAAGGTCTGGGCCGAGTACATCACCTGGTCTGAAAAGGTACACTCCAGATTGGCCAGGGTAAAGTCATCCTTCTCAAAGTATTCCGCAGTGTTGGAGAAGGGATAGGAATAGTCCCCGTTCATACGGGAGGCATAGTGATAGGGACTTTCCTGACTGAGCATCTGGTGGGAGGTGAGAGTACAGTCGCCTATGAAGGACAAGGTAAAATATTCCGGCTGGGGCTCCGGCGTGGGCGTAGGCGTAGGCTCCGGCGTGGGGCTGGGGCTGGCAGTGGGAGAAGGCGTGGGCTCCGTCTCCATGGCGGGCACCGCCTCATAGGACTGAAGGGACTTCTCCTTCAGCTCCGCTCTGGCCACCACGAGAAAGACCAGGACCAGAGTCAGCAAGGTCAGGAACAGGGATTGCAGCAATTTTTTTACTTTCATTATTTCAGCATACCTCAAATCAGCTAAAGCCTATATATTATAATAAGCATCTCCAGGGAAAGCAAGGGAAGAGAGGAAAATTAACACATATTAATCATATGCGGCTCAGACGAAAAAAAACCCTGCCCGGTTTCCCGGGCAGGGCTGGGGGAGAATACGGACTGTGCTGAGCGCTTACAGCAGTCCGCCTATTTGGACAAAGATGGGAGCGAAGACCAGAGATACCACGGTCATCAGTTTGATGAGGATATTAATGGAGGGGCCGGAGGTGTCTTTGAAGGGGTCGCCTACGGTGTCGCCCACAACAGCGGCCTTATGGGCGCTGGAGCCCTTGCCGCCGTGGTTGCCGCCCTCTATGTACTTCTTGGCGTTGTCCCAGGCGCCGCCGGAGTTGGACATGTATATAGCCAGCAGCACGCCGGTGACCAGGGAGCCTGCCAGCAGGCCGCCCAGAGCTGCGGGCCCCAGAAGTATTCCCACCAGCAGGGGCACCGCCACGGCCATGATGCCGGGGACTATCATCTCGTGGAGGGCGGCCCGGGTGGAAATGGATACGCAGGCGCCGTAGTCCGGGCGGCCGCTGCCTTCCAGTATGCCGGGTATCTCCCTAAACTGGCGGCGAACCTCTTCTATCATCTTATAGGCGGCTTTGGATACCGAATCCATGGTGAGAGCGGAGAAGGCGAAGGGCAGCATACCGCCGATGAGCAGGCCGATGACCACATGGGGAGAGAGCAGGTCTATGCTCTCCAGCTTCACCTCGGTGGCGTAGGAGACAAAGAGGGCCAGGGCGGTAAGGGCGGCGGAACCTATTGCAAAGCCCTTGCCTATGGCGGCGGTGGTGTTGCCCACGGCATCCAGCTTGTCCGTTATCTCCCGGACGCTGCTGTCCAGCCCGCTCATCTCGGCAATGCCGCCGGAGTTGTCGGCAATGGGGCCGTAGGCGTCCACCGCCACGGTGATGCCGGTGGTGGAGAGCATGCCCACGGCGGCCAGGGCTATGCCGTAGAGGTCGCCGGTGACGCTATAGGATACATAGATGCCCACGCTGATGAGCACTATGGGCACCCAGGTGCTGCGCATGCCCACCGCCACGCCGCTGATTATGGTGGTGGCGGAGCCGGTCTCGGACTGGCTGGCAATGCGCTTTACGTTGCGGAAGTCCTCAGAGGTGTAGATCTCGGTGACAAAGCCGATGACCAGGCCCACCACCAGGCCGGCGGCTATGGCCCAGCCGTAGTACATGCGGCCGAAAAACAGCTTGCTGAGGATAAAGGCGGAAACTCCCACTATGACCGTGGACACATAGGTGCCCATTTTCAGGGCCTTGTGGGGGTTGGCCCCCTCTTTGCCCCGGACGAAGAAGGTGGCGATTATGGAGGCCAGGATGCCGACGCCGGCCACCACCAGGGGGTATATGGCCCCTGCGCCCTGGAACAGGCCCTTGGCTGCCACGCCCAGGGTCAGGGCGGAGACTATGGCCCCCACGTAGCTTTCAAAGAGGTCGGCGCCCATGCCCGCCACGTCACCCACATTGTCGCCCACATTGTCGGCAATGACGGCGGGGTTGCGGGGGTCGTCTTCAGGAATGCCGGCCTCCACCTTGCCCACCAGGTCGGCGCCCACGTCGGCGGCCTTGGTGTAGATGCCGCCGCCAACACGGGCGAAGAGGGCTATGGAGGAGGCGCCCAGGGAGAAGCCGAAGAGGATATTATAATTGCCTGTGAGTATGTATATCATACTGCAGCCCAGAAGACCCAGGCCCACTACGCACATGCCCATAACAGAGCCGCCGGAAAAGGCGATGGACAGGGCCTTTATCATGCCGCTTTCCATGGCGGCGTTGGCGGTGCGCACATTGGCCCTGGTGGCGACCCGCATACCGAAAAAGCCTGCCAGCATGGAAAAGCCGGCGCCGATAACAAAACAAATGCCGGTGCCTAAATCAATGAATAAACTGATGAGGGCAAATAAGACTACAATGAAAATAGCCAGAATTTTATATTCTGACCGTAAGAAAGCGTTGGCTCCCTCGGCTATGGAGCCTGCAATTTCCTGCATGCGGCTGTTGCCCGCAGCCGCCTTTGAGACATAGCCCGCCTTATAGGCGGCAAATATAAGGGCGCAAAGCGCAAGAGCGGGGGAGACCCACAGAAAAAATTCCATATATTGGTGACCTCCTGTCTTAATTTAGAAACACTTGCCTATCTGTTTGTATATTTTACACTATTGAATGAATTATTACAAGCCTTAAATAGCCTGACTTAGTGCAGATTGCATAAATTCATTTAAAGCAACAAAATAGACTGGCTGAAAATGAAAATTATTGTAGAAAGATACAAAGCATTTTTGTTGGGATTTGGCATAAAAAACAGAGAAATCGACGAAAATTTGACGGTAATAAATGCAAATACAACAGGAACCACTGGGAAACGGGAGAAAATAGGAAACATACAGCTGAAAAAACTGAGCAATATCTACAAAATAGCTGCGAAAGATTTAACTAAAATGTGGAAAATAATCCCTCATATCCTCGGGGGAACAAAATGTACCTGAAAAACGTATATAGAGTGCGGGCAAAAACTGAAGATTTCTTTAAAGGCTTTCAGGACTATTGCAATATACATCAGAGCATGATAAAATTATGTAAACTGTGATTCGAGATTGCAGCGGGGAGAACGGAGCTCTTGCTCCCATGGCCCCGTAACCAATCAGAGGGACGGGGCGGAGAGCCCCGGGGCCGCCGCCGGCCCGGAATAAGGCGGACGCAGCATGGCAGCAGAGCTCTCACCGCCGCTGTGAGAGGGAATATGGCCTGTGCTGACTACATAAGCGGCGGAATGGAGAACAAAATGAAAAAGACTTTCAGCTTCCTGCTGGCTCTGTGCCTGATGCTGAGTTTACTGCCGGTGGGCGCCTATGCCGCAGAGACAGAGCCGGCGGTTCAGCCGGAGGGGGCCGCCACCATAAGCGGCTCGGCGGACTATGCCATGGAGGAGGGAGCCTTGCCTGACGGGCAGGAGCTATTGGACAGCTATGCCCAGATGCTGCTGTACCCCCAGTACTCCATCAGCCTTTTCAGCCTGGGACCCCAGGGCTTCCAGGACGAGAGACAGGAGTACATATATACTCAGCTCAAGGACTGGATAGTGAAGGTGGCTGCCGGAGAGCAGGACAGCCATTTCGTGCTGACCATACCCGCAGAGCCCTCCCTCAGCTGGAGCCGCAGCGGGGACTTGGATAATGCAGGCAACGACAAGCTTGTAAATGCGGTATATGCTGCGGCGGGCATAAACACAATAATAGACTGTCTCATAGCGGATATGCCCTATGAGCTGTATTGGCTGGGCAAGTCCGACGAGAGCAGCGTGACCACCCATATCAGCGTGAAGATCGAGGGGGACACCATTTCCATCGACAGCCTGGAGATGGTCTTCCTTGTGGGGGAGAGCTACAGGAATCCTGAATCCCAAAAGAAAGTTGTCTGGAATAACGCTTCCGGCGCTCCCGGGGAGCCGCACTACAGCTACATGGTAAACGCAGAGAAGAAAGCCGCAGCTGAGCAGGCCGTAATAACTGCCAGAAATATTGTGGACAGCTGCAAGGATCTGGATGATTACAAAAAGCTTCTGGAGTACAAGAACAGGATATGCGCCCTCACCGACTACGACCATGATGCGGTATCTTCCACCCCCAGCCTGTACGGCGACCCCTGGCAGATAATAAATGTGTTTGACGGGGATGATAGCACCAATGTGGTGTGCGAGGGCTATTCCAAGGCCTTCCAGTATCTCTGCGACCTGAGCACTTTTAATGATGCAGCCTGCTACACCGCAATAGGGACCCTTATTGGAGACGGAGTTACCGGCGACAGTGCGGCGCATATGTGGAACATCGTCCGCCTGGAGGAGGAAAACTACTTGGTGGACGTGACCAACAGTGACAGTGAAACGGTCGGCAACCAGCTTTTCATGGCGGGGGCTACCGGCGATCCGCAATCTGGATACACTGTAAAGGTCAACGGCAGCGATGTGAAGTTTGAATACAATCTGCTATCCGATGAAATGAAAAACCTGATGTCCCAGATCCTGCCGCTGAATGGCACATCCTACGACCCCAATGGCTCCACCGAGCCGGAAGAGCCTGTGCACGAGCACCAGTGGAGCACGGAGTGGGAATATGACGATACCCACCACTGGCATGAGTGCACGGCGCCGGACTGCGGCGCCACAGAGACCCAGGCCCACAGCTTTGACGGCAGCGGCAAGTGCCAGATATGCGGACATGTACAGCAGACCGGGGAACACCAGCACAGTTACGGCCAGTGGGTGTCCCAGGACGCCGAGAATCATGTGAGGACCTGCACGGCGCCGGACTGCGGCG
>CALWVZ010000056.1 GCA_944385125.1 uncultured Oscillospiraceae bacterium
TCGAGCGAGATTTGAAAACCCTTTCGGGCTTCAAATCTCGCTCATCTTTTTGGCTCCATTTTGCAACGGGCCCTTTTTGTGTTTGTTCTGCTTAAGTATCTTTAACCTGCTGCCTGCCAGGAGACGATAAAAAGGCCGCAGATGGAGCCGGGCCGGAATGGAATAAAATGAATGGGCGGCAGGAATTTGGCTGAGAGCCTGCGAGAGCCTCTGCAGGGGAGATGATCCGCCTGCAAAAATGCCGGACGAAAGAGCAGAGTCGGTAGGCATTTTTGCAAAGTTGGAGGTGGGGAACATATTGTAGAAAAGGCAGAACATATGATATAATTAAGAAAATATGGGATTTATGCTTTGCCGAGGCGGCGGGCTTTTTACTTATTTCCCAGGAGATACAGCTGCGGCGCAGACAGGGCCGTCCCCTTGCAGTATGCAGCTGGGGCACCAGGTCCCGGGGCCGGCATTTGGCCTTGTGGGGCTGGGCACAGAGCCTACAGTCCAATAGCTGATGCGGAGATATTTGTTCCGGGTGGAAAAGGGGCAGGTCTGCCGAGCAGGGAGTTAAGGGGCAGTTTCGGTAAGCGGTGAGCTTATAAACTGGGGAGAGGAGCTCCAGCGCAGCTCCGTCAATTTCTGGAAGGGGGACTTGGACAATGTCCTGTAGCAATTTCTCCGGGGAGCCGGAGTTGGGGAATATAATAAAAGGGGAGAAGCTTCTGCGCTCTATGGGGGCGGCGGCTAACTCTGCGGGTTTTTGCCATTGCCTCTACCTGCTTGCTTTGATGGAAGGATACCGGGAGGAGCTGCCGGAAATGGAACAACTGATAAGCGCATCCGCCGGACGTTTCCAAATATCCGACAGAGCAATGGAAAAGAGCCTGGAAAATTTTATACGCTGCTTCTGGGAGAATGCTGCGCCCGAGACCAGGGAGCTGATAGCCGGCGAGCCTCAGGCTCCAAGACCAGCGGCGGCAGAATTTTTAAGACTGATAGGCTGTCTCATTGCGGAGACCGACAGGGAAGGCTGAAAGTTCCGAATAAAATCTCAGCCCGGCCTAGGGAGAAATCTTTGACAGCAAGAAAATTATCCTTGAAAAAAAGGGATGCCCGGGTTAAGATGATGTTAATGAAAAAAGGAGGTATGTCCCATGAAATGCCCCCGCTGCGGCAGCGAGATGACCATTGACACTCACCGTAAATATAATGTGCAGATGTGCTATAATTGCGGTTATACGGAAGGAAGGACTTTCGATGGTGAGATCCAGAGCGGAACTACCAATTTCCAACATATGAAAGGCCTTAATATGAACGAGCTTGCGGCTTTCCTGTCGGAGGGCGTAGGCATGGACAAAGATAGAATACTCTCCTGGCTGTGCGATACCCATAAGGAGTGAAAGGGACTTAAGACTATACAAGACATGGGAAGAGTATAGGCAAAACGCTCCCCGGCTTTTTTGCCGGGGAGCGATTTGCCTATACATATTGGGGATAGAGGCGGCTCTCCCGGGACTGTCAGCCCAGCAGGGCCTTAAAAGCGGGGAGGCTGCGCTCTATCATGTCCTTTGCCACGCAGTAGCTCAGACGCAGATAGCCGGGGCAGCCGAAGCCGTCGGCAGGTACCAGCAGCAAATTATGCTGAAGCTTTGCCTTCTCCGAGAAGGCCATAGAATCCCCGCCCGGGGCCTTCACCAGCAGATAGAAAGCGCCTTGGGGCTTTACGCATTCGTAGCCCATGGCGGAGAGACTGCCGTAAAGCAGACGGCGGTTCTCGTCGTAGGCGGCCAGATCCGGCCTCTCTCCGGCGCAGCGGCCTATCACCAGCTGCATGAGGGAGGGGGGGCATACATGGCCCATTATCCTGGCGGCCCCGGATATGGCGGTGTAGAGCTCCCGGGAGTCCTGGACAAAGCCGGGCACATAGACATAGCCTATGCGCTCGCCCGGAAGGGAGAGAGACTTGGAGTAAGAATAGCAGACGATAGTGTTTTTATATATGCAGGGGATAAAGGGAACTTCCACCCCGTCGTATACCAGCTCCCGATAGGGCTCGTCAGCAATGATGTATATGGGATGGCCATACTCCGCCCCTTTGCGCTCCAGCAGAGCGGCCAGGGCTTCCAGACTCTCCCGGGAGTACACCACGCCGGAGGGGTTGTTGGGGGAATTAATGATGATGGCCTGGGTGCGGGGGCTGAGGAGGGTTTCCACCTTGTCCCGGTCTATCTGGAAGGAACGGGTGTCCGGGGCTACGATAACGGCTCTGGCACCATTGTGCTCCACAAAGGGCAGGTATTCCGGGAAAAAGGGCGCCAGGAGCATTATCTCGCTGTCCTCAGAGACGGCCAGGGCCTTTATCACAGAGATGAGGGCCGGGGCTGCCCCGCAGGTGAAAAACAATTCCTCGGCCTTTACAGGCAGGCTGAAGCGGCGTTCCAGATCCTCAGCCACGGACTGGCGAGCGTCGGACAGGCCTGGGGCCATGGTGTAGCCGTGGACCTGAATGGAGTCCATGCCGTCTATAATATCTTTTATGGAGGCATTCACAGCGGCGGGGGCGGGGATACTGGGGTTGCCAAGGGAATAGTCGTAGACCTTGTCCGGCCCCGCCACGGCCGCTTGCTGAAGGCCGTAGGCAAAAAGGCTGCGGATGACGGAGGGCTCGGCTCCCAGCTTATAACAATTTTCATTTACCATATTTATCTCTCCCGTGTAAAAGATCTTTAGGGGAATTATACTACCCAGGAAGGGATTTGAAAAGACAGGCGCAAAAAATTCCGGGCATACAAGCCCGGAATTTTTTCGGTCTCTGCATATATCGGCCTTCAGCCGGGGAAGTCCTGGGGAGAAATGGACTCCATGTCAGGATTGTCCTCCGCATCGTCCCACAGCTCGAGAGTGTAGCCATAGGCGGATTCTTCGTCGGTGTAGAAGCTCAGGGTGTATTTGTCCACGCTGCATTCAGTCTCCTCTCCAAAGAGCGCCTCAGTTCCCTGCCAGATGTAGCCGCTGGCATAGTAGACGAAATAGTCGCCTATGGGCACATAGACTTCGGCAGAGTTTCCCGCCTCCACATAGAAGGCCATATCCTCCACCTCAGGGGAAGAAACGAGAGCCTGCCGGGAGTCATAGCTGTCTTCCGGCTCGCCGATATATTCCAGATACAGATAATAAGAGCGCTCGCCCTGTACCTCTATTTCAAGGGGGCACATGAGCTCATAGTCCGGCTCCAAAAGGCTCTGTCCGTTGCTTACCGTCTGCAGGCCGTCTCCGGGGACGTCCGCAGGGTTTTCCGTATCCGGGAGAAGACGGGGAGCCTCCGACTTATCCCCCCGAGAAGAGAGGATGCCGGAGACCAGTATCAGTGCGACCACCAGCAAAACAGCTATCACAGCCATAGCTATGAAGGCCCGCCGGTCCACTGTCTTTTTCTGGAGCCCCTCCATGTCCTGAGGGGCGTCCTTTTCCTGCCAGGAGCCGCAATAGGAACAGAGCACGGAATCTTCTGGAATGTCCTCTCCGCATTTTACGCAGTCTTTTTTATCATCCTCCATCTCCGGCGTGGAGACAGGTACGCTGCCGCAGTCCTTCCCGCTTTCCGCCGGCTCTTCAGACAAGGGGGAGCCGGCAGGCTCGCCCTGAGTCAGGACCGGGGGCTGCTCATGCTCAGTCCCGCAGCAGGGGCAAAAGCGGGCGCCCCGGGGCAGTTCCTTTCCGCAGTTCTTACAAGTCATAATGTCCTCCTTAAAATCAGGGGACCCAGGGCCCCCGGAAAATTCCTGCGTCTGTCTTTTACCTGACAATAACATAGGGAGGAGCGACTGTCAAGACATGAGAAAGAAGCTGCCGTACAGAAGAGCCGTTTGGGATTCACACTGCCGCCGCAGCGGGATGGCCGGTGTAGAGCTGGTAATACTTGCCCTGTTTTTCCATCAGCTGCTCGTGGGTCCCCCGCTCTATGATACGGCCCTGCTCCATGACCATGATGCAGTCGGCGTTGCGCACGGTGGAGAGCCGGTGGGCAATAACGAAAGTGGTGCGTCCGGCCATCAGGGCGTCCATGCCGTCCTGCACCAGCTTTTCGGTGCGGGTGTCTATGGAGGAGGTGGCCTCGTCCAGTATCAGGGCGGGAGGGTCGGCCACGGCGGCCCGGGCTATGGCCAGCAGCTGCCTCTGCCCCTGGCTCAGGTTGGCGCCGTCCCCGGTGAGCATGGTATCGTAGCCCTCGGGGAGCCGGCGGATGAAGCTGTCGGCATTGGCCAGGCGGGCAGCGGCGATGCACTCCTCGTCGCTGGCATCCAGACGGCCGTAGCGGATATTGTCCATGACGGTGCCTGTGAAGAGGTGGGTGTCCTGGAGCACCATGCCCAGGGAGCGGCGCAGGTCGGACTTTTTTATCTTGTTGATGTTTATGCCGTCGTAGCGTATCTTACCGTCGGCAATGTCGTAGAAGCGGTTTATCAGGTTGGTGATGGTGGTCTTGCCTGCGCCGGTGGCCCCTACGAAGGCCACCTTCTGGCCCGGCTCGGCGTAGACGCTCACGTCGTGGAGCACCGGCTTGCCCTCTTCATACTCAAAGTCCACATTCACCATGCGCACATCGCCCCGCAGGGGAGTATAGGTGACGCTGCCGTCGGCCTTGTGGGGATGGCGCCAGGCCCAGAGCTTGGTGTGCTCCTGAGTCTCCACAATGTTGCCCTGCTCGTCCTCCCGGGCCCTGACCAGCTCCACGTAGCCCTGGTCCTCCTCCGGCTGCTGGTCCATCAGATCGAAGACCCTTTGGGCTCCGGCAGCGGCGGTGACCACAAAATTCACCTGCATGCTCACCTGGGAGATGGGCTGGGTGAAGCTCTTGTTCAGGCCCACGAAGGCGATCACCGTGCCAAGGCTCACTCCCGCCAGGCCGTTGATGGCAAGCACGGCTCCCACCACTGCCACCAGGGCGTAGCTGAGCCAGCCGATGTTGGCGTTTATGGGCATGAGCATATTGGCATAGCTGTTGGCTTTGTCGGCGCTGATGCGCAGTTCCTCGTTCACTTTGTGAAAATCGTCCATGGCGGCCTGCTCATGGCAGAAGACCTTGACCACCTTCTGGCCGTCCAGCATCTCCTCGATAAAGCCGTCCACGGCGCCCAGGGCCTGCTGCTGCTTAATGTAGTATCTGCCGGAGAGACGGGAGAAGTTCTTGGTGACGGTGAGCATCACCAGGGCTGTCAGCAGGGAAATGAGGGTGAGCAGGGGGTTTAGTACCAGCATGGTCACAAAAGTGGCCGCCATGCTGATGCAGGAATTGATGACCTGGGGAATGCTCTGGCTCAGCAGCTGGCGGAGAGTGTCTACGTCGTTGGTGTACACGGACATGATATCCCCGTGGGAGTGGGTGTCGAAATACTTGATGGGCAGCCGTTCCATGTTGTGGAACAGCTCATCCCTCAGACGGCACATGGTGCCCTGGCTCACATTCACCATGATACGGTTATAGGAGAAGGCTGAGATTGTGCCAAGGGCCATCAGCCCGGCCAACTGGACTATGGCGGATTTCAGGCCGCTGAAGTCCCGGGAACCGCTTTGCAGCAGGGGGGTGATATAGTCGTCCACCAGAGTCTGGGGGAAGGTGGCCGCCAGGACCGTAGCCACGGCGGACAGCAGGATAAACAGCACTACCAGAATAAAGGGGAAGCGGTAGTAGCGCAGCATATATTTCATCACCCGGACAAGTACTTTACCGGCTCCGGGCATGGCTTTTTTCTTGTTCATTATAGGGCCTCCTTTCATGCGCTCTGGTCAAAGTCGCCGCCGCCCTTGACCTGGGACTCGTAGATATCCCGGTAGATGGCATTGGTCTCCAGCAGCTTTTCATGGGTGTCAAAGCCGTCTATCCGGCCGTTTTCCAGCACCAGTATCCTGTCGGCATGTTCCACGCTGGAGATGCGCTGGGCAATGATTATCTTGGTGGTGCCGGGTATCTGGCTTGCAAAGGCTTTCTGTATCTTGGCGTCGGTGGCGGTGTCCACAGCGGAGGTGGAGTCGTCCAGGATAAGGACCTTGGGGTTTTTCAGCAGGGCCCGGGCTATGCACAGGCGCTGCTTCTGGCCGCCGGAGACATTGGCGCCGCCCCGCTCTATGCGGGTATTGTAGCCATCGGGCAGCCGGTCAATGAACTCGTCGGCGCAGGCGGCCTGACAGGCCCGGACACAGTCCTCTTCCGTGGCCTCAGGATTGCCCCAGCGCAGGTTATCCAATATGGTGCCGGAGAAGAGGGTGTTCTTTTGCAGCACCACGGAGACCTGGTTTCGCAGCACCTGGGTGTCATAGCGGCGCACGTCCACTCCGCCCACCTTCACGCTGCCCTGGGTGGCGTCGTACAGGCGGCAGATCAGGTTAACCAGGCTGCTCTTGCCGCAGCCGGTGCCGCCTATGACGCCAATGGTCTCCCCGGACTTGATGTGCAGGTCGATATCCGACAGGGCGTTCTTGCCGCTGCCCTTCTTATAGGAGAAGCTCACGTTGTCAAAGTCTATGGAGCCGTCGGCAACCTCCGTCACCGGCTCCTCAGGGGACCCGAGCTCCGGCTCCTCTGTGAGCACCTGGCCTATACGGCGTATGCTGGCCAGGGACATGGATATCATCACCACCACCATGGACAGCATCATCAGCCCCATGAGCAGGGACATGATGTAGCTGAAAAGACTGGTGAGCTCGCCGGCGCTCATGTCGCCGGCCACGATGAACTGGGCCCCCAGCCAGGAGGCGGAGAGGATGCAGAAATACACCGAGACCATCATGGCCGGGTTATTGAAGGCCAGCAGACCTTCAGCCTTTACGAACATCTTCTTCAAGGTAGCAGAGGCCCTGGAAAATTTCTCTGTCTCGTAGTCCTCCCGGACGAAGGCCTTCACCACCCTGATACCGGAGATGTTCTCCTGAACGCTGGCGTTCAAATCGTCATATTTGTGGAATACTTGGTTGAAAATCTTCAGGGTCACAGCCATTATACCGCCTAATACAGCCACAAGAAATACCACTGCGATGAGGAACATCAGGCTCATGCGGGGGCTGATTATAAGGCACATGGCGTAGCTGAAGACCAGCATGAGAGGCGAACGCACCGCCACACGGATTATCATCATAAAGGCGTTCTGCACGTTGGTGATGTCCGTGGTCATACGGGTGACCAGGCCGGGCACGCTGAACTTGTCGATGTTGGAAAAGGAGAAGCGCTGGATATTTGCGTATATGGACTCCCGCAAATTTGCCGCAAATCCGGCGGATGCTCCGGCGGCAAATTTTCCTGCCAAAGTACCGAATACCAGGCTTAAAAGGGCCATACCCACCATTATTGCCCCATAGCGATACACCACCGGCAGGTTGGCCGCTTCCAGGCCCCGGTCTATGATTATGGCTGTGACAAAGGGCATGAGTATTTCCATTAAAACTTCCAGGGCCGTCAGGCCTATGCATAACCAGGCCTCCTTGCGGTAGCTGCCCAGCTGTTTCAATACTGTTTTCACTTTGTTGTTTCCTCCTTTTGAACAGGTTCCGGGGACATGGACAGGTTCCCCAGCATCTTGTTTTGCAGCCGCTCCAGCTCTGTAAGCTCAGCCATGCTGAAGCCCCGGTAAAGCTGCGCCTCGGAGCTGGCTATGGACTGCTCTATAAAAGCCTTGAGCTGCCTGCCCTCATGGGTGCCGTAAAGCAGACGCTGCCGCCCGTCCTCCCGGCTGGGCTCCAGAGACACGTAGCCCTTCTCCCACAGCCGTTTTACCAGCCGGGAGATAGTAGCTTTGGAGTGGCCGCTGGCCAGGTGCAGGGATGTTACCGAGACACCCTCTTCGGCGTTTTGCAGGATGTACAGCAGGGTTAGAGCCTGAACGCCGCTAATGTCCGCCTGGGATAAAGACCGGTTGACCAGCCGGTCCATCCCGATGCCTATCTGCCGCCCGTCCAGTATAAGACGCCTTCGGTACGATGTCATAAAAAGATACCTCCTTTGTACATAACAAGGGAAAATCGTTAGGTACCTTACTTTATATAGCACAATATGCCTTGTATGTGAAATTCAAATATGCTATAATCAATAAAAAGTTTTTATAGTTACTTTGCGTAGATTTAGCTTAAAAAGGAGGACGGACAGTGAACACCACCCAGCTTGAGTGCTTCATGGCGGTAGCGGACTGCCTGAATTTTTCCAAGGCGGCAGAGCGCTTACGCCTGACCCAGCCCGCCGTCAGCCATCAGATAAAGTCCTTGGAGGACGAGCTGGAGGTAGAGCTGTTCAAGCGCAGCAGCAAGAGTGTGAGGCTGACCCAGGAGGGGCATATGTTCCTTCAGTACGCCGGGGACATCCTGAAGCTTTCGGGACTGTCCAAGGCCCAGGTGAAGCAGTGCAAAAGGGAGCGTCCCAGCTTCCTCAGTATAGGCTGCCGCAGCGTTGGAGACCTGAAGCTGATGACGCCGGCGCTGGACCGGCTGCGCCGGGAAGTAAAGAGCGTACTGCCGCTGCTGAAACTTATACCAATGAGCGCCCTGGAGAATCTGCTGTGGGAAGGAGAGATCCAGATGATGCTCAGCTTCCGGGAAACGGCCCCGCAAAATTGTGTCTTTCGCCCCTTGCTGGACTGCCCTCTGGTTTGCGCATGCAGGGAGGAACACCCCCTGGCGGACAGGGAGGAGACGGATATTGAGGGACTTAAAACCTCGGATATGATAGCCAGCTGCCCGCCGCCGGCCTGCCCTCCCTCGCTTTTTGCCCTGCAGGGGCAGCTGGTGACCTCCAGGGCCCCGGACCAGGTGGTATTCTGCGAAAACCAGGAGGTGCTGCTGACCATGGTTGAGACAGGCTATGCCTTTGCGCTGGCCGTGGATATCCCGCCCCTGCGCCGTCCGGGGATAAAATATATTCCCTTGAAAGGCTGCGCTCCGCTGAGCCTCGGGGCTGTGTACCCCCGGGGACGCAGCGACGCTGCCCTGCGCCGCTTTCTGCCGCTGCTGGAGGAGAGCTTGAGAAACGAATGAGGGGCTAGGGATAAGCGCAAGAAAATGCCTGCCCGATGGCTGAAAAGCATTGCAGCCATCGGGCATTTTGCTTCAGAAATTATTGCCAAGTTGTACATGAAAAAGGCATTTATTATATATAAATTTGCATATATGGAACATGCTAGGAATATTTTGCGTTAATATGGAAGATAATCTGTTTACAAAAAATTAATATATGATATTATTTTTACCATAGTTGTACGGTATGCATAAATACAGAAAGGTGGGATGAGTCTTGGAGGCTGTGCTGTGTACAGTTATAGGCGGACTTGCATCATTGTTTGGAATAATCATGAAAAAAACCAGCAGAAGAGCAACTATTGTATTATGTTTGGTTGGATTTGTTTTTATCTCAATAGGAGCTATTTTATTTATAATGGACTATGATGGCCCTGGTGGAGGACCTGTCAAGATAAGTCCATCACCTACATATTTTGTTGAACCAAGTCTTTCCACACCTCCCTCAGATAAAGTAAGCATCCTTGGAGTGGAGCTTCCTGCCACGCCGGGTAAAGAAACTGTAGATGAGTATGGGCCGGGGCTACATTATCCAGAAAAATCCGAATACTTGGATGATTATCAGATCAAGTACATAGATGCACCGAAGGGGCAAGGGGTCTTCTGCTATTCTGCCCACGGTTCAACTAAAGTGAATTTGGGCGTCATACTTCAGGATGAGCCAGTCATTGTATTTGCAAAAAATATAAACAATGGATTTTCTTGCGTTATCAATCCTGAAGAAAAAGAGGCAGTTTGGGTAAACACTTTATATCTGGCAAATGAGCCGGATTAAAATACTTACAGACAGAATTAAGCAAGCCGGAAGGAGGAATTTTCCTCCTTCCGGCTGATTTGTTTTTGAGGAGCAGCGGAATGAGTGCACTCTGACTTTTTTGCCGCAGGCATAAAAAGTCAGAGCAAGCGATACGAAGCTTGCTCTGACGATGTGGAACATCGCAACACTATAGATGCCACGGCCTTCGCCCACTCGCAAGCGTCCTGCCGATTATATTTTTACTCCATAGGAGATAGGTCTTCGCTATGAGCCTCCAGAGCTTCGATTCGGTGATCTTGAGTCAGGATCTCCATCTGGCTTATAGCGATGGCATTGAGTTTTGTCAGCCGTTCGGTCTGGGACATCCCCTCATTGATGAACACCGCATTCAGGTTTTCCAGATTGGACAGGCAGACCAGCTGAGAGACATTGGCATAGTCGCGGATATTCCCTTTCAGATCGGGATGGCTGTCCCGCCACTGCTTTGCGGTCATACCGAACAGGGCCATGTTCAACACATCGGCTTCACTGGCATA
>CALWVZ010000057.1 GCA_944385125.1 uncultured Oscillospiraceae bacterium
GAAAGCTCTCAGACTCGCTTTCAGCCCAACAATTATCATAGAAGATCTGTAATTACAGAGATTTTTTCACAGGCTCGCTTTTGACCGCAGTAATCATGCCGTCATAGGAGTCGCAGTCCACCAGAGTATAGGAGAAGTTATTGGCCTTGGCGAAATATTCAAATTCCCTCGTCCGCCCCTCATAGCCGGGATAGGTGGCAACACGGATCCCGTCCCAGTTCGAGTATTCTTCTTCGATCCATCGGAGATCATCATCCAGAACAGCCAGAGCCGTATAGGTGGTACCGTAACTGTAATTGGGATACAAAAAGATTTCCTCCAACTGCATGTTGCGGTTCATCGTTCCCATAATGTCGATCTCCCCGTCCAGGAGCATGTACATCAGGGTCGACAGTTGCGTGTCCAGGTCTCCGTCTACCTGCACGAACTCAATACCCCAATGGGTGAACAAACTCAGCTGGTTCAGGTAGTCCACCAGATAACCGGCATAATTACCATTCTCGTCGATGTAGGAACTGCCGGGCTGAATCGGGAAACCGATCCTGACCGTCTGCATTTCTGGTTCATGGGCGTAAGCAATCATACTGCCCGTCAAACTCAGCGCAATCAAAAAAGCGGTAATACCGCCTCCAAGCATTTTGAATTTCCCGATTTTTCCGCCAAGTGTGCGGATAAATTCAGACAAAACATCCATTGGTAACGCACCTTTTTCCCATAACTGAAAATTCCCTCAACGCACGGGACACATCTCTTTCACCGCCGGCGCCCATTCCTGGATAGGCCTGCCGGACACGAGCCCGCACAAGGATCTATATCTCCCTTTGCGCAGCCGTTTCCCTCTTTAAATCGCTGATATACGACCATTTTTTTATTATACTCTCTTGTCAATTAATACTCATGAAGAAACAAGACTTTAATGGAGTCTCTTTTCCCGCTCCCGATGCCTAAACGCATGAAACGATGCAGATGCTGTGGACCGATGTTCAGGAAAGCTTTCTGCGAACAGCACCTGACGCAGGCGTACTGATTTATCTTGCTTTAAATCTTGCGTTTTCCCCAAAGGTGCGCCGGGTCCTCCGCAAATAGGCAATTTCATCCGTCCCTGCGCCTATTGGTTTTCCCTGTGAAAGATAGCCCCGTACGCCGCCCGAACTTCGGGGGCAGCTTTCAAGATGAGGCGGCCCGCCCCGCAGGGCAGGCCGGTATTCCCTACTCACCGTATGCGAGAGTCCTTGACGGAACAGGAGCTTTTTTGTATTATAATGAATTATAAAGCCTGTAAATAAAGGGACCCTCTGCATAAGCCGCAATCTAGTATGGACTTAAAGATTCAATCAGTGTTGGTGAGTTTTGGAACATGACGAGATCAAATATTCTGGATACAGCAAGGAAACGAATGATTTTCCTGTTGATGCTTGCCCTGGTGCTGTTTCTGACGGTGGCCTCAGCCCTGCGTTATTCCGTTGCGCTTGAGGGTCTGCCCGATACGGAGCCGAAGCATATGGATACGGGCTGGTCCTATGAGGATGGAGACAGCCTGCATCCTCTGAGCCAGCTGCCCTGTGAACTGGAGCTGGAGAGCGACAGACTGTATCTTGTCCGCAGTTTGCGGGGAAACGACAGCAACGACAATGACGTTTTGGCCTTGGAGACACGCTACCAGTCCATTCGCATATGGGCAGATAATGCCTTGATATATGAGGCGGCCCAGGGCCGGGAGCATGCCCTGAGCAGCATGTGGCACTTTGTGCCGGCAGAGAGCTACAGCGGAGCTTCCAATCTGAAAATAGAGCTGACCAGATATGATGGAAAATCTCTGTGGGCTCTCTCTCCCATATTGCAGGACAACCCCGACACCATAGAAGCCTATCTGCTGGGAAAGCATTTGCCGATTATACTGGTGTGGCTGTGCTGCATGATCTTCACTCTGCTGTTGCTGATCCCGGTTGGATTTATGGCCTTGAAAAAGCTTGCCGGCATCCCCACCGTCCTGTCCCTGGCCGCATTCATCTTCCTGTCAGGTACCTGGATATTGCTGGATTCAAAGATCACCACGATAAAGGGCGGGAATTATGCATTCACATACTTTTTCAGCTATGCGGCGTTCTATCTTCTGCCTGTGCCGCTGCTCTTCTTTTTCCAGCATATACTGGAAATGAGAAGCAGGCTTTTACGGTATCTGATATGGCTGACAGTAGGGAATACGGGCTTTTGGATGCTGCTGCATTTTCTCAACCTTGTGCCCATTCGAAACACCAGCACCAGCGTTCATCTCATCATTGTGATCTCCCTGCTGGTGTTTATACGGGAAATATTCAGAAGCAAAAAAACCGGCAAAAGGATAAGGCTCCTGTACACTTTCTGGGGCATAATGCTGATTTTTGCCGCAGCTCTGATCTCCATAGCTTTCTACTATATTGGCATCCTGCCGCCGGCGAACAGCGCAGTGCTGTTTGCCTGGGGCTTGCTGGCACTGATAATATGCATGTTGATGGACACGGTTATAATATTCGGGCGCATGTGGAAGGAAAACCAGTATACTGCGTTGTACAGGCAGCTGGCGACTGAGGACAGCATGACGATGCTGTCCAACCGCAACGCCTATGAGCTCCGGCTGCAGGAGTTCGTGAACGACCCGCCTAAAGAGCTGAACTATGTGATTTTGGATATAGACGGGATGAAGCACATCAACGACAACTATGGGCACCATATGGGAGACCAGGTGATCTCCCTGGTTGCCGGGTGCATATACGAAGTGTTTGGAGCCTTGGGGGACTGCTACCGCATAGGCGGAGATGAATTCTGAGTTCTGATCACGGCATCCGTAAACATCTCTTCCAAGCTAAGGCAGTTTGACCGGCTGCTGGAGTTCCGAAATAAACTGGGACTTTCGGTAAAGGTGTCCCATGGCTGGCATATTGGAAGATTTCAGAAAGACAGTCCCATTTCACTCAAGGACATCTTCCAGCTGAAAGATATGGCCGACCAGAAAATGTATCTAGGTAAAAGAGAAAAAGAGCAGGAGAAATCATGGCAATAAAGCTTATAGCCCTGGATCTGGACGGGACCTTGCTGGACCCGGAGAAAAAAATAAGCGCCCCGGTTGCGGCGGCCCTGAAATATGCAGCCGGGCGGGGAGTGCATATAGTCCCGGTCACCGGCAGGCCCTTCAGGGGAATACCCGGAGAGCTGATGGAGCTGGGCTGCGTGGAGTATGCCATAAGCTCCAACGGGGCCTCGGCCTGGCGGGGGGACAGAAAGATAATAAGCCACCCGGTACCGGCCCGGCTGTGCCTGGAGCTGCTGGAAAAGCTCCGGGGCCTGTACATAATGGAAGAGCTGTTCATGGACGGAGCGGGCTATGTAAGCCCGGAGTCATATAAAAAAGCAGAGCAGCTCCATGCCGGGACCCCCTTCTGGGAGTACTACAAGAAGAGCCGCCGGGTGGACGAAAAGCTGGAGCAGCGGCTCCGGGAGCGGGAAGGCCTGGAGGAGCTGGCTCTCAGAAGCGAGGGCCGGGAGGCGGGAGACGCCGTGGCGGAGCTCCTCAGGGCCTACCCCCAGCTGAAGGCCGCCC
Source organism: uncultured Oscillospiraceae bacterium (assembly GCA_944385125.1). GTDB lineage: Bacteria > Bacillota > Clostridia > Oscillospirales > Oscillospiraceae > Limivicinus. The sequence goes on from CALWVZ010000057.1 coordinate 3,578, forward strand.
GGCCCACGCCCTTTTATACGGAGATAGTCTCCGTTCAGGCGGGAAAGGGCAGGACCCTGGAGGAGCTGGGGGCCCTGCTGGGCCTGGGCCTGGAGGAGATAATGGCCCTGGGCGACAGCGACAATGACCGGGAGATGCTGCTGAAGGCCGCTCTGCCGGTGGCTATGGGCAATGCCGGGGAGGAGCTGAAAAAACTGGCCCGCTATGTCACTGCCGACAACGAGCACGACGGAGTGGCCCAGGCCATATACAGGTTTATACCTTGACATGGCCGGACCGGCATGTTAAGATTTTTACAGGAACCCAGGCCCAGCCGGGCGTAAAAGGGCTATAAAAAACAAAGGGGGTCAAGCCTGTGAAAAAGCTGTTTGGCTATGCCGACGAGTACTTGCGCCAGAGCGACTGGAGAGATCTGGCCCTTGTGAAATTCTGTCTCATGTCCATCGGACTGATGATAGGCATGTTCATACCCAAGGAGAAACGGAAGCTGGCGCTGCCTGCAGCGGCGGGAGTGTTCCTGCTTACCTATGTGCCGCTGATGAGCAAATTTTTTAGAATAATCCTCGGCGGGGAAAAAGAGGAATAAAAGGCGGAAAACGCTGATAAGGGAAAACCTGAAAGCTCCTGCGGCCCGGCCGCAGGAGCTTTTTTGCCTGTACCGCTGGGAAGGCCGCCGATGGTGTTTGACATAGCCGGGGACCCACCGTATAATTGAAGAAAAAGCAGGCGCTGGGGGAGGAACAGAAGATGGGACTTATAATAGGCTGCATTGCAGACGATTTTACCGGCGGTTCGGACGCCGCTTCCTTTCTGCGGAAGGGCGGGCTGTCCACTCTGCTGATAAACGGGGACAGCTATAGAGACAGCGGGCCCGGGAGCGGGACCCAGGCTGTGGTCCTTGCCCTGAAGACCAGGTCCGCAGAGCCGGAGGAGGCCGTTGCCCAGTCGGCGGAAGCGCTTGAGTGGCTGCTGGAGCAGGGAGCGGAGAAGATATATTTCAAATACTGCTCCACCTTTGACTCCACGCCCCGGGGGAATATAGGCCCGGTCACCGACATGCTCATGGAGCGGCTGGATGCGCCCTATACGCTGCTGTGCCCGGCCCTGCCGGTAAACGGCAGGACCGTGCAGGAGGGCGTGCTGTATGTAAACGGCGTCCCCCTGGGGGAGAGCTCCATGCGCTTTCACCCGGTAAATCCTATGTGGGAATCCCGGATAGACCGGCTCATGGCTCCCCAGAGCAAGTACCCCTGCCTGGTCCTGGACAGCGGGCTCATGGCTTCCGGCCCGGCGGCGGTGAGGGATGCTCTGTCCCGGGCGGCGGCAGAGGCCGGACACATCACTGCGGTGCCGGACTATTACGACAGCCGGCAGGGAGCTGAGCTGGCGGAGAACTTTGGGGACCTGCCGCTGCTTACCGGCGGTTCCGGCCTGCTGGAGCACCTGGCCCGCAGGGCGAGCCTGGGACCGGAGAAAGAGGGGACCACTGAGGACTTTCCCGAGGCTTCCGGCAGAAGGCTTATCCTGGCAGGCAGCTGCTCCGCCATGACCATAAAGCAGGTGGAGGCATATCTGGCCACCGGGGGAAGGGCTATTCGCATGGAGCCGGAGAAGCTCATCAGGGGAGAACAGAAGCAGGAGGATTTCCTTAGAGCCATCCGGGAGACGGAGGAGGACCTGCTCATATACAGCAGCGCAGCCCCGGAGGAGCTATACCGGGGCGAGGGGGCGGAGCAGGTGTCCGCCCTGCTGGAGGGGACCATGGCCCGGCTGGCCAGGGCGGCACTGGACCTGGGCATAAAAAAGCTGATAGTGGCGGGAGGGGAGACCTCCGGGGCGGTCACACGGCGCCTGGGCTTTTCCCGCTTTTATATCGGCGACGACGCTGCCCCCGGGGTGCCGGTGATGCGCCCGGCGGAGGAGCCGGGCCTGGCCCTGGCGCTGAAATCAGGCAACTTCGGGGATGAAAACTTTTTTATAAATACCCTGGTCTGAGTCCGGGACCCAGGCCTGAAACAAGGGCAAGGAGGGAACAGAAGTGAGATTCGGCTGCTGCATAAAGAGGATAGACGATGTTATGGCGCTGGCCCGGCTGGGCTACGACTTCTATGAATATTCCGGGGCGGAGATAGCCGGGATGGAGGAGGCGGAATTTGCCCGGCTGCTGGAGGTAACGAAACAGGCGGGCATAGCCTGCATCGGCTTCAACAGCTATTGCTTCGGCAGGCCTGCCATAGTGGGGGAGGCCTTCAGCCGTGAGGAGACGGAGGACTACGCCAGACTGCTGTGCGCCCGGGGCGAGCGCCTGGGCATAGCCAATATAGGCATAGGCGCTCCCGCCGCCCGGCGGCTGCCGGAGGGCTATCCCAGGGAAGAGGCGGACAGGCAGTGCCTGGAATTTCTCCGTATAACGGCGGCGGAGGCGGCAAAGCACGGCCAGAGACTGCTCTTTGAGGCGGTGCACAGCGGGGCCTGCAACTATGGGAACCATACCCGGGAGGCTCTGGAGACGGTGGAGCGGGCGGCTTTGCCCAACCTGGCTCTGGTGCTGGACTTTTACCACATGAGTATGATGGGGGAGGAGCTCTCCGATGCCCGGGGAGTGGAGCCTTATCTGCGCCACGTGCATTTCAGTACCCGGGAGGAGGGCCTGGGCCGGGGCTACCCCGGGACCCGGGAGGAGGCGGAGTACCGGGAGATATTCGCCTGGCTGCGCAGCCGGGGCTATGACGGCACTGCCAGCATAGAGGCCGGCGGCTTTGACCTGGCGGGGGCTGCCGGCTCCCTCCGGCTGCTGAGGAAGCTGGACGGGGAGGGCATGCCATGACGGATGAGGAGCTGTTGTTTTTTCAAAGCATGCCGGAGATGCTGCCTGTATACGAAAAGCTCAGGGGACTGCTGGCGGCGGCCTACCCGGACATGGGAGTGAAGGTATCAAAGACCCAGATATCCCTGCGCAACCGCTATGTCTTTGCCGCCGTTTCCCTGCCCTGGCGTAAGCTGAAGGACTGGCCGGAGAAATATGTCCTGGTCTCCTTCGGCCTGGGCAGGAAAATGGAAGCCCCCCGGATAATCCAGGCCGTGGAGCCCTATCCGGGACGCTGGACCCACCATGTCATCCTGGAGGGGCCGGAGGATGTGGACGGAGAGCTGCTGGACTGGCTGGATCTGGCCTACGGCTTTTCCATGACGAAATAGGAGGCGTCTGCCTGTGGACAAGGAAAAAGTGTACGCCATGAAATTTGCCCGGGTCTATCCCCTGCTGGTAAATAAGGTCCTGAAAAAGGGCAGGAGCCGGGAGGAGCTGGACAGGCTCACCACCTGGCTCACCGGCTACAGCGCCGGGGAGATAGATGCGCTGCTGAGTTCGGAGCTGAGCTACGGCGATTTTTTCAGGAATGCCCCGGCCCTTAACCCGGACTATGCGGCCATAAAAGGCAGCGTCTGCGGAGTACGGGTGGAGGAGATAGAGGAACGCCCCCTGCGGGAGATACGCTGCCTGGACAAGCTGGCAGAGGAGCTGGCCAAGGGCAAGCCCCTGGAGAAAATAATAAAGCGATGAAGATGAAATCATCCGGGCCTGCACTCCAGGCCCGGATGAGACTTTATGTACTATGTATCCCCTGCCCATGGCCGGGGGGCCTGATGGGCAGGCGTATTTGCTTTTACTTGCTCAGCTGGGCCTTCAGATAGCGGATAGCCAGGGCATAGCCCTCCAGGCCGTGGCCCATGTAGGTCTTGATGCAGGCCATGCCCGCATAGGAGATCTGCCGGAAGCTCTCCCGGCGGCTCACGTCGGAGATGTGTACCTCCACTGCGGGGAGGGACACCGCCTTAAGGGCGTCCAGGATGGCCACGCTGGTGTGGGTGTAGGCGGCGGGGTTGATGACTATGCCGTCAAAGGCCCCATAGGCGGACTGTATCTTGTCAACGATGGCCCCCTCGTGGTTGGACTGGAACAGCTCCACCTCTATACCCTCTTCCCGGCAGACCTTTTCCACCAGCTCCACCAGGGCTCTGTAGTCCTGCCTGCCGTAGATGTCCGGCTCTCTCAGGCCCAGCAGGTTCAGGTTGGGCCCGTTTATAACCAGTATTTTCATTTCAGCGCCTCCATTATCTGAGCCAGAGTGTCCTCAATGCTGCCGTTGTTGTCCGCCTTGAGATCGGCAAAGCGGGCGTACATAGGCTCCCGCCTGGCATAGAGTTCCTTGAGATCGCTTCTCAGGGACACCGGGCGGCCGGTCTTGTCCAGCTTGTCCGTATCCCGCAGGAGCCAGACCATGCGGCCGTTCTGGTGCAGGGGGGCGTAGTTCTCCTCCCGGGTGACGCTTCCGCCGCCGGTGGAGATAATGGCCCCGGACAGGGCCCCCAGCCTTTTCAGCACCTTGGTCTCCAGGCTGCGGAAGTATTCCTCGCCATGTACGGCAAAGATGGCGGGGATGTCCATGCCCGCCTCCTCTTGGATGAGGGCGTCGGCCTCGCAGACCGGGCGCTTAAGCTTTTCGCCCAGAGCGGCGGCCACGCTGCTCTTGCCGCTGGAGGGCATGCCGATGAGAATGATGTTCTGCATCTGAACGGAGAGGATATGCTCTATGCGCTCTATTTCGCTGTCGTCTATAACCTGGCCGGTGAATATCTCGCAGGAGCGCTTGGCCTGGGCCACCAGCATGTAGAGCCCGCCGGCCCGGGGGATGCCCCGGCTCTCTGCCTGGAGGAGCAGAGCGGTGCGGGCGGGGTTGTACACCACGTCCAGCACCCCTTCGCAGTCAGGGAAGGCCTCCAGGTCCACGGCGGACTGGCCGTTGTTGGGGTACATGCCCACCGGGGTAGTGTTGACGATTATCCTGGCGTCGGCGTGTTTTTGGATGTTGTCGTAGTTGTCCTGGCCGCTGCGGGATATGACGGTGACGCTGCCGGCTCCCAGCCTTTTCAGCACCGCCACCACGGTGACGGAGGCGCCGCCGCTGCCCAGGACCAGGGCCTTTTTGCCCCGGACCTCTATGCCGCTTTTTTTCACCAGGCTCTCAAAGCCGTAGGCGTCGGTGTTGTCCCCGAAGAGACTGCCGTCCGGGCGGCGGACTATGGTGTTCACGCTGCCTATCTCCTTTGCCAGGGGGCTCAGCTCCCGGCAGTAGGGCAGCACGCTCTTTTTATAGGGTATGGTGACGTTTATACCGTCCCAGTCCCCCTGGAGGATGAAGTCCTCCAGCTGCTCCGGCTCCCGCTCAAAGAGCTGATAGCCGTAGTCGGAGAGCATGCCGTGGATGGCAGGGGAATAACTGTGGCCCAGCTTCCTGCCTAAAAGACCGCATTTGAGCATCATATCACCTCGCTGTAGCTTCCAAGATAACTGAACTCCTCGGAGATGGTCTCTATCTCCCCCATGAGCTGGATGAACTGAGGGGAGTAGACCGAGGTGTCCAAATCGAAATAGAACATGAATTCAAAGTTCCGCTCCGGCATAGGGCGGCTCTCCAGCTTGTTCAGGTTGATGCCCAGGGCATAGAAGCGGCTGAGCACCTTGTAAAGGGAGCCGGGGGTGTGGGGCAGCACCATCATAAGGCTGGTGCGGTCGGCCCCGGGATAGATCTCCAGGTCCTTGGAGATGCAGATGAAGCGGGTGAAGTTGTTGCCCATATCCTGAACCGAGCTCTCCAGGCACTCCAGGCCGTAGAGCTTCATGCAGGAGCGGGAGGACAAGGCGGCAACGTCGTTAGTCTCCGACTGGGCAACGTACTTTGCCGCCACGGCGGTGTTCTCGCAGGGGATTATCTTCACCCCGCTGAACTTTTGCAGATATCCGGCGCACTGGTTTATGGCCTGCTCGTGGGAGTATATCTCCTTAATGTCGGAGAGCTTGGCGCCGGGCTTTACCAGCAGGTTGTGGTCCACCTTCAGCCGTACGCTGCGCACTATGCGGAAGTTGTGGCGCATCATCAGGTCGTAGACCTTGTTCACGGAGCCGGCGGTGCTGTTTTCCAGGGGTATCACCCCGTACTGGCACAGGCCCTTCTCTATGGCGGAGAAGACGGAGTCAAAATTGCTGAAGTAGAAGATGCCCGGCAGGCGGAAGAGCTTCTCGCAGGCCAGCTGGGAATAGGCCCCCTCCACCCCCTGGCAGGCCACGCTGGCCTTGGCGGGGAAGAGCTTGGGGGTGTTCTCAATGGCGGACTGTATCTGCT
>CALWVZ010000058.1 GCA_944385125.1 uncultured Oscillospiraceae bacterium
GTGGGCCGCAAGTACAACAAGACAAACTTCCTGCTGATGCACGCCATGGGCCCCAATGTGGCCGGCGTCATCGGCTCTGCCATCGCCGCCGGCTTCCTCCTCTCCGTCTTTAGCTGAGCAGGATATCCGGGACGATCTCGGCAGTGGTGCAGCGCAGCCGGGGACTATCCATATGAAATCATCGGATAAGCTCTGCGTCTAAATCCATCCGCATATTTATAACGGACATGGTCTGCAGCTTCCCTGACAGTAAAAAGCCCTTTTCACTGTTCAGATAGCATGCAGACCATGTTTTTGCTTTCGGCTGCCCCACATAAGCTCTTGTAGTGAGGACCGAAAATCAGTATAACTTGATCATATCAAATCTAACGGGGGTACGCTATGAGGTCTAAACAATGGCTCATTTTGCTGCTTTGTGTGGTGCTGGCGCTGTCCGGCTGCAGCCAATCGTCTCAGACAGCGCAGACTTCGGAAGAATACCGTCCCAATTATGTTCCTTTGAGCGAGGCGACAAAAAACAGTATCGACCCCAGCTATCTGGAAATGGCGGAAGACTGGCCCTCATTTGACGAGCTGCCTCCCACCCACGCAATGATATTGAAGCCCGTCATGTATGAAGAGCTCTTTGGCAGCAGCTTTATACAGCGCCATTTCATCAACATGATAGCCGATACAGCCGCTTTCAATGCTGTCCATATCGGCTATGAGTGCGAATATTATTATTCGGATGAAACTGAAACTGTAGACCTTAACTATCTGGAAAATCTGGACCGGGTAATAGAGTGGTGCATAGAACGCAAGCTCCACATTATTTGGGACTTTGCCTCTGTGCCCGGATATGCCGGAGGCGGCCCCAACGGGGATATACTTGATAACCCTGAGCATCGCCGCCAAGCCATAGAGCTGATGGAGCTTTTCAGTGAGAGATATGCCAATGTGCCCAGCGGCGTTTTAAGTTTTTATATCCTGGGTGAATCCGACAGCAACTACTTTTCAGAAGAGGAACTGGTGGCTCTGACCACGGAACTGAGGGACGGGCTGCGCAAGAGCAGCGAAGACCGGGGTGTGCTCTCAAACCTTTGGTGTGATGATTATGCCGGCGCCTTTTTCAACAGTCCCTGCGACGGTCTCCGGGAAACTGATACCACTGTGGGTTTTGAGCTGTATACGGCAGATCTTCCAACCCTGATGGGCTTTCCCCACAACAGGGCCGCCAACGGACGAATGTACGCCAACGGTGAGGTGACCGGCATTCTGGGTGACTTTCCTGCCGGGACGGAGCTGAGCTTTCTGATGAACGTGGCTGACGGGGTAGGACTTGACCTGGAGCTTGTTATGTGGGCAGACGGAGAGGAGATAGCCCGGCTGGACTGCAACAGCCTGGACGAATCCAGCCCCTACTTTATCCGCCGTGACGGAGACTATTACGTCCATCTTGCCGGCTATCCCTTTACGGTCACTCTGGACAGAGATGTCAGTGAGCTGACACTGGGATGCCAATGCGAAGACGACAGCACCATGGTAATACTGTCCAACATCTCTCTCAGTTTCCCCGCAGAGCAAACCCAGCTCCACCAGGAATTTTATAATCTTCCCGGTGAGATGGGCACCACATGGCGCTATGTAGAGGACGAGAGGCAAGTGATAAATATTCCTTGCAGCTCTGCATGGACAGGGCAGGTCCCGCCTCTGTCCACAATAAATGTGCACTCCGACGGCTCCTTTGATATTGAGCAGTCCAACGAATATATACAGACTCCCTCCAGCATCCGCAGTTATGTGGAGAGCTGGGCAGCTTGGGGAGAAGAGACCGGCACGCCTATGTGGGTGTCGGAGTTCGGCTACCCAATGTCCATGCCAACTGAGGACAGGACCGCCTACATACGCTGCTGCATGGAGATATTGGAGGAGTACGAAATGGGCTGGACCATGTTCACCGACTTCCATGCTAATTGGGGCCCCATTGTTTATAAAACAGCTCTGGAGGAAAACATCTCCCAGCCTGCGGACAGCGGATATGTCTGTCATGGGGACTTCTATTGGGACGAGCCTGTGCTGGAGATCCTGCGTGAATACCTGCCGGACTGAATGGCAGAATAGCCGGCTCTTTCCGGCTTAAAGCGGATGGGGAAAAGCAAGGTTCTAAACACATTCGCCGGGACCATACATTGCCGCAGCCGGGCGAGAACCTTTACCTGTCCCGGAGTATGCAGGAAAATTGTCGCTCCGCACTTTTCTCCTGAGAGCAATTTCCCCCTTTACAAAACCGATGGGGCTGTTGTATCATGTTGTCCGTTGATTAGCCGCCACAGCTGCGGCGGCAAGTGTTTAAACAGGAGAATTGCTATGGACCTTTTTATGGATATCAATTTGCAGGACTGCCCCGTCTGCGGCCATCCCGGCCTGCTGGAAGAGGAGAACGGCTGGTGCTTCTACGTCATGTGCATGGACTGCGGCTGTCAGACCGCCGAGATAGCCTACAAGAGCCAAGAGGAGCGCAAAGCCGCCGCCCAGAGCGCCGCCGACCTGTGGAACATGGGCAAGGTGGTCTCCCCCACCCCCGGCTCCTGATATCAGGCAGAAATATGCCGTCCCCGGAGAGCGGATGTACCGCAGTCCGGGGACGGTATTTTTTCTGTGTCAGTTCAAGTAGTAGCGGCGCAGGCCCACGGAATGCTTTCCGTATTCTATGGCCTCAGCCGGGCAGCGGCATATGCAGGCCATGCAGTGGATGCAGCTGCCCTGCCACACCGGGCGTCCGTTTTCAATTCTGATATTGTTCACCATGCAGTTGTCTGCGCATTGTCCGCAGGAGATGCAGGCATCCGTTGCCCGGAATTTCCTGTCTCCAATGGTAAAGCGGTAGAAGCCCCAATTCACCGGGCCGCTGAGGAACTTGCCCAACAGCCCGCTCTTTTGGGGCGGCAGGAGCTCTCCCGCCCTTATCAGTTCCGCCGCCCTCAGGGCCTTCTTCTCCCCTATATGCAGCAGCTTTTCCGCTGTCTTTTCGTCCGGGGCGGAAAAGACGGCAATATAGTTCTCAGGCATTTTTATCTCCGCCATGCCTCTGAACTCAAAGCCCTTGGCGGCGCAGAGCTCTTCAAGCCCTTCCCCAGCGTTTCCGGTTCCGCTGCCGCAGTCCATAATGAAATAGGCCTGGGCTGAGCCCTCAAAGCGGCTCTCCTCAATAAAGCGTCGGAAGGTCCTGGGCAGCTGCCAGCCATAGGTGGGGCTCACAAAGACCCAGGGCTTTTCCGACCTGAAGTCCCCGGTTTTGTTCTGCTTTATCAGCTCCGGGGCGGACACCAGCTCATCCTCCAGAGCTGAGGCCAGGACCCTGGCCAAGAAGCGGCTGTTGCCTGTGCCGGTAAAATATATGACCATGTTTATTCCTCCTTGTCTTTTTCGGCCATTGCCTTGAACAGCAGGTCCAGCTCCGGGGAAAACTTTCTCATTATCACCGGGTGCCCCTGAGCGTTGGAGCAGCCGTGAGTCACCTTCCCGGTGAACACCGGCTCGCCCTTTTCTCCATACATCTTGAACCCGAACACCAGACGCACCCCGGTATATTCCAGAGTCCGCACCTCTATGCGCAGCCGGTCCCCGGCGGTACTGCTGTGGAGATATTTTCCCTCCACTTCGGCTACCGGCAGCAGAAGCCCGGCTTTGCCCATCAGTTCATAGCTCACGCCCATCTGGTCGAAGAGTTCCGCCCTGGCTTCCTCCATGTATCTCACATAGTTGCTGTGGTGAGTGACGCCCATTTTGTCCGTCTCGTAGTAATTTACCTTGCGTATATACTCTGTCACGTTTTTTCCTCCCGCTGCGGAGTTCTTCCGCCCGCACTGTCTATTTTACATCCGAACATGGAATATTACAATAGCCAAGCCTTGGCTCCTCATAAGCCCGAGGCCCGGCGTCCCTCCTGTTTCCTTGTAGGATATGTAGAAAACTATCTCCAAATATTGTGCAAAAAAACGGCTGTCATAATTAAAAAATTAACTATTTTGATAATTTTTGTCCTTGAAATAGTTTTTTACTTATGCTATAGTTGGAAAGTGAGTTATGCCGCAGGGCGCCTTTTCCCCTCCGGCATTTATAAGGAGAGATTATTTTGAAGCGACTCAAGGTATCAAACAATGTTATCCGGCGGCTGCCCAGGTACCTGCGCAAGCTGGACGAGCTTTCCGGAAATGGAATAAGCCGTATTTCTTCTTTTGAACTGGGCCAGCAGCTTGGCCTGACCCCTTCCCAGATCCGTCAGGATTTCAGCTGCTTCGGCGAGTTCGGTCAGCAGGGCTATGGTTACAATGTCCCCGCCCTGCGCACGCAGATTGCTTCCATTCTGGGCATTGACAGGGGCTTCAAGGCTGTGCTCATCGGCGTGGGCAATATCGGCCGGGCCTTGATGGACAACTTCTGCTTCGGCGACTGGGGCTTCAAGCTGGAATGCGCCTTTGATATCAAGCCCGCCCTTATCGGCACCAGCTTCAAGGGCGTGCCCATATACAGCATGGAGTATCTGGTGGAGTATCTTCGGAACAACCATGTGGACGTGGCGGTGCTCACCGTCCCCAAAGATGTGGCCATAGCCGTCACCAACACTCTCACTTCCAACGGGGTGGACGCCATCTGGAACTTCACCAATGTGGAGCTCACCGAGCCCAACAGCCCCACTCTGGTGGAAAATGTCCACTTCTCTGACAGCCTGCTGTCCCTGAGCTATTTTGTGGCCGAGCGCAAAGATGAGAACGCCGCCCGTGCCGCCCGCTCCGAAAAACTGTGAGCTGTAAAATGTTGTAAAATAATCGCATAATATCAAAACAAAAAGCTTCCCTCGGGAGGCTTTTTGTTATATCATATAGTTGTTGCCTCCGGCCTGTATTTTATGCTTTGGGGTTGATTTTTTGTTTGCGGACTCTGTGATTTTTGATTTGGACGGCACCCTGTGGGACTCCTGCCGCTCTGTGGCCGAGAGCTGGAGCCTCACCCTGGCCGAGGAATACGGCGGGCTCATACAACCTGGAGAAGCGGACATCAGGGGCATCATGGGCATGACCGCCTCCCAGATAGCCGCCAGTCTTTTTGCCCCCTACGGTGCTCAGGCCGAGGCGGTGTGCGGCCGCTGTCTCAGCATGGAGTGCGCCTACATCTCCCGCCACGGCGGCCTGCTCTATCCGGGAGTGGAGGAGCTCTTCCGCTCCCTCAGCCAGGCTGTTGGTCTATACATTGTAAGCAACTGTCAGGACGGATACATCCAGTGCTTTTTGGAATACACCGGCTTTGGGAAGTATATATCCGACTTTGAGTGCTCCGGCGCCACCGGCTTGAGCAAAGGCGAAAACATCCGCCTGGTGGCGGAGCGCAACGGGCTCTCTTCCCCCATATATGTGGGGGACACCGCCATGGACGAGGACAGCGCCCGCAGCGCCGCTCTCCCCTTTGTCCATGCGGCTTACGGCTTTGGCAAGGCCCTTGCCCCGGATGCGGTAATACGCAGTCCCCTGGAATTATTGGATATTATCGAGGTTTGAATCATGTCAGATACCATTGCAGCCATAGCCACCGGCTCCCAGGTGGCCGCCATCGGAATAGTGCGCCTGTCAGGGCCGGAGAGCCTGCCGCTCATGGACGCCCTGTTCAAGCCCATGAACGGCAGGCCCATGTCCCAGAGCAGGGACCGCAGCCTTGTGTACGGGAATCTCTACAGCAGCTCCGGGGAGCTCCTGGACCTGTGTCTCTGCACCGTCAGCCGGGGTCCTCACAGCTACACCGGGGAAGACACCGCTGAGCTCCAGTGCCACGGCTCGCCTGTGGTGCTGAGAACGGTGCTGGAGGAGCTGTTCAAGCTGGGAGCCCGCCATGCCCTTCCCGGAGAGTTTACCAAGCGGGCCTTTCTCAACGCTCGTATGGACCTGACCGCCGCCGAGGCTGTGGCGGATATCATAGACGCCGAATCCATCGACTATGCCAAAAATGCCGCAGGGCAGCTGTCCGGGGCCATGGGGCGCAGGATAGAGTCCATATACTCCGCTCTTGCGGACATCAGCTCCCATTACCATGCGGTGCTGGATTATCCTGACGAGGACATCGAGGACTTCCGTCTGGAGAGCTACCGGGAGCAGCTAGGCTCCGCCCTGCTGCAGCTGCGGCAGCTGCTGGACAGCTTCAGCCGGGGAAAGCTGATGCGCTCCGGCATCCCTGCCGCCATCGTGGGCCTGCCCAATGCCGGGAAAAGTTCCCTGCTGAACGCCCTGCTGGGTTATGACCGGGCTATAGTCACCGACGTCCCTGGCACCACCCGGGACACCATAGAGGAGAAGCTGAACCTGGGCTCCCTCTGTCTGAGGCTCAGCGACACCGCCGGCATCCACGACACCGCCGACCGGGTGGAGATTCTGGGAGTGGAGCGCAGCCGCCGGGCCATGGAGGATTCAGAGCTGGTCATTGTTGTTTTGGACGGCAACTGCGAAGCCAGTCTGGAGGAGGAAGAGTTGCTCCGCTCCGCAGCCTGCGCTCCCCACGCTTTGGTAGTCATCTCCAAAAGCGACCTGGAGCTCCGCCGGCAGCCGCCGGAGACCTCTCTGCCGGTTGTCACGGTTAGCTCTGTCAGCGGCGAAGGGCTCAAGGAATTGGAGGAACAGATAAAGCTCATGTTCCCCCTGCCCCAAGTGCCCGCAGGGGAAATACTCACCAACGCCCGCCAAGCCGAAGCAGTCTCCCGGGCTTTGGAAAGCATGGGCGCTGCGCTGGAGGCGATGGACTACGGCGCCACTCCGGACATTGTGCTCACAGAGACGGAAGGGGCAATGAATGCCCTGGGTGAATTGACCGGCCGCAGTGTCCATCAGGATGTTACAGACAGGATATTTGAAAGATTTTGTGTGGGAAAGTGAGGAAATAACCATGGACTATAGGGTGCTGGATATGGAGAAATACCCCCGGCAGAAGCATTTTGATTACTTTCGCTCCCTGGCCTACCCCTATGTTGGAATGACAGTGGATGTGGATGTAACGGATTTTGTGGCAAAGACCCGAAAAGAGGGCCTGCCCTTTTTCCTCACCCTCTGTTATTGCGTTGCCCAGGCTGCCAACGGTGTGCCGGAGTTTCGCCAAAGGATAAGGGATAATGGTATAATTCAGTATGACTGGTGCCAGACTTCCCATACCGAAGCCCTGGAGGACGGCAGCTATTGCTACTGTGTGCTGGAGAGTAATATGAGCTTCAGGGAATATCTCCCCAAGGCGCTGGAAGCCCAAGCCCTTGCCGTAAAGCAGCCCAGCCTTGACGACGGTGAGGAGGTCGACTCCCTTCTGTTTGTCAGCTCCATGCCCTTTATCAGCTATTCCGCCCTTGTCCAGCCGGTGCCCTGTCCTGCCGACAGTAATCCCCGGATAAGCTGGGGGAAGTATTTCCGCCAGGGTGACAGGCTGCTGCTGCCCGTGACGGTGCTGTGCAACCACGCCCTGGTAGACGCCATCCATATCTCCCGCTTTTATGCCACGCTGGATATGTCCCTCACCAGTCTTTTTCGCTGATTAGCTATTGACATAGCGCCCGCTCTGTGCTATTATACTTTGGCAAGTCGGCGTTATGCAGAAGTACCCAAGAGGCCGAAGGGGCTCCCCTGCTAAGGGAGTAGGCGTGTATAAAGCGCGCGAGGGTTCAAATCCCTCCTTCTGCGCCAGTTCATCCCCTGCCATGGCAGGGGATGAACTTTATCCAAACCAAGTACGGAGGGTTACCGAAGCGGTCATAACGGGGTGATCTTGAAAACCGCTGGGTTTCCCCAGCTCACCGTTCGATTTTTCCTTGATTTTTCAAGGCTTTCCGGGTTTTTAGCTTTCAGTTTTTCCTCTTTGTTCTCTTGTCTGTTCTACATTTTTTCTCGTTTGTTTTTCTTGGTCTTTTTCTCAAAAAGTCCAGAATTTAATATGGAGGGTTACCGAAGCGGTCATAACGGGGTGGTCTTGAAAACCATTAGAGCGCAAGCTCACAGGGGTTCGAATCCCTTACCCTCCGCCAAAAATCAGGTCTAAAACGGCTTAATTAATGCTGTTTTAGGCCTTTTTTATTCATTTTTCAAACCGCCCCCTGGTCGCCTCTGTCTTTGTTCTACACTTTGTTCTTCTGCAAAAAAATGGGAACCTGAGCTTAAAACAGGCCCTTAGAGCAGAACAGAGAGGGCCAGGCCCAGGCCTTCGGTCATCGCCTCAGCGGACTTCTGCTTCGCCGAATACTCCAGATGGGAATATATATTAGCGGTAGTTGAGAAGTCGCTGTGGCCCAGCCATTCCTGCACCTGCTTCATGGGAACACCGTTTGATACCAGAAGGGAGGCACAGCTGTGCCCTTACGGTATAATTACGACAAACCGGAAAAGCCCCGTAGGATCAAGGGTTTTGAGGTTTTCAGTCTGATTTTTTCATCCTTTTCCAAACCGAAAAATCATACTGAAATAAGTCGAATTATAGGAGGTGTTTCATTAACGACAAATGAATAGCAGAAAGGAACTCAAAGCCTTTTGATTTCAAACACAGTAGAATATTGGATTTATGCGAAGCCGTCACTTGTTTCAAGTGGCGGCTTTTGTCATTTCCAGAACTGCTGTGCAGGCACATGACAACACCAATCAGAAACGAGGTGATTGTTATGAACACGCAAATCATCGCCATCGCCAACCAGAAAGGCGGCGTCGGCAAGACAACGACCTGTGAAAACCTGGGTGTTGGATTGGCGCAGGCCGGGAAGAAAGTGCTGCTGATTGACGGGGACCCACAAGGCAGCCTGACTATCAGCCTGGGCCACCCCCAGCCGGACAAGCTGCCCTTTACCCTGTCCGACGCGATGGGCCGTATCCTGATGGACGAGCCGTTGCGCCCCGGTGAGGGTATCCTGCACCACCCGGAAGGCGTTGACCTGATGCCCGCCGACATCCAGCTCTCCGGTATGGAGGTCTCTCTGGTGAATGCCATGAGCCGTGAGACCATCCTTCGGCAGTATCTGGACACGCTGAAGGGACAGTATTCCCATATCCTGATTGACTGCCAGCCATCCCTGGGTATGCTTACGGTCAACGCTCTGGCAGCCGCCAACAGGATCATCATCCCCGTCCAGGCGGAGTATTTGCCCGTCAAGGGCCTGGAACAGCTGCTCTCCACGGTAAGTAAGGTAAAGCGGCAAATCAACCCCAAGCTCCAAATCGACGGCATCCTGCTGACAATGGTGGACAACCGCACCAACTTTGCTAAGGAAATCGCCGCCCTGTTGCGAGAGACCTACGGCAGCAAAATCAAGGTGTTCGGCACCGAGATTCCCCATTCCGTCCGGGCAAAGGAAATCAGTGCCGAGGGCAAGAGTATCTTTGCCCATGACCCCAATGGCAAGGTGGCCGAGGGGTACAAAAGTCTGACGAAGGAGGTATTGAGGCTTGAAAAGCAGCGCGAAAAAAGTAGAGCTGGCTCCATACGATGACTTGTTTTCCACCGAAGAAAGCCGCCAGGATGCCAAGCTGGAAAAAGTACGGGAAATCCCGCTATCTGAGCTGCATCCTTTCAAGAACCATCCCTTCAAAGTCAAGGATGACGAGGCTATGCTGGAGA
>CALWVZ010000059.1 GCA_944385125.1 uncultured Oscillospiraceae bacterium
TTGAGGGTGACATCCCCGGAAGTGGTAGTGAGGTTTCGGCTATAGTGGCCGCTGCGGTAGCCCTGGCGCTGCTCATTGCGTTCGTATCGTGCTGCCTGGGTCAACTTCTCCGCCTCGGCCTCCAGCAGCTCGTTGAGGGTTTCCTCCACGCTGCCTCGTACAAGTTCCTTGAGTTGCCCCTTGATTACTTCTTCGTTTAGTTGTACAATCTTCTCGGACATGGTTTGCTGTCTCCTTTCGAATGTTTGTGTCGCAACTTCATTCTACCAGAGATCTGCAAACCATGCCTCTTTATTTTTGCGAAACTTATTGTACCTTATCCATGGCCTCTATTTGCTTTATGTTCATTTCGCTGCCCTGCTGCAGCCAGGTCTCCCCGCTGCCGCAGTAGGGACAGGTCCTGCCGTATTTCAAGGTGGGATAGCTATTCTTGCAGCCGTCGCACCAGGTTACGGCGGGGATGGTCTCGGTCAGCAGCTGCGCCCCCTCTATCAGGGGCGTCTTTTTGGCGTACCAGTTCCAGCAGTCCACCAGGTATTCCGGGACTATGCCTGATACCTCGCCGAACTCCAGGGTAACGGAGCTCACTTTACTGAGCTGATGCTCTTCGGCCAGTTCCTGAACTTGCCGTATAACATAGGTGACTATACTCAATTCGTGCATATTTATTCCTTTCGGCCCCGGCAGAACCGGCCCGGGCCCGGCAAATTATGTGATTTTCGATCCTACTTTGAATTATACAGGAAAAACAAGAAATGACCATAGCCAATTTTGTGATATAGTAAAAAATCGTTGTGTCCGAAATGCGGTAGACATTGTAAAGACCTGTTGCAAAATAGAATTTTGAAAAAATAGCTCAAAGAAAAAGTTATCGAGAGCCTGCCAAAATGGCGGTTCCCGATAACTTTTTTAATGCACATTTTTCCAGTTTTGGCCTAAAAAATGCATTTTGCGACGGGTCCTTGATTAATATCGGTGAGGTATGTTTTTCAGATACTGCGCACCAGATTGGTGTAGCCTATGAGGTATTCGTCTATCTCGGCGGCGGCGGAGCGGCCCTCGGCTATGGCCCATACCACCAGGGACTGACCCCGGCGCATATCTCCTGCGGAAAAGACCTTGTCCACATTGGTGGCATAGCTGCCCTTGGGAGTCTTCACGGTCCTGTCCATATCCACACCAAAGGCCCGGCACACATCCTCCCGGCAGCCGGTAAAGCCTGTGGCACCGATGAGCAGCTGGCAGGGGATAGTGTCCCCCTCACTGGTGACAAGACCGCTGAGCCCGCCCTCGCCGTCGGCGACAAGCTCCTTCACCTTGACGCCGAAACGCCGGGGGTCGGAGCCGAATACCGCCAGAGCCTCCTCGTGGGCATAGGCCAGGGGCAAACGTCCCTGTTTATCCAGATAGTCCTCCATGGGCCGGCGCACCAGCTGTATAACCGAGCGGCAGCCCTGGCGCAGAGCAGTGGCTACACAGTCGCTGGCGGTATCCCCGGTGCCCACGATGACCACATCCAGGCCCTGGGCGCTGGGGAAGAGCGTGTCGCTCCTGCCGAACTGGGCCCGTTCAACGGCAGACTTCAGGTACTCGGTGCCGTAGCATATACCATCGATATCCTGGGCATCCAGGCCCAGAGGCCGGGGCAGGCCGGCTCCGCAGCACAGCAGCACTGCGTCATATTCCCGCAGAAGTCTTTGGGCGACCTCCGGCTGAGCGGCATCCACTCCGCATACGAAGCTGACGCCCTCGTCGGTCATCAGGTCTATGCGGCGCTGAACGATGCGCTTAGGCAGCTTCATATTGGGTATTCCGTACATCAAAAGCCCGCCGGGCCTTTCCGCCTTTTCTATCACCGTCACCAGATGGCCCCGATGGTTCAGCTGGTCCGCCGCCGCCAGACCTGCCGGGCCTGAGCCTACGATGCAGACCTTTTTGCCTGAGGTCTGGGGTGGGCGGCGGCGCTGCACCCGCCGGTTGAGGAAGGCGTCCTCAATAATGCTCAGCTCGTTGTCCCGGATGGTCACCGAATCTCCGTAAATGCCGCAGATGCAGGCAGCCTCGCAGGGGGCGGGACAGACCCTGCCGGTGAATTCCGGGAAGTTGTTGGCCTTGTGGAGGCGGCTGATGGCGTGGCCCCAGTTGCCGGAGAGTATCATGTCGTTCCACTCGGGGATAAGATTGTGAAGGGGACAGCCGAAGACCTTGCCCTCGTATACCATGCCGGTCTGGCAGAAGGGCACGCCGCAGTTCATGCACCTTGCGCCCTGCTGACGCCGTACCTCCTCCGGCTGGGGGATATGGAACTCCTCCCAGTCCTTAACACGCTCTGCCGCATCCCGGCGCAGGTCTTCGCTGCGCTGATATTCCAAAAATCCAGTGGGTTTACCCATGTCTCCGCCTCCTCTCAAGTCCTGGTATTGGCGTAAAACGCCTGGATCTCCGCCTGCTCCCGGGACATGCCTTTTTCCTCAAACTGGGCGATGGAGCGGAGCATCCTGTCGTAATCCCTGGGCATGACCTTCTTGAAGCAGGGGATATAGGAGTGGAAGGCGGCCAATATCTTCCTGCCTCTGGGAGAGCCGGTAGCTGCCACGTGCTCCTCTATAAGGGAGCGCAGCTCGGCGATATCGTGGGCCTCGGTGAGGGTGTCGGTCATCACCTGGTCCTTGTTGAGCCGCATGTATAGGTCGTGCTTCTCGTCCAGCACATAGGCAATGCCTCCCGACATACCGGCAGCAAAGTTCTTGCCTGTGGGCCCCAGGATGACGCAGCGCCCACCTGTCATGTACTCGCAGCCGTGGTCGCCAACGCCCTCAACCACTGCGACGGCACCGGAGTTGCGCACACAGAAGCGCTCCCCGGCCATACCGTTTATAAAGGCCTTGCCGGAAGTGGCGCCGTAGAGGGCCACGTTGCCGGCGATAATGTTCTCGCCGGGCTTGAAGCGGCTGCTCTTGGGGGGATACAGCACCAGCTTTCCGCCGGAGAGCCCCTTGCCGAAGCCGTCGTTGCAGTCGCCCTCCAGCTCCAGGGTGAGGCCCTTGGGGATAAAAGCTCCAAAGGACTGGCCCCCGCCGCCGCGACAGCGTATCACATA
Source organism: uncultured Oscillospiraceae bacterium (assembly GCA_944385125.1). Classification (GTDB taxonomy): domain Bacteria; phylum Bacillota; class Clostridia; order Oscillospirales; family Oscillospiraceae; genus Limivicinus. Next base: position 3,101 of record CALWVZ010000059.1, read on the forward strand.
GCTGTCTTCCGGCAGACTGTTGCCGCACTGGCGGCTGATCTCCGAGCCGAAGAGGGTGCCGAAGGCCCGGTCGGTGGAGGATACCTCCAGCTCCAGGGAGCCGGACTTCCTGCCCTTAAGGCTCTTTCCCAACTTGGATATAAGTACGCTCTGATCAAGAGTGCGTTCAAGATGAAAGTCGTAGACGTCCTCCGGTTTAAAGTGGACGGCGGTGGACCGGCCCGGCATAGCCAGCAGTCCCCGCAGGTCTACGGTAGAGGCCTGCCCGGCGGGCAGCTCGTCCCGGAGCTTCAGCAGATCGCTGCGGCCCACCAGCTCGTCTACGCTGCGCAGTCCCAGCCGGGCCATGTACTCCCGCAGCTCCTGAGCAATAAAGTACATAAAATTTATAACATACTCCGGCTTGCCGCTGAAGCGTTTCCTCAGCTCCGGGTTCTGGGTGGCCACACCGGCGGCGCAGGTGTCCAGGTTGCATACCCGCATCATGCAGCAGCCCAGGGCTACCAGGGGAGCCGTGGCAAAGCCGAACTCCTCGGCCCCCAGCATGCAGGCGATGGCCACATCCCGGCCGCTCATCAGCTTGCCGTCTGTCTCCAGAACCACCTGGCTGCGCAGTCCGTTTTCGATGAGAGCCTGGTGAGCTTCCGCCACACCCAGCTCCCAAGGCAGTCCGGCTCCGTGGATGGAGCTGCGGGGGGCGGCCCCGGTGCCGCCGTCGTGGCCGGAGATGAGCACCACCTGGGCCCCGGCCTTGGCAACGCCTGCCGCTATGGTGCCTACGCCTGCCTCGCTCACCAGCTTTACGCTGATGCGGGCTTTATGGTTGGCGTTTTTCAAATCGTATATCAGCTGGGCCAGGTCCTCTATGGAGTAGATATCGTGATGGGGCGGGGGAGAGATGAGGGTGACGCCGGGAGTGGAGCAGCGGGTCTTTGCGATCCAGGGGTATACTTTCTTCCCCGGCAGATGTCCGCCCTCGCCGGGCTTTGCCCCCTGGGCCATTTTTATCTGTATCTCTTTTGCGCTGCACAGGTAGGCGCTGGTGACGCCGAAGCGGCCGGAGGCCACCTGCTTTATGGCGGAGCAGCGCTCGTCCAGCAGACGCTCCGCCGCCTCACCGCCTTCGCCGGAGTTGGACTTGCCGCCTATGCGGTTCATGGCGATGGCCAGACATTCGTGGGCCTCCTGAGAGATAGAGCCGTAGCTCATGGCCCCGGTCTTGAATCGGCGCACAATGCTCTCCACCGGCTCCACCTCTTCCAGGGATATGCCTCCCTTTTCGTCAAAGCGAAAATCCAGCAGACTTCTGAGGGCGTGGGGGCGGGAGGGGTCGTCCACCAGGGCGGTGTATTCTTTGAAGGTCTCATAGCTGCCTTCCCGGGCGGCCTTTTGCAGCAGCAGAATGGTCCGGGGATTGTAGAGATGCTGGGCCTTGTCCGGGCCGGAGCGCAGTTTGTGTACGCCCACGGAATCCAGGGTGGTATCGTAGCCCAGGCCCAGGGGGTCAAAGGCCTGGTTGTGGTTCCATTCCACCGCCTGGCCTATCTCCTCCAGACCTATGCCGCCCACCCGGCTGACAGTGTTGGTAAAGTACTTGTCTATCACATCCTTATTTATGCCCACGCACTCGAATATCTGGGCGGACTGATAGGACTGTATGGTGGAGATGCCCATTTTTGAAGCTATCTTTACAATGCCGTGGAGTATGGCGCTGTTGTAGTCGTTGACGGCGGCGCTGGGGTCCTTGTCCAGCAGGTTCAGAGTCACCAGCTCTTCCACGCATTCCTGGGCCAGATAGGGATTGATGGCTTGGGCGCCGTAGCCCAGCAATGCGGCGAAGTGGTGCACATCCCTGGGTTCGGCGCTCTCCAGTATCACGGAGACGGCGGTGCGCTTTTTTGTGCGTACCAGGTATTTTTCCAGAGCGGAGACCGCCAGCAGGGAGGGGATAGGCACGTGGTTCTCGTCCACTCCCCGGTCGGAGAGGATTATAACATTGGCCCCATTCTTGTAGGCCCGGTCCACGTTTACGAACAGCCGGTCCAGGGCGTTTTCCAAAGGAGAGCCCTTATAATAGAGCAGGGGAATAGTCTCCACATGAAAGCCGGGGCGCTTCATGTAGCGTATCTTCATCAGGTCCACAGAGGTGAGTATGGGGTTTCTTATCTGCAATACCGTGCAGTTTTCCGCTTTCTCCTCCAGCAGATTGCCGCCGGAGCCCACATACACTGTGGTGTCGGTGACTATCTCCTCCCGGATGGCATCCATAGGCGGATTGGTCACCTGGGCAAAGAGCTGCTTGAAGTAGCTGAAAAGGGGAGGGTGATTTTCCGATAAAACCGCCAGCGGCGTGTCCACCCCCATGGCGGAGGTAGGCTCGGCTCCATCCCTGGCCATGGGCAGTATGGCGTCCTTCACTTCCTCATAAGTATATCCGAAGGCCTTGTACAGCCGGTCCCGCCACTGCTGGGTGGCTTTTTCCACTTTGCGGTTGGGAATTGGCAGGTCCCTGAGATAGACCAGGTGGGAGTCCAGCCATTCGCCGTAGGGCTGCTGACAGGCATAGTGCTCCTTTAGCTCGCTGTCGTCCACCAGCCGGTGGGCGGCCAGGTCTGCCAGCAGCATACGCCCGGGCTGGAGCCGGGATTTTTTCAGCACCTTCTCCGGGGGTATATCCAGCACCCCCACCTCGGAAGCCAGAATGAGCTGCTCATCGTCGGTGAGATACCAGCGGCAGGGGCGAAGGCCGTTTCGGTCCAGCACTGCGCCGACAATGTCGCCGTCGGAAAAGACTATGGCCGCCGGACCGTCCCAGGGCTCCAGCATGGTGGCGTAGTAATGGTAGAAATCCCGTTTTTCCCGGCTCATTTTCCTGTCGTTGGCCCAGGGCTCGGGGATGCACATCATCACTGCTTTGGGCAGGGGAATGCCGCTCATCATGAGAAATTCCAGGCTGTTGTCCAGCATGGCTGAGTCGGAGCCGCTCTGGTCCACCACCGGCAGCACCTTGTCCATATCCGCCTCCAGAAGCCTGGAATGCATTGTCTCCTCCCGGGCCAGCATACGGTCGGCGTTTCCCCGGATGGTATTGATCTCTCCGTTGTGGAGTATATAGCGGTTGGGATGGGCCCGCTGCCAACTGGGTGTGGTATTGGTGGAAAAGCGGGAGTGGACCAGGGCAATGGCGCTCTCGCAGTCCTCGTCGGTGAGATCTGAGTAGAATTTCCGCAGCTGCCCCACCAGGAACATGCCCTTGTAAACTATGGTCCGGCTGGAGAAGGAGGAGATATAGGTGTTAACATTGGACTGCTCAAAGAGCCGCCTGGCCACAAAGAGCTTGCGGTCAAAGTCCAGGCCCTTGGCGCAGTTTTCCGGCCTGGCCACAAAGCACTGACAGATACAGGGCATGCAGTCCAGGGCCTTCTGTCCCAACACCTCCGGGTGGGTGGGTACGTCCCGCCAGCCGAGGAAATCCATGCCCTCCTTGGCGATGATTATCTCCATCATCTTCTTGGCCTGGGCTCTCTTGAGACCGTCCTGAGGGAAGAAAAACATTCCCACGCCGTAGTCCCGTTCTCCACCCAGAATGATGCCAAGAGCAGCGGCGGCCTTTACCATGAGCTTGTGGGGCACCTGTATCATAAGTCCCACGCCGTCGCCGGTTTCGCCGGAGGCGTCCTTGCCGGCCCGGTGCTCCAGTTTCTCAACGATTTTTAAAGCCTTGTCCACAGTGCTGTGGCCGGGCTTGCCGCTGAGATCAACTATAGCCCCAATGCCGCAGGCGTCATGCTCCAGACCGGGGTCGTATATCCTTAGCCTCTGCTCCTGTCCCATAGGGTGTCCACCTCTTTCCAAGATCCAACATGTTTTTTGCGTTTCTGACATTGAACTGTAAAAGTTTATCGCTTTAAGGCGATAAATGAAATGGATATAAAAAAAGCACAAAGTGACTGTTGAAGTACGGCTTTGTACTTTGAAAGTATTATAGCTGCCGGAAAATGTCCTGTCAACGCCTTTGGGGCCGTCATGGAAGGTATGAATATTTTTTCGACCTTATGCACAGCATCAGACTGAGATGAACCCGGCAGCCTATGAATTTTTAACGATTTTTGGCGGCGAATAAAAGCCGCATATCGTTACCGGCAGGAGAAGGGGGAGCACAGATTCCAAGCGGGGACTTAAGATAGTGCGTTAAGAAAGCGTACAGAATTTGATGGGGTTGCCTGGAATATGGGGCAGGTACTCAGCTCTCTCCGGCTTCCACAAATCCAAGCTCCGAGTATATCATGCCGCACTTGCCCCGGGTGGAGAGCATAAGGGATATTTTTTGGACCATCATTGAGGCCCGGGGCAGCTCTATCTGGGAAAAGTCGGGAGCCCGGCGGTATTCAGGCTTTCGCAGCAGTGTTATGTGGGGCAGAAATTTCTTCTTGTCGTATGGAATGCCAGCCTGGGCCAGGGTACGGCGCAGCTGCCGTGCCAGGGCATGGAGCTCTGCGTTCTCCTCCAGGCCGGCCCACCACAACTCCCCGAAGGAACCCAGGCCCCGGAGACGCAGCTCCACGGGGTGGAAGCTCAGAGAGCTCATGGCCTCCAGCGCCTCATCCGGCTCAGGGTATTCACCAATAAAGGCCAGGGTCAGGTGCAGATTTTCCGGCCTGGTGTAATTGCCCCTTATACCCAGACAGCGAAATTGTTCCTGGATATCCATCAGGCTTTTTTTCATTTCTTTGTTTAGCTCTATGGCCGCAAACAGCCTCATGCCCAACACCTCATTTCCCGCCTGCATTGTAGCACAGGCGCAGGCCAAGTTCAAACTTCAGTCGTTGCCGGGCTGGGGGATGCAGGCTACCAGCTCAAAGCGCCCGTCTTTGATGCAGGTATCCAGGCTGCCGCCCAGGCGCCGGGCAATCTCCGCCATGCCCGGCAGGCCAAAGCCGTGATTTTTCCCGTCGGTCTTGGTGGTTTCAAATCCATTTTTCTCGTCTCCTGCCAAGGGGTTTGAGACTATGAGCATCAGCATGCCCTTGTCAAGACGGCAGCGCAGCTTCACGTCGGGCTTTTCTGCCTTGGCGCAGGCCTCTATAGCATTGTCCAGAGCGTTGCCCAGCAGGGCGCATAGGTCCGTATCAGATATGCTCAGGTCCTCCGGCAGGCTCACCTGATGATCTTCCGGGATGCCCAGCCTCTCCAGCTCCTCCAGCTTCACGGACAAAACGGCGTTTGCCGCCTGGTGGGCGCAGATGCGCCTGCCGCCGGACAGGGCGGGGGAGCCCAGCAGTTCTCCCACGTATTCCTCAGCCCTGGCAGTTTCTCCCCGCTCCAGCAGGCCATGGAGAACAGCCATGTGGTTTCTCATATCGTGGCGCAAAGTGCGCACCTGGTTCTGCTCTCTCTGCAAAGAGTCATAGTACAGCTCCCGCAGAGCAGAGAGACGGCTCTCGCTCTGTAAACGCTCATAGTCGGACAGGGCCAGTATAGCACGGAGCAGCAGGAGGCAGCCCAGCAGCATTACCGGCAGCACCGCCAGCCCCTGGTTTTTGGATACGATGTCCACCAGTACGGATTCATAGTGGTAATAGGTCAATCCCACCACGGCAACGAGAGAAAAGAAAGGCATGGCGGACAGTCCCAGCATCAGCTTCCACATCCCGGAAGAGAGCCTCAGCGGCTCCACCGGCAGACGATTCCTAAACATAAAGTATATGCCGCCGAAAACTGCCGGACGCAGCAGGCGGACAATATAATCATAATAATTAAGTCTGTATACATAGCTGTCTATAATTGCGCATACAGACATGATATAGCAAAAGGATATTGCAGCCAGGGCCAGACGCTGAGCCGGCTGCCCCTGAGCGATGAGGAGGAAACAGGGGAAGAAGACCAGCATGGTGTAGAGCACGTTGGGGTCGCCTATCCATATCACCATGCTGCAACTGCCGGAAAACAAAAGCAGCATCAAGATTTTGGCCCAGCGGCTTTTCCTGAAGCATATGAAAGGGGACAAGAGTTTGTATATGAGTCCACCGGCCAGGAATATCAGGGCAAACCCACAGATGTTTGCCAAAACAGAGATCAGTCTTTCCGGCATGGCCTGTCCTCCAAGGATGCCCTGGTGAGGGCCAGCATGGCGCTGTGCTGGCAGGAGCGGCT
>CALWVZ010000060.1 GCA_944385125.1 uncultured Oscillospiraceae bacterium
ACCTTGTCCAGTTCCGCCACGGTGAGCTGTTCCGCTTCCTCGATCTCGGCGGTGCACTGCTGCTGGAGCCTGTCGATCTTCTTCAGAACATCCGGGTCGTCCATGCCGTCATACCTGGCGGTGAACAGGCTGCCGTGGCTGCCCAGGTATTCCTTGGCCATTTTACCCGTTGGGTGGTTGCGCACTATGGTGTTGCCCATAAACTCAATGCGGCCGTTGGTAGGCTGATAAACGCCGGTGACACAGTTGAAGGCTGTGGTTTTGCCTGCGCCGTTGGGGCCGATAAGGGCCACTATCTCCCCTTTGTTGACTTCCAGGGACAGGTCGTTCACGGCAATAACGCCGCCGAACTGCATGGTTATATTGTCCAGGCGAAGTATGTTTTCACTCATTTTGCGGCACCTCCTTCAGACTGTGCAGGGGCCGTTTTCTTCATGCGCCCTAAGCTTCGGAACACATCCGAGAGCTCCTTATCGCCAAACAGGCCCTTGCGGAAGAAGAGCACAACTACCATGATGATAACGCTGAACACCACCATACGGAAGCCGCTGTTCAGGAAGGGCACCTTGGCAGTGGCGGAGGCATAGTAATAGATATCGTAGCCCAGTATCACCACGCCCAGAACAAAGGCGCTCCACATTTCGGTGAACTTCCGGGCTCCTGCCCTGCGGCGGCGCAGCACCAGCAGGACGGTGATGCCTACAGCAGCAAGGGCGAGGATAATTACAAAGGCCCAGTAGCCGCCGGCAGTCTTGAAGCTGGTGGGCACATCCAGGAAGCGCAGCCACCACTCGCTGCAGGCCATATACAGGAAGGCCGCAATGGTGCTGCCGGAGATGGAGCCGATACCGCCCAGAACAACGATCAGAAGGATCTCGTATGTCATGGTGGAGGTAAAGGTCTTGGCCTGGACCTGGTTCATGAACATGGCCAGCAGCGCTCCGCCGATACCGGCAAAGAAGGAACTGATGATGAAGCTCATGCGTTTGTGCTTGGCCAGGTTGATGCCCATAGCCTCGGCGGCCACTTCATCCTCACGGATGGCCTTGAAGGCCCGGCCATAGCTGGAATTTATAAGCAGGACAATGAGCCAGATACATATGCCCGAAACGGCAAAGGCCACAAAGGTGCTGAGCCTCAGCACGATTTCTCCGTTTGAATTGGTAATATTAAAGCTGGCAAGGGTGGGAAAATTCTTCAGAGCATTGGCGCCGTTGGTCACCTTGCCCAGAGACTCCCACTGGAAGATGGCGCGGATTATCTCCGCAAAGCCCAGAGTGGCAATGGCAAGGTAGTCGCTTTTGAGCTTCAGCACCGGCAAGCCGATGAGCCAGGCAAAGAAGGCGGCCACAAGGCCCGCACAGATGAGGGCGATCACGGCGCCTATTACAAAGCCGATGGCGCCGCCCACACCGCCGCCGCCCATCAGGTTCTGCATGGCCTCGGTGATGGAAAAGTTGATGGCTGAACCGTCAAATATGTAGTATACGCTGTCGCGCTGGGCTACAGGAATAGTCAGTATAGCGAAGGTATATCCGCCCAGGAGCATGAATCCCGCCTGGCCCAGAGAAAACAGTCCAGTAAAGCCGTTGAGCAGGTTCATGCTGGCCGCCACCAGGGCATAGACCGCACCCTTCTTCAGGGCGGTAAAGACGATGATATTCTTGTTGGGGTCCAGAGTGTTTTCCAGCACTATCACCAGGACCAGAATAGCCAGAACGCCCAAGAAGGCCAGCGCGGAGCCCTTTTTGCTTTTCTTTTCAAGTGTTACAGCAGACATAAGAGCACCTCCTCAGACCTTGTCGGTGACCTTTTCACCAAACAGTCCTGTGGGCTTGAGCACCAGGATGATGATGAGCAGGGCAAAAGTGAAGGCGTCGGAGAAAACGGTGAAGCTGGTTCCCTTGATAATGTTCTCGCAGATGCCTATGATGAACGCGCCGATGACCGCCCCGGGGATGGAGCCGATGCCGCCGAACACTGCGGCCACGAAAGCCTTCAATCCGGGCATGGAGCCGGAGAGGGGCACTATCTGGGTGTAGTTGGTAAAGTAGAGCAAGCTTCCTATAGCGGCAAGGGTGCTGCCTATGACAAAGGTGAAGCTGATGACGGAATTGATCTTTATTCCCATGAGCTGGCAGGTCTCGAAGTCCTTGGCCGCAGCCCGCATTGCAAGGCCGATCTTGGTCTTGTTGATAAGTATCTGGAGCAATACCACCAGAGCAAGCACAAGGAAGGGGGTAACAATGGTGACCCACTTGGTGCTGGTGCCGTAGATAATCACGGACTCGCTGAGGAAAGGCAGCCTGGGATAGCTCTGAGGCAGACCGCCGGTATAATAGGTGGCAAAATTCTGAATGAGGAAGCTCACGCCGATGGCGCTTATCATTACGGACATACGGGGCGCACTGCGCAGAGGCTTATATGCCACTCGCTCGATGCAGAACCCCAGCGCCGCTATCGCAATGATCATCAGCGGCACGGATACATACAGCGGCATGGTGGCCGAGGCATACACCAGAATAAGGCCGGCCGTCATAAAAACATCGCCATGGGCAAAGTTTATCAGGCGCAGTATGCCGTAGACCAGGGTATAGCCTATTGCAATTAGAGCATACTGGCCGCCCACAGAGATGCCGGACAGCAGGATGGAGACAGCAAATTGCACGTATTTCTCTTCCTTTCGTTACTTGGACTGCCTCGTAAAGAGCCGAGCTGCGGCCCCTTGCGAGACAGTCCAGGTCTTTCTGATAACACCTTTTGGCGAGGGCAAAAGCCCTCGCCAAAACAAGTGCCTATGGGTTTGAACTTATTTATTGGCCTTCTATCAGCCTGCGACCTGCTGGCTGCCGCCGGAGACCCAAACGTTATTCTCGGTGTCGGCGATCTTGATGAAGGCGGTGTCACGGACGGCGTCGCCATTAACATCATCGAAGGCGATGTTGCCGGTAACACCCTCATACTGGACATCCCACAGAGCGGCCTGGATGGCGGTGGATTCGATGCTGCCGGCGGCCTTGATAGCCTCCAGAGCCACATAGTAGGCGTCGTAGCCCATGACGGAGACGGCTGCGATGTTGTCGTTGCCGCCGTTATTGGTCAGGTTCTCGGAGCTGGAGTTGATGAACTCTTTGAAGCCTGCGTCAAACTCGGGGTTGGCGCCGTCGGCATAGAAGGTGGACACACGCAGGTCAACGCTGCTGCCCTGAGCGGCCTCAAGAACGGTGTTGTTGTCAAGAGTGTCGGAGCCCAGGATGGGGGTGGTCAGACCCATGTCCTTGGCCAGAGCGACTATCTGGGTGGAATAGGCTATGGCGACGGGGCAGAAGATGACATCGGCGCCCTCGGCCTGGGCCTTGTTCAGATAGCTGGTGAAGTCGGAGTTGTTAAGGGGGAAGTTATCTTTGATAACGGTGCCGCCCAGGCCAACGAAGGCCTCCTCAAAGTAGTTCATCAGGCCGTTATCATACTCGTTGCCCAGCTCGCCCAGCAGGTAAGCCTTGGTGGCACCCAGCTGCTCGAAGGCATAGTTTGCAAGGACGGTGCCCTGGAAGGGATCCAGGAAGCAGATACGGAAGTAGTAGTCGTTGCCGGCAGTGACCTGAGGATTGGTGCAGGTGACGCCGATAGCGGGGATCTGGGCTCCCTCAAAGGTGGGGCCGGCAGCAATGGCTGCGGAAGAACCGTAGGTACCCAGGACCACGCTCACGCCCTCGGAAACCAGCTGAGCGGCGGCAGTGGGGGCACGGTCGGCGGAAGAAGCGTTGTCAGCGGGGACCAGCTGCACAGTATACTCAACGCCGCCCACTTCAACGGTGGGAGTCAGGTAGTTGGCATACTGCATGCCCAGGTACTCCTGCTTGCCGCCTGCGCCGGAGTCGCCGGTGAGGGGCTCAAACACGCCTATTTTAACGACGTTTTCGCTGGCGGGAGCCTCGGCGGCAGAGGAGTCTTCGGCAGCGGAAGAATCCTCAGCAGGTGCTTCGGCAACGGGAGCGCCGCCGCAGGCGCACAGGGAAAACACCATGATCAGTGCCAGTGCAAGTGCAAGAAGTTTTTTCATTTTCGTTCCTCCTGTTTGGTTTTTTACTATGCCAGGTGTCTTCATACTGCGAACACCTGTAGCTCAGTAACGATATTTTGATTATGAACTATGGATAGCTAAATTGCAATATCGCTAAATAACTAAATTCATTTTTTAAAAAATATTAAAATTATGTAAATTATACAATTTTTGGGCCTGTTCTCCAGTCCTGCCCCGCCATTCTCTCCGCCGGAGAGGAATAGAGCAGGGTAAACATGTCATGGGCAGATGCGCCAAGGGCGAACAGTTCCGGGATCGGAGCCCCAAGATGTCTGACGGTGGAAGCCTTTGTCACCACAGATATTGTGCTTGTATTGTCAATGTTTCGCAGATATTTCCGTCCTCTCTCATTTGCAGCCAGGAGCCTGGCATAGGGCGGGGGCTCCTGGGAAAAGCCCTTTTTTACGCCCAGAGCTGCGCAAAGGCACATACGCCGGGCTCTTGCCAGGGCAATGCGTCTGGCCGAAGCCAAATCAAGTATCTCTTCCAGACAGACGCCTGTTCTCACCGCAGAGTACAGGCGCTGCCCTGCTCCGTCTCCACCGTCCGGCAGCAGCAGATAATCTTTCTCTTCCAGCATGCGCAGTCGGGACATTATCGCCAGCTCCCAGCGCTGTTTATCCAGGGCGGCCTTTCCCTGCTCCAGCTCTCTGCGAAATACCTCCATTGCCGCTGCCGGTATATGCGCTCCCGGGTCATCGCCTCGGCGCAGCATCTCCCGCAGCTCCGAAGCAGAACGCAGCTCCCCGTCCCCTTTCTCGTCATGGCCGCTGCCCCGGCGCCCCAAGGTATAGGGCATAAGAGCTGTATTCAGCTGTCTGATGGCCTTCAGGTATTCCACGGCGAGGATGTTGTTTGGTTTATCCAGCAGGGCTGCGGTATCCCCCAGCCGCTCCTGGAGCACTGCTTGGCGGGCGGAAGCAAAGGAAAGCTTCACCTCTTTGCTGAGTTTTGTCTTGATCTCTTCTATAATATCGGGTCCTGTGAGCTGGGAAGCCAAAAGCTCCAGCTTATCCAGGGAGCCTTCTTCGCTTCCGAAGCTGAGATGCGTACATCCAAGAGCCGCAAGCATGGAGACTGCGCCCCGGGCAAAGCTCTCCGCAGAGGAGATGGCCCAGGGCAGGGGCAGTTCAAACACCAGGTCCGCCCCGCAAAGGCAGGCAGCCTCAGCCCTGGCAAACTTTGAGAATACCGCCGCCTCCCCCCGCTGCACATAGTCCCCGGACATGGCGCAGACAACCACAGAGTCATCCCCCAAAGCTTCCCTGCTGGCGGCTATCTGCCAGGCATGGCCCTTGTGAAAGGGATTATATTCGCAGACTATCCCAATTATGTTCATGCATACTCCTCCATGGGCAAAAAGGTCTTGCATTTTTCCCCAATTGTATTAAAATGAATAAGGCAGAGTTCAAATTTGATTTTACTCAAGGGAAAGAACATTTACAATAGAAAGGAACAAAATAATGAAAATTCTTGTAATCAACGCCGGCAGCTCCTCCCTTAAATACCAGCTCATAGACATGGAGACCGAGCAGGTCATAGCCAAGGGACTTTGCGAGCGTATCGGTATCGACGGCCACCTGAAGCATACCCCCATGATAGGCGGCAAGAGCGTCTTTAACGAGGATGTGGCAATGCCCACCCATGCCGAGGCAATAGCCGCCGTTATCGACAAGCTCACCAGTGAGGAGTACGGTGTTGTCAGCTCCATGAAGGAGATAGACGCCGTCGGCCACCGGGTGGTCCACGGCGGTGAGAAGTTTGCCTGCTCCGTGAAGATAGACGATTCCGTTATGGCCGCTTTGGAGGAGTGCACTCCCTTTGCTCCCCTGCACAATCCTGCCAACATCACCGGCATCAACGCCTGCAAGGCTGTCATGGGCGATGTTCCCATGGTGGCCGTGTTTGACACCGCCTTCCACCAGACCATGCCAGGCAAGGCCTTCACCTATGCTATTCCCTATGAGTATTACAAGAATGACGGTATCCGCCGCTACGGCTTCCACGGCACCTCTCACCGCTATGTCTCCGCCCGCTGCGCAGAGCTAATGGGCAAGCCCATTGAAGAGCTGAAGCTCATCTCCTGCCATATGGGCAACGGCTCCTCCATCTGCGCCATCGACGGCGGCAAGAGCGTGGACACCTCCATGGGCTTCACTCCCCTGGTAGGTCTGCCCATGGGCACCCGCTGCGGCGATCTGGATGCCGGCGTTATCCAGTTCCTTATGAATAAGTACGGCTTCAGCATTGACGAAATGCTGAACATCCTCAACAAGAAGTCCGGCGTGCTTGGCGTCTCCGGCGTCTCCTCCGACTTCCGTGATCTGGACGCCGCTGCCGAGAAGGGCGACGAGCGGGCTCAGCTGGCTCTGGACATGTTCCACTACTGGGTGGCCAAGGTGGCCGGCTCCTATGTGGCCGCCATGAACGGCGTGGACGCCATCATCTTCACAGCCGGCGTGGGTGAGAACAGCCGCGAGACCCGTCAGGCCATCTGCGATTACTTCGGTTATCTGGGCGTTGCCATCGACCAGGAGGCCAACTCCAAGCGGGGCGAGGACATCATGATCTCCACTCCCGACTCTAAGGTCAAGGTCTTTGTTATCCCCACCAACGAGGAGCTGGTCATCGCCAGAGATACCAAGGACATTATCGGCGGCTAAGCTTAAACGCCAAGGAAACATTTTACCGGCACGGGATATCCCGTGCCGGTTTTCTTATGCCCTGTACTTTATTAAAAATCCCCGCCGGCCGCTAAGGTCCTCCGGCGGGGATAAACGCATTTTATATTGAAACGACCGCTCAAACCTCAATGGTATCCGCCGGATTCACAGCCCCGGGTATGGGCTCGTACATCAAGTCCGCCGGCTCCCTGATGATTCCCAGCATGCAGTCTCTCACCTGGGCGTTGGGGGCATACAGCACTCCTCTCAGAGTTTCCAGCTTCTCCTCTATCTCCTGAGGCGTGTACATTACCTGGTGGCCTATGTAGATGAGCTTGTTGTCCGTCTTCTGCAGGCCCTCGGACTTCAGCAGCAGCTCCTCATAGAGCTTCTCCCCCGGGCGCAGCCCAATGTATTTTATCTGTATGTCCACATCCGGCTCAAATCCGCTGAGACGGATCATTTTCCGGGCCATATCGTCTATGCGCACCGGCTCGCCCATATCCAGCACAAAGACCTCGCCGCCCTCGGCATAGGCTCCGGCCTGCAATATCAGGGAGACAGCCTCGGGTATAGTCATAAAGAAACGGGTCACTCTCTTGTCCGTTACGGTGACCGGGCCTCCTTCGGCTATCTGCTTTCTGAATAGGGGTATGACGCTACCGTTGCTGCCCAAGACATTGCCAAAGCGTACGGCGATATACTTTGTGCGGTGCTGGCCGTTCATGGACTGCACCACCATCTCACACATGCGTTTGGAAGCGCCCATCACATTGGTGGGGTTCACCGCCTTGTCGGTGGAAATGAGTATAAAGAGCCCGGTTCCGAAATCTCCGGCGGCTTTTGCCACATTATAAGTGCCGAAGATATTGTTCTTTATGGCTTCGGCGGGGCTGTCTTCCATCAGGGGGACATGCTTGTGGGCGGCGGCGTGGCAGACCACATCGGGACGGTAGGCGTCAAACACATAGCGCACCCGGCGCTCCTCCCGCACAGAGCCGATGAGGGTCACCAGGTCCAGCTGGGGATAGCGGCGGCGCAGCTCCATTTGTATGTCATAGGCATTGTTCTCATAGATGTCGAATATTATGAGACGCTTAGGCGAAAGGGCTGCGACCTGGCGGCAGAGCTCGCTGCCTATGGAGCCGCCTCCGCCGGTGACAAGGACCGTCTTTCCCTGTATCTTGTCCCGTATAGCCGCATTGTCCGTATGTACCTGGGTCCTGCCCAAAAGGTCCTCTATGCTCACATTTTTTATCTGGGTGAGGGTGAGTTCTCCGTTTATCAGCTTGTCCAGAGACGGCAGGGTCTTAAGCTGAGCGCCGGTACGGCTGCATATCTCAAGTATCTCGTTTCTGAGCTTGTCCGATGCCGAGGGGATGCAGAAAATAATGTCCTCGATATCGTAGCGTTTGGCCGCCTCCACTATCTTATCCCGGCCGCCCACCACTTTTATTCCTCTGACCCTGGTACCTCTTTTGGCCGGGTCATCGTCTATCAGGCAGAGCACCCGGTTTTTGGCGTGGGGGTTGTTCTCCAGGTCCCGGATGACAAGGACGGCTCCGTCGCCTGCCCCGATGAGCATGGTACGGCGCAGCTTGCCGTCCTTTCCCGCATTATGGGAGATGATGTTCCTCCGCACCTGCCGGTAAGCTACCCGGGAGGCGGCAATGATAAGGAACAGCACCACTGTGTAAATAAAGGGGAAGCTTCTTGGAAAGAGACAGCCCATAAGCTTTACGGCCATGTAATACAAAGCGGAGGCGCACATGGAGGCAAACCCCATGGATATGAGCTCCCGCTCGCCGGCATATTCCCAGGCGCTGCTGTACAGTCCAAAAACCTTGAACATGAGCAATGCGCTCACGGTGCCGGGCAGAGCTCCGATACGCAGGGTACGGAGGAAACCATGGACAGCCACATCCTCAATGGAGAAATCCATGCGCAGCATGATGGCAAGGAAGGCGGAAAGATTTATTATAAGTATATCAATGCAGATAATCCCCAGGATCCGCAGCTCATGGCCTGCGTTTGATTTCTTATCGCTTTTCATGCTAGACCTCTTTTCAGGTTCAGGTGGGTGGCTCCGGCTTCCGCTGCGGGATGCAGAGACGCCGGACAAGGTATTATACGCTATTCTGGCACATTTCGCAAGGGGAAGTATACTTCCCGGCCAAGTCTGCCTGTAGGAGTACAATACATATTGGACAGTTGAAAAAAAGGATGAAGGATAAGGCCTTATCGGTTAAAGTTGAGTTGC
>CALWVZ010000061.1 GCA_944385125.1 uncultured Oscillospiraceae bacterium
ATACGCATAATGTACTTCAATGAGGAGAGGGAAGAGTTCCAGATGCGCGTGGGCGATGCGCCCATCCCGCTGACGGCTCAGGTACTGCCTGCCACAGTCACCGGCGTCACGGTGGAGTGGTACATTGAAGGCGACGATGCAGGCGAGTACTGCACCGTGGAATCCACCGGCGATAACAGCTGCGAGGTGTCCATACACAAGGCGAGAGCCGGCGGCGTGGTCCTTGTAGCCGAGTGCAACGGCGTGACCCAGCGGTGCAACGTGTGGCTTGCCGAAGCCGAAGGTTGATCATAGCTCTGTTTGTGTTCTCAAGAAGCTCCTGCGATAAGCAGGAGCTTCTTTTTATTCTTTTTTTAGCAATGATTTTCGATGGTATTGCGGCGGCAGATAGGCTGTGATAGAATCAAAATAAAGTAAAAAATTAGAACAGGGAGGGCTTTCTATGCTGTACAAAAACGCATTTATCTTTGACGGTTCCACCTTCGTCCATGGAGAATTCGCCGTGGAAGAGGGGCGCTTTGCCCGGATTTATGAGGGAGAGAGCAAGGAGGCTGGACTGGACCTGGAGGGGGCCTATGTGATCCCCGGTCTGGTGGACGTGCATAACCACGGCAACTCCGGGGCGGACTTCTCCGACGGGGACCTGGAGGGCCTGAAGACCATGGGCAAATACCTGGCGGCCAACGGAGTCACCTCCTTTGCCCCCGCCTCCATGACCCTGCCCTACGATGTGCTGGCCTCCGCCTTCGCCACTGCGGTGAGCTATCGGGAGGAGCGCCCGGCGGGGGGCGCCCGGCTCATGGGCATTCAGATGGAAGGCCCCTTTTTCTCCGAGAAAAAGAAGGGCGCCCAGAATGGCGAGTACTTGAGAGACCCGGATTTTGAGGCCTTCAAAAAGCTGTACGAGGGCTGCGGAGGGCTGATAAGAATAGCGGACGTGGCCCCGGAGCTGCCGGGAGCGGCGGAGTTTGCGGAGAAGGCTTCAAAACTCTGCACCGTTTCCGTGGCCCATACCGACGCCGATTATGAGCAGGCCGACGCCGTGTTCCGCAGCGGAGCCCGGCACCTGACCCATCTCTTCAACGCCATGCCCCCCCTCCACCACCGCAAGCCCGGAGTCATAGGCGCCGCCTCTGAGCGGGAGTGCGTGGTGGCGGAGCTCATATGCGACGGCATCCATGTGCATCCCAGCACGGTGAGGGCGGCCTTCAAGCTCTTCCCGGGACGCATCTGCCTGGTGTCCGACACTCTGCGCTGCTGCGGCATGCCCGACGGGGAGTATGAGCTGGGAGGACAGCAGGTATTCCTCAAGGACAATATCGCAAGGCTGGCCGACGGCACCATAGCCGGCTCCGCCTCCAACCTGTATAAGTGCATGCTCAACGCCATAGACTTTGGCATACCGGCGGCCATGGCCATAAACTCCTCCACCATCATCCCGGCCCGGGAGCTGGGCTGCGAGGCAGAGATAGGCTCCATAGAGGAGGGCAAGCTGGCGGACTTTGTCCTCTGCGATGAACAGCTGAGGCGCAAGGCCGTGTACATCGGCGGAGATAAGATATAGGCAAAAGGTAAAAGAGAATATAAAAGCTGGTCGGAGGGTGAGCTGAAGCTCACCCTCCGACCAAGTATGTTTGCAGTATATAGGGCTCAGTCCTTCAAAATGTGTACATTCAGGTGATTGTAGGTCATTTCCACCCCGTGGCGGAAGAAGCTCTCCCGCACAGATTCGTTGAGGGAGTAGTACACCGGCCAGTAGTCCTCGCTTCTGCACCAGACCCGGAGCACGTAATCTATGCAGCTGTCCTTATAGGCGTGCAGGCCCACAAAGGGCTCCGGCTGGAGCAGGATGCGGCCGTCGGCGCTTATGGCCTCCATAAGGGCCTCTTTCACCTGTTGGGTGGCGGCGTCGTAGCTGGCGCTGAAAAACAGCTCCACCCGGCGCATGGGCTCATGGGTGTAGTTTATCACCTTGGAGCCGGTTATCTCATTGTTGGGAATGGAAATGCTCTTATTATCCGGGGTGGTGACGGTGGTGTAGAACAGGCCTATGGTGCTCACGGTGCCGGAGACGCTGTTTATCTCCACGAAGTCCCCGGCCAGAAAAGGCCGGGTGGCCAGCAGGGTGATGCCGGAGAAGAGGTTGGTCATGATGCCCTGGATGCTCAGGGACAGGGCCAGGCCTGCCACGGAGAGCACCGCCACCAGGGAGGCTGCGTCTATCCCCAAAGTGGTGGCCACGATTATGGCGGCGATGAACCACATAGAGACCCGGGAAGCGGACAGAAGGAAGTCCTTCATGCCCCGCTCGAAATGGGTCTTTTCAAATATGTTGTATAGTATCTTGGTTATTATCTTTATGATGACAAGACAGACCAGGGTTAGGATGAGAGCCGAGAGTATCTTCCCTGCCACGGCGGCGGTGACCACGTCCATACCAAGAGTGGTGAAAAGCTCCGTGGCATCTCCCACGGCTCCGCCTACGGCCTCGCCCACAGCATCGCTCACTGCGCCGGTGACGGCATCGTCCACAGGAACGCTCATAGAAAACTACCTTCCTTTCATCAGATTCAATGTGCCCAAAAGGGACGGCTGTAAAAAAGGGAGCAAGCGCCAGGGCGCTTGCTCCCGAATGGCGGAGATGGAGAGATTCGAACTCTCGAAGAGCTTTTGACCCTTACACGATTTCCAATCGTGCGCGCTCGACCAACTACGCGACATCTCCGTGTTTGCTCAAGAAAAAGAAATATTAACTTTGAAGCTTGACCATTATAATTCACGGGCGCAGTAAAGTCAAGAAGATTTTTTCTTTTTCACAGCATAATTTCGGCGACCCAGGCGGTTATATAGGGGCGCAGGGCAAACATCACCAGGACCACCGTAAAAACGATGACTGTAAGCTGCCGCCGCCCGCTGTCGGCAGAGGAGAGGAGCAGGCCTTTGGAGCTGCGGCGATGGAGGAACATCACCAGCTCATAACCCAGCCAGGCGCCCAGGGAGTTCATTATAAGGTCGTCCACATCGGTGATGCGGTAGTTCAGCAGCTGGGACAGCTCGATGGCCAGGGAGAAAAGAAAGCCTGTGAGGAGGATGCGCTTTCTGCTGCGGAAGCGGCTCCAAAGCAAAGGCAGGATAAAACCCAGGGGCATAAAGAGGATGATATTCAGCCCGGAATTTATAAGGTAGGCGCATACATCGCTGCGGATATCCAGGAAGGGGATGAGATTGACGTTGAAATTGGGATAGATGTAGGGCAGCTCCGGGGCCCCGGCCACGTTATATACTGCGGCCAGATACAGGGCCAGTACGAGTATCCATATCTTCTGGGCCAGGGACAGGCGGTGGCCGCTGACGAGCACGATTACAGCCAGGATCAGCACAAGGGCCGCCGACCACAGCAACATATCCACTCCGTAAAAAATCAGATAGTACAACATCTTCCCACTCCCCGCAAAGCGCAGGCTGCGCCGCTTTTCATGTTTTTATGACGGCGCATTGCCCCGGTTTGTTCCATTATTTTCCTCAAGATCCGAAGGATCCTGCACTTTTTCCCTAAAATGCATAAGCTGTCCTGAGTAGAGCAGGGCCCACACGGCCAGGACCAGGGGGACAAAGCCCAGCAGATAGCCGGGACGGCCCAGAGGGGCGAAGAGATCCAGAGGCGTGCCCGGGGGCGGCCAGCTGAGGAACATGTAATTTGTCCCAAGCAGTCTGTTCAGAGCCAGGACCGGCAGGGCCAGAGCCAGCATCAGGGCTGCGCAGCCGGGGAGGCGGCGGATATCCGCCCTGATATCTCCCAGAGCCAGGGCCGTGACCGGGTACAGCAGCAGCAAAAAGTGGAGCAGGAAGGAGCTGAGGCTGACAAAGTGCCACAGGGGATAGTCGGCCCAGTCGGGAAAAAGCAGAGCGAAGGCGGCTCCCGGCAGAGAGAAGGCATAGATAAACTGCCCCAAAGTCCTCCCGGGCCTGAGCATGTGTATGAAATACAGATAGACCGACAGAGTACACAAGTGCAGAGGCAGGCGGCCCCGGTCATAAAGCCCCAGAGCCAGGAGCAGAGCCGCCCTACCCAGCTCCGTCAGCAGGAGCAGCCAGGGGGAGAGCCGGAGCAGAAAACGGCCGGGCCCGGGCCTTTTCCGGCAGAAGAAAAAGGCCAGCCAGAGCAGCAGCAGGACAGCCAGCAGCAGGAGAAGATGGGGCCGGCTGAAACGGCCAAAGCCCGCCCCCGGCTGTTGGTTGACCGCAAAATCAAAAAATTTGTTCATATTTTATACACAATCCACATAAACCACAGGTTTTTCCACAGAGCTCTTATACAAAAATTATGATAATTCTACAAGGAAGCTTTTACCTGTTGACAAAAAGAGCAAATGCTATATAATTGTGGCAAAATTATAAATGATAGAGGTGCGGTGATCAATAGTATCTCCCTTGCAGCGACAGGAATCGCGGAGCGAAAGGGGTCATCGCCGAAGGGTATCTGTTTTCCTGGGCAGGTATCGCTGGGCCGACGGAGAATATCCGGCGGACTGTCGCGGAAGCGGAGAGCTGTCAGAGAAAAATGATTTGTTTCATGCCATGAACAGCATTTGCTTTGTTCGTGGCCTTTTCTTTTTCCCGGGTATATTTAAGGCCGACGCCCCCTGGGGGACCGCCGCTTGAAAATATAGTCACTAATTTTTTGGAGGTACATGAGATGTACGGTACTTTCTGGGCCCTGGTGCCCCCCATCCTGGCCATAGTCCTGGCCCTTATCACCAAGGAGGCCTACTCCTCCCTGTTCATCGGCGTGCTGGTGGGCGCTCTCTTCTGCGCAAACTTCGCCCCCGTGGCAGCTCTGGACACCGCCCTCAACTCCGGCTTCATCACCGCCATCGCCGACAATGCGGGCATCTTCCTCTTCCTGGTCATCCTGGGAATAATAGTTGCCATGGTCAACGGCTCCGGCGGTTCCGCCGCTTTCGGCCGCTGGGCTGAGAAAAACATCAAGACCCGGGTAGGCGCCACCCTGGCCACCTTCGTGCTGGGCGTGCTCATCTTCATCGACGACTACTTCAACTGCCTCACCGTGGGCTCCGTCATGCGCCCCGTCACCGACGGCCACCGCATCTCCCGGGCAAAGCTGGCCTACATCATCGACGCCACCGCCGCTCCCGTGTGCATGATAGCACCCATATCCTCCTGGGCCGCCGCCGTCTCCGGCGTGGCCGCAGACCTGGACGCCGGCTTCAGCGGCATAGAGCTCTTCATCCGGGCCATACCCTATAACTTCTACTCCCTGCTCACCTTTGTGTTCATCATCGCCATCACCCTTATGAAGTTCGACTACGGCCCCATGCGCATCCACGAGATGACGGCCCAGCTGGAAGGCAAGCTGGGCGGCCTGGAGGGCCAGGAAGAAGAGACCGCAAATCCCAAGGGCCGGGTCTTTGACCTTATCTTCCCCGTTATCGTGCTGATTATCACCTGCACTCTGGGCATGATCTATGTGGGCGGCTTCTTCGGCGTGGATGCCTGGGGCGGCACCGAGTGCGCCGGGGACTTTATCGGCGCCTTCGGCAATACCGACGCCTTCGTGGGCCTGCCCTGGGGCGGCATCATAGCTCTTGTGCTCACCGTTATCTATATGTGCGCCCGCCGGGTCCTCAGCTTCAAGGAGGCCATGGCCTGCGTGCCCAAGGGCTTTATCGCAATGGTCCCCCCCATCATCATCCTCACCATGGCCGTGTCCCTGAAGACCATGACCAGCACCCTGGGCGCCGACGTATTCGTCCATGACCTGATGATGGGCGCCTCCCAGAGCCTGTACAGCATGCTGCCCGCCGTTATCTTCGTGGTGGCCTGCATCCTGGCCTTTGCCTCCGGCACTTCCTGGGGCACCTTCGGCATCCTCATCCCCATCGTCACCGCCATCTTCCCCGCCTCCAGCAGCCTGCTGATAATCGGCATCTCCGCCTGCTGCGCCGGCGCCGTCTGCGGCGACCACTGCTCTCCCATCTCCGACACCACCATCATGGCCTCTGCCGGAGCCCAGGTGGAGCACCTGAACCACGTGTCCACCCAGCTGCCCTACGCCATCACCGTGGCCGCCGTCAGCTTCGTCACCTACATAGTGGCGGGCTTCGTCCAGAACGCCGTCATCTGCTTCATAGTGGGCGCCGTGCTCACCGTGGCCGTCCTCTTCGTCATCCGCAATGTGGAGGCCAAGAAGGAAGTCAAGGCATAAGAGAGTTGGAGAAAAGAGCATAATATGTATAAAACAGCCCGCATACTGCGGACTGTTTTATATTACACGTCTCAGAGAAATGACATGTATTCACGGATCTCTGGAGAAAATTCAATTTTGTTGTAGGAAGAGGAAAAGATACACCATGAAAAAGGTGCTTAGACTCCTATGCTTAGGCCTCTGCCTGACGCTGCTTCTGGGCCTGCTGACCGGCTGCGGTGCCGGCAGCCCGGAGGAGACGGAGAACCGGGTCCCGGGACAGCAGGAATTTGCGGCTGATACGGGGGGCGGAGATGAGGAAATCAAAAAAGCCATTGAGCTGGGATTTGTGCCCGATGAGCTCCGGGACGACTATGATCTCCAGATAAACTACGGGGAGTTTTGCAGCATACTGGACTGCTTTGTCTCCGGCCTTTACCCGGAGCTGCTCCCTGCTTGGGAGGAGGTGTCCGGAAACTACAGGCAGTCCGATGAACCCATGTGCCGCATGGAGGGGGCCCTGGTCCTATTCTATGCTGCGGAGTGCCTGGGGCTGGACGCCTGCGGCTATGAATACAACATCCCCCTGGAGGACTACACGGCCCCGGAGGTAGATTTTTACCAGGGGGTGGACTGGGACTATCCCTTACTGCCGGATATATTCCGACCCTATTATAACGAGACTTTGGCCAATTCAGAGAATTACTCCTGGCGTTGCGGACTGGACTATGCGGACAACGCCAAACGCTTTGTGGAGTACAACTCCTACGGCAACGGCAAGACCTTCTTTGATTATGACGAGAGCTATTCTCTCAATTTGGGCAGCCCCTTTGAGCGGGGAGATGCTATCCGGGCGGTGGAGCGGCTGTATGAAAATGCCCGCTTCTTCATGTATGAGCCATCAGCGGAGCTGCAGTGCAGTCTGTCCCCTCAAGCCATGGAGCTGGCTGCCGCTATGCCTGAGGTCTCCTGGCAGCAGCTGCCGGACTGGAAGGGCTGCACCGTGGCCGCCAGACCCTGGTGCGCAAGCTATGGAATAGGCATGCTGTACCAGCAGGAGGAAATAGAGGCCCTGGGCTCTCTGGGCTTCGACTTTATCCGGGCACCTCTGGATTTTAACAGCATCTTTGAGGGGACGGATACCGGAAAAGCCAACCCGGCCTTCCTGGAGAACATGGACCGGCTTCTGGAATACTGCGCCCTGGAGGGTATACATGTATGCTTCGACCTGCACGATATGCCCGGTTTCAACACCGGGGGAGACGACTCCCTGATCACATTGTGGAGCGACGGGGAGACCCAGGAGCTCTTTGTGGAATTCTGGCGCTTCATGGCGGAATACTATAGAGATGTGCCCTCCGGCCTGCTGAGCTTCAATCTCCTGAACGAACCCCACGGCAATGACGGGGAGCCCTCGGATCAGGTCTATTCTCAAATCATGCTCAGGGCCGTGGAAGCCATACGGGAAGTGAACCCAGACAGGCTTATCTTTGCGGATATGCTGGGGGTCACCCAGGGTATCCCGGTACAGGGCCTGGCGGATGCCCAAGTAGCCCAGGCCTTTCACCCATACTTCCTCAGTGGCGGTGTTCAGAGCTGGCCGGTAAACGTTATCAACGGCTTTGTTCACAGGGACAATGGCATTCTCAGCCTGTCGGGCAGCTTTCCTGCGGGAAGCTCCTTTACTCTAAAGCTGAGCCGGGTTCATGGCAGCAGCCTTTTCCGTCTGGAGGCGGATGGTCTTGCGGCAGCCGAGCTGGCAGCAGGCACTGAAGCCCAGGGCGAAAATGGATGCACCGGTGTATATGAGGCCGGTACCGGCGGCGAGTGGCGCAGCTATGAGGGCCTGGAACTCAGCTGCACATTGGACAGAGACTGCGGAGTACTGCAGCTGATTCAGGAGGAGGGCTGCTGGTACCAGCTGGAGCGCATCAGCATTTCGACGCCGGACTACAGCCTCTCCATAAGCTGTAATGGCAGCGTTGTCACCGATGAGAGAGTGCCGGCCCTGCTCATCAGCGATGACGGCCAGGTGAGCGCCGTGGAGGAGGGCGTCCTGATCACCCAGTCAGGAGATTGGCTGGAGGAGAGCTTCCGGGAATATGCCGATTTCCGGGAGCAGACCGGCTGCTGCATTATGGCCCAGGAGTTTGGCTTTAACGAAACCATTGACTATCAGGCCGGCCTTAAGGCGGCGGAGGACCTGCTGTCGGTGCTGGAGGGATATGATATCCCCTGGTGTTCCTGGTACGGCAATTTTGGGCCGCTGATGGATGAGCGAGATTATCAGTGGAGCATGGAATTTGAAGGGTATTCCCTCAAAAAGGAGGGGGCCGAGTACGAGATGGTCTCCCAGAACTTGATGTTGGACACCGGAATGATGGAGGTGTTCAGGAAGTACATGGATTGAAGGACCGGCAGCACAAAACCATATCGACAGGCTCGCAGAGTTTTTCGCCGCTGCGAAGGATATGGAGTTTGCAGCGACGCAGCGAAGTGCAATACCTTTTATCCAAGAAGGCATGCCTTCTTCGACAAGCCGAAAGGGCCCGTTGCAAAATGGAGCCAAAAAGATGAGCGAGATTTGAAGCCCGAAAGGGTTTTCAAATCTCGCTCGAT
>CALWVZ010000062.1 GCA_944385125.1 uncultured Oscillospiraceae bacterium
CGACGAGCTGACGGACCTGGGCAACGAGTTCAACACCCTCACCCAGCGGCTGGACGCCACGGAGCGGGAGCGCCGCCGCTTTGTGTCCGACGCCTCCCATGAGCTGAAGACCCCCCTGGCCTCCATCCGCCTGCTGTCCGACAGCATAGTGCAAAACGAGAACATCGACGCCGAGACGGTGCGGGAGTTCGTCACCGATATCGGCAACGAGGCCGAGCGGCTCCAGCGCACCACGGAAAAGCTGCTGGACCTGTCCCGCCTGGACGACGACATCCAGGTCCAGCCGGAGCCGGTGGACGTAAAGCAGGTGGCGGTGGACGCCCTGGTGTTTTTAAATCCCCTGGCCAAGGAGCGGCAGATACGGCTGCGCTGCGAGCTGGAGGAGGGCTGCGTGGTCATGGCCACGGTGGACGACATGTTCCACATAATCTTCAATCTCATAGAAAACGCAATAAAATATAACGTGGACCGGGGCAGCGTCTTCGTGAAGCTGGAGCAGAAGGAGGACAAGGTGCAGCTCACCGTGGAGGACACGGGCATAGGCATCCCGGAGGAGGACAGGTACAATATCTTCACCCGCTTCTACCGGGTGGACAAGGCCCGCTCCCGGGAGGCGGGGGGCAGCGGCCTGGGGCTGAGCATAGTCCACGCTGCGGTGAAGGCCCACGGGGGCAGCATCCTGGTGGGGGAGAACAAGCCCCAGGGCTCCCGCTTTACGGTGAGCTTTCCAATACCTACGGAGGAAGAGACGGGCATATGAACAACATAGGGAAGATACAGGAAAAGCTTGCATCCCGGGGCCTGGACGGCCTGCTGATAACGGAGGAGAAGAACCAACGCTACGCCTCGGGCTTTCCCTTTAGCGACGGGGCGGTGCTGGTGGGCCGGGAAAAGGCCTGGCTCATCACCGACTCCCGGTATATAGAGGCGGCGGAGAAGGCCGTGGGGGCTGCGCTCACGGTGCAGCTCTATGACCGGCAGCTGCCCTTGAAGGAACTTTTGCGCCGGGACATAAAGGAGGCGGGCATGGAGAGCCTGGCCGCCGAGGAGGGGAAGCTGAGCTTCAGGGACTACCGGGAGTATGAGAAGGCCCTGGGCCTGGAGCTCAGGCCCTGCGGGGACCTGCTCCAGGAGCTGAGGGCCTCCAAAAGTGAAGAGGAGCTTAAGTATATGCAGCAGGCCCAGGACATAGCGGAGCTGGCCCTGGAGGACGTGCTGCATGTGATAAAGCCGGGGATGACGGAGCGGGAAGTTATGGCGGAGCTGGTGTACTCCATGCTGCGCCGCGGCTCCGAGGGCAATTCCTTTGACCCCATCGTAGTTACCGGCGCCAAGACCAGCATGCCCCACGGGGTGCCCGGGGATGAAGAGATACAGGCCGGGGACTTTGTGACCATGGACTTCGGCTGCATAAAGGGGGGCTACTGCTCGGACATGACCCGTACCGTGGCGGTGGGCCATGCCACGGAGGAGATGAAGCAGGTGTATGACATCGTGCTGAAAGCCCAGCTGGCGGGGATAGCCGCCGCCCGGGCGGGTATACCCGGCCGGGATATAGACGCCGCCGCCAGAAAGGTGATAGAGGCGGCCGGCTACGGGGCCTATTTCGGCCACGGCTTCGGCCACAGCCTGGGCCTGGACATCCACGAGAGCCCCAGCGCAAATCCCTCGGGCCTGAGCCCCATGCCGGAAGGAGCGGTGTGCTCCGCCGAGCCGGGGATATACCTGCCCGGCCGCTTCGGGGTGCGCATTGAGGACGTGATGGTCCTGGAAAAAGGGGGCTGCCGGCTGCTGACCAGGGCCAAAAAGGAGCTCACCATATTGCCCGTCTAGCTCCGGGGCCCCGGCTTTGACAAATAATGCTTGCAAAACAGGGCCGGATACTGTAAAATGTCTGAGATAAATATAAATTGATTTGGGAGGTCCCTTTTATGATTACAGCAGGCGATTTCAGAAACGGCGTCACCTTTGAGATGGACGGCCAGGTAATGCAGGTCATCGAGTTCCAGCATGTCAAGCCCGGCAAGGGCGCAGCTTTCGTGCGCACCAAGATGAAGAACGTCATCACCGGCGCCGTCACCGAAACTTCCTTCAACCCCACCGCAAAGTTCGAGAACGCCACCGTAGACCGCATGACCATGGAGTACAGCTATTCCGACGGCAACCTGTACTACTTCATGAATCCTGAGACCTACGAGCTGGAGCCTGTGGATCAGGCCGTCCTGGGCGACAACTTCAAGTTCGTCAAGGAGAACATGGAGTGCACCATCTACTCCTACAAGGGCAAGGTCTTCAACGTGGAGCCCCCCTTCTTCGTGGAGCTGGAAGTCACCGAGACCGACCCCGGCTTTGCCGGCAACACCGCCACCAACGCCACCAAGCCCGCCACTCTGGAGACCGGGGCAGAGATCAAGGTGCCTCTGTTCATCGAGCCCGGCGAGAAGGTGAAGATAGACACCCGCACCGGCGAATATCTGTCCAGGGCATAAGCTGCCCTCAGGGAGCCATGAGGCGCCCCCGATTTGCAGGAAGGTAATTTTTGTTCAGAAAAAAGGAGGTTTTCCAAATGACTGTAGTTGAAAAGGCCGCATATCTCAAAGGATTGGTAGAGGGTCTGGGCATAGAGCCCGATTCCAGGGAAGGTAAGCTCTGGGGCGCTCTGGGCGAACTGCTTTCAGACATGGCTCATGAGATCGAAGACCTTCAGGCCACCGACATGGACCATGCCGAGGCCCTGGACGAAATGGCTGAGGAGCTGAGCTACCTGGAGGACCTGGTCTGTGACCTGGACGAGCCGGAGGACTTCGACGATGAGGACTGCGACGGCGAATGCGCCTCCTGCGGCCTCTGCGACGAGGAGCCGGAGGAGGACGAGGAGGATGAGCCGGAGTTTGACGGCGTCATCTACGACGTCACCTGCCCCGTCTGCGGCGAGGAGATAAGCTTCGACGAAGAGACCCTGGAAAAGGGCTCCATCCAGTGCCCCTCCTGCGGCGAAACTCTGGAGTTCGACCTCAGCGAGGAAGACGAGGACTGACAGGCCCCGGCCCGCCGCAGCTGAAGAGCAACCCGTAAGGGCAGAAAAAATTGAGATACCAAAGAGGCCCCGCCGAATTTTCGGCGGGGCCTCTTTGTCTTGTACGCTTATTCCCTCTGCTTGTCAGGCAGCAGCCGCAGCAGCCTGGGCCGGAGGAAGCGGTCCAGGGGCAGATAGATCCAGTGGCTCAGCTGGGCCATCAGCAGGGAGGACAGCAGAGCCAGGGGAACAAGGAGGAAAACCCAGACGAACCTGTCCCGGGGCTCGGGGAAGTGGGGGACGAACTCCCGGTATATGATACCGTCGCTTATCCAGGACATGAGGTAGGCGGCAAAGGAGAGCTCCGCCGTCTTGCCGATGAGCCGGGAGCAGAGCCCCGGCAGCCTGCCCAGGTCCAGGGAGTAAAGCAGCATGAACAGCAGCACGGACAGGGTGTATACCTGATAGTGCTCATAGTGTACGCCCTCGTAGTTGTAGGCCTCGCCCCGGAAATAAAACTGGTTGAACAGGCAGAAGCCTGCCAGGACCAGGACAAAGGCCAGGGCCAGGGGACCGCTCCTCCGCCTGCCCAGGTGCTCCCGCAGGAAGGCGCCGGTGAAATAGTAGCATATGGGGTAGAGCTTGGCCCACCACAGAGAGTAGACATGTACGAAGGAATTGAACAGGGAGGGCAGGACGGACAGGGCCAGGAAGCTGAAGATAAGGACCAGCTGTTGGTTTTTGTTGGAGCAGCCAGCGTACATCATGTTCAGGAAGGGCATCATGAGGAAGAGCCCGCCGTAGAGCAGCACATACCAGGCGTAGCCGTTTATCTCAAAGTTTATCAGACCGCCCGCCATATCCCTCAGGCTCATGAAATTGTGCAGGTACAGGGCCTCGAACAGGATGCAGGCCAGGGTGCTGATGAAATAGACCTCCATTATCCTGAGTATCCCCAGGTAGTAGCGGGGGCCAAGCTTCTTTGGGCTGCACAGCCAGCCGGAGAGCAGCAGGAAGAGGGGCACGCAGGTGGTGCAGAGCATGCGGCCCAGGGCGGCGATATAGTCCCCGGCGCCCTGAAGGCTGATGGTATAGAAGCCGGAATTGTCGTAAAAGTGCATGCCCAGCACCAAAACCAGGGCGAGGCTGCGGATAAGGTCCAGGTTTAGGTCGTGTTTCTTTTCAGTCATCTGTCGCTCCTTGAAGAGAGGGGGTCTTTATCGGTAAAGAAGGGCTTTTTGGCCAGGGCGGCGGTAAAACGGGCCACGGGCCGGTATATCAGCTCCACCAGCTGGGCGCCCAGCAGGGCGGATATAAGGGAGACGGGCACCGTGAGGAACAGCCACTTGTATCGGGCCGGGCCGGCGGGCGCCGCCGCCATGAGCAGGGGGTATATGATACTGTCGGGTATCCAGGTGAGCAGATAGGCGGGCAAAGTCAGGTCCGAGACCTTTTTCAGGCACCAGGCCAGGGGCCCGGGGACAGCTGCCAGGGGCAGCCGGTAGAGGAGGACGAACAGCAGCGCCGAGAGGATGTACACCTCCCAGGTGTCCTGATAGACTCCGATAAGGGCGGCGCCCAGAGCGCCGTAATGAAAATAGAAAAAGACGCTGTAGGCCCCCAGGAAGGCCAGCAGGCCCAGGGCGGCCCGGCCCGGCTTTATCTCCGGCATGTACTCGCTGAGATAGGCCCCGGTGAAATAGTAGCAGACGGGGTAGAGACGGGCCCACCAGATGGAGTAGAGCTGGAAGTAGATATTGAAAAAGGAGGGCAGCACCGACAGGGCTATGAAGCTGAGCACCAGCAGCTGCTTTTGCCTTTTGTTGGCGCAGCCGTGGTAGGCCATATTGAGAAAGGGTATAAGGATGAACAGGCCCAGGTACATCATGATGTACCAGGCGTAGTCGCAGCAGCTGTAGTTGAGCAGGGCGCTGAGCATCTCCATGGGGCTGCGCCGGGCGATGCCGCTGAGCTGCTCGAAAACGAGGCAGGCCCCGCCGCAGATAATGTAGGTGACCACGATACGGACAAAGCCCAGGTAATAGCGAGCGGAGAGCTTTTTCCTGTTGTTCAGGTAGCCGGAAAGCATCACATACAGGGGTATGCAGCAGGTGAAGAGGGTCTTCACTGCTATCAGCAGCCGGTCGGGCCAGCTGTAGAGCATCTGTTCGTAGAGCCCGGTGTGGTCCAGGGAGTGCATGATGGGCACCATCAGCAAAGCTGCGCAGCGGATGAGGTCCAGGTTCAAATTTCTGGTTTTAACATTCGTCATAGTATTTTCGACCTATTTCACAACAAGGTTCTCTTCCCCCAGCAGCTCCTTCAGCTCCTCCACCAGGGCCTCATGGATAAGGCAGCGGCAGCCCATGCGCTTTTTCTCTGCGGCGCAGTAGACTATCATCTGCTGCCGGCCGGGGAACATGCTGAGGATGAGCTGGATGCGCTTTAGCCTGGGGTCGGCGGCGTTGGGGAGCTTCACCCAGAGCTTCTGCTCTGCCGGGGCCGGAGGGGCGGAGCCGGGGGCCGGGGCCTCCGGGGCGGACTGGGCTCCCGGTTTCAGCACATCCTCAATGGGGCGGATACTGTCCACCATGAGCTGGGGCTCCTTTTCGTCCCGGGCGGAGATGCGCCCCCGGACGAAGATAGGGGCGTTGTCCTTGATGAACATGCCGCCCTTGTCCAGGGCCTTCTGGAAGGCCATCAGCTCCATGGCCCCGGTGTCGTCCTCCAGCTGGATGTAACTCATAAGGGTGTTGTTTTTCGTGGTGCGGGTCTTGGAGGAGGCCACCACCCCCGCCACGCTTATATACTGGTTGTCGGCAAAGCGCCGGGGCCCGTCTTCGGCGGCGAAGTCGGCCATCACGGCCCCCAGGGGCACCGCCCCCATTTTCCGCACCGCCTCCCGGTAGCCGTCCATGGGGTGGCCGCTGAGATAGAGGCCGGTGGTCTCCTTCTCCATGGCCATCAGCTCCATGGGGCTGTACTCCTCCACCTGGGGTATGGCCACGGAGGCGGGGGCGGACTGAGCCTCCTCGCTCATGCCGAAGAGGTCCAGCTGCCCGTCTATATTGTCCCGCATGGACTGGGCAATGCTGTCCAGCACCGCCCCGGCTATCTGGATGAGGGCCCTGCGCTTGTAGCCCAGGCTGTCGAAGGCCCCGGCCTTGATAAGGTTCTCCACCGCCCGGCGGTTCAGCTCTTTGCCGTTCATCCTGCGGCAGAAGTCGTCGAAGCTCTTGAAGGGCCCGTACTCCCGCCGCTCCGCCACCAGGGACTCTATGGCCCCCCAGCCTATGCCCTTTATGGCCACCAGGCCGAAGCGGATGTTACCGGAGGAGACGGTGAAGTTTGCGTCGGACTCGTTCACGTCCGGGGGCAGCAGCTTGATGCCCAGCTCCCGGCACTCGGCGATGTACTCCGCCACCTTTTGGCTGTTGTCCAGCACGGAGGTGAGGAGAGCCGCCATGTACTCTCTGGGGTAATGGCGCTTCATGTAGGCGGTGCGGTAGGCCACTATGGCGTAGCTCACGGCGTGGGCCTTGTTGAAGGCGTAGCTGGCGAAATCCAGTATCTCGTCGTAGATGCTGTTGGCCACTTCCTCGCTGACCCCCTTGGAGAGGGCCCCGGGGATGTTCCGCTCCGGGTCGCCGTGGACGAAGGCCACTCGCTCTGCGTCGATGACCTTGTGTTTTTTCTTGCTCATGGCCCGGCGTATCATGTCCGCCTGGCCCAGGGAGAAGCCCGCCAGACGGCGGAATATCTCTATGACCTGCTCCTGGTAGACTATGCAGCCGTAGGTTACGGAGAGTATGGGCCGGAGCAGCTCGTGCTTGTAGCTTATTTTCTCCGGGTGGGCGGAGCAGTCCAGGAAGCGGGGGATGCTGTCCATAGGCCCCGGGCGGTAGAGGGAGATGAGAGCGGTGATGTCCTCAATGCTCTTGGGCTTGAGGGAGACGCAGACTCCCGTCATGCCGGTGCTCTCCAGCTGGAACACGCCGCTGGTGCGCCCGGCGGAGAGCATTTGGAAGGTCTCCTCGTCCTCCTCGCTCACCTTTTCTATGCGGAAGTCCGGCTCCCGGCGGCGCACCAGCTGCACCGCATCCTCCAGCACCGTAAGGTTCCTAAGGCCCAAAAAGTCCATCTTCAAAAGCCCCAGCTCCTCCAGGGTGGTCATGGGGTACTGGCAGACCACGGCCTCGTCGTTGGTGGCCAGGGGCACGTATTCATATACCGGCTTTTCGGTGATGACCACGCCGGCGGCGTGGGTGGAGGCGTGGCGGGGCATGCCCTCCAGAGCCTTGGCC
Organism: uncultured Oscillospiraceae bacterium; assembly: GCA_944385125.1. Taxonomy (GTDB): domain Bacteria; phylum Bacillota; class Clostridia; order Oscillospirales; family Oscillospiraceae; genus Limivicinus. The sequence goes on from CALWVZ010000062.1 coordinate 7,321, forward strand.
ACGTCGATGAGCCGGTGGAGCTTCTCGTCCCCTTCGTACATCTCCCGCAGGGGCCTGGATAATTGCAGGGCCTCGTCCAGGGTGATGTTCAGGGCGCCGGGGCCGGAGGGTATCTGCTTTGCCACCTGGTCGGCCTCGCCGTAGCTGATGTTCAAAGCCCGGGCCACGTCCCGCACGGAGCCCCGGGCGGCCATGGTGCCGAAGGTGACTATCTGGGCAACATGGTCGTGGCCGTAGAGGCGGTTGACGTAGTCGATGACCTCCCCCCGGCGGTTGACGCAGAAGTCCACGTCTATATCCGGCATGGACACCCGCTCCGGGTTCAGGAAGCGCTCGAAGTAGAGACTGTACTTTATGGGGTCCACGTCGGTGATGTGCAGGCAGTAGCTCACCACGCTGCCGGCGGCGCTGCCCCGGCCGGGGCCCACGGGTATGCCGCTGCGCTTGGCGAAGCCTATGAAGTCGGAGACTATGAGGAAGTAATCCACAAAGCCCATTTTCTTTATCATGTCCAGCTCGTAGTCCAGCTGTTTACGCACCTGCGGCCGGGTGGGGAAGCGCTCCTGGAAGCCCTGCTCACAGAGCTTGCGCAGGTACTCATAGCTGTCCTTCTCCCCTGCCGGAAGCTTGAAGCGGGGCAGGTGGTAGTGGCCGAACTCAAAATCGAAGTTGCAGCGCCGGGCAATGTCCACGGTGTTGTCCGCCGCCTCCGGCAGCTCCGGGAAGAGAGAGCGCATCTCCTCTTCGCTTTTGAGGTAGAGCTCCTCAGTCTCAAAACGCATGCGGCCGCTCTCCTCCACGGTCCTGCCCATCTGTATGCACATGAGCACGTCCTGGTAGTAGGCGTCGGACCTGGCAATGTAGTGGGCGTCGTTGGTAAGGGCCAGGGGTATGCCCGTCTCCCGGTGGAGGCGGATGAGGCCCTGGGCGGCCTTTTTCTCCTCCCGCAGGCCGTGGTCCTGTATCTCCAGGTAGAAGCGGCCCGGGCCGAAGAGCTCCTCCAGCTCCAGGGCCTTGGCCCTGGCGGCGGGGTAGTCGTCGTTTACGATGAGCTGGGGTATGGCCCCGGCCAGGCAGCCGGAGAGGCAGATGAGGCCCTCACTGTGCTCATGGAGCAGCTGCCAGTCTATGCGGGGCTTGATGTAAAAGCCCTCCGTAAAGGCGGCGGAGACCAGGTAGCAGAGGTTGCGGTAGCCTGTCTCGTTCTCACAGAGGAGTATAAGATGGGAGTAGTCGTTGTCCAGGCCGTGCTCCTTCTGGTCCATGCGCCGGGGGGAGACGTAGACCTCGCAGCCGATGATGGGCTTGATGCCTTGGGCCTTGCAGGCCTTGTAGAAGGCCACCGCTCCGTACATGACACCGTGGTCGGTTACGGCGATGGCCTCCTGACCCAGCTCTTTGGCGGCCTTGGCCAGCTGTTCTATGCGGCAGGCCCCGTCCAGCAGGGAATATTCCGTATGCACATGGAGATGAACAAAGCC
>CALWVZ010000063.1 GCA_944385125.1 uncultured Oscillospiraceae bacterium
CCCTCCTCGCTGGTATTATAGCATAGAATCGAGGTTTATTGATGACTTTGTCAACAGGTCCAATCCTTGACACTACCTGTAACTTTTGCTAAATACGCACGTATTAAGAGAAAGTTTACGCAAAAACCGATTTTCCACTACTTTAACTACTTCTCCATCTGCTTCAACTGCAAGACGGCAGACTCAATAAGGTTCTCAATTTCAGCCGTATTGAGAGTAAATCCCTTGCTGTTGAGGAAATCAAGCACGTACTGCTTCTTTTCCTCACCCCTGCCTGTACCAGTGTAAATCATTTCAGCCGCTTCCACGGCGATATTGACCCACATGATGATGTTGTCGAACTGCTCTGCCTTGAGCTTGCTTTTCAGATAGGGAATCAGAAAAGCGGAGATACAAGCGAGAATGAGCGTAATCGCTGTGGTGATAACCTGAGTCAAATCAATCATTATCCTAAACCTCCTATGTCATTGAATGTGTTCTCTGTGACCTCTAAATGGTTCTGTTTCATGAGTTTTATGCGGTTCTCGACCTTTGCCTTTGCGTAGTAGAAACCCGTCCCTGTGGCGGTCTCAGCCGCCACAGAGGGGATTAGATACGCCAACGGAGAGAGGTCGCACGTCCTCCACACCACTACGAGGGTGAAGACGATTACGACAAGGTTGATAACTGCCGCAAAGAGCAGTATCCTTTTGGAAAATTCCACCTTCTGCTTGGTCTTTCTTCTTCGCTTCGCCACGATTACACCTTCTTGGTATAATCGAGGGAAATCCAGCCAGCACCGCTTTTCAGCTTGCCCCACTTGGTAGCACCCGCACCGTTGGCTTCCTCCACGATGGTATAGACACCCATGTCACGGATAGAGCCGTTTGTGCCGTAGTTCGTGCCAGCCCCCTTGCGGATATTGAGTACGCTCGTAGTGACTTTTACAAGGTACGGGGCAAAGGTGGTAGTGGCGGTGCTTCCCCCGGAGTAGACCACGTTTCCGCTCTCGTCAAACACAGAGTACCCCGGATTCTTGTTTGCAACCTTCTTGGCGTTGTCCAGCACCTTATAAGCCCCGATTTGGCTTTTGGTGTCAGCCCATGTCTTACGCACACGATAGAGTGTAGACTTGCCCGTATGGAAGGATGAGATGCCTGTAGATCTGACGGAGATAGAATACAAGATACTCTCCCATCTAATTCAGCACCCCCAGAGGGTCTTCTCCACCCATATGATATATGAGAACGTGTGGGAGGAGCCCTATACCTACAGCGCCAACAGCACCATCATGGTCCATATCCGTAAGCTTCGCACCAAGATAGAGGACGACCCGCAAAACCCTGTCTATATTAAAAACGTCTGGGGGAAGGGCTACCGTTATGAAGCAAAAGAAACCGGCGTTTAAGCTCTACGGGCTGCGGGCCCGCTTTGCCATATCCCTGGCTGCCTCAGCCTTATTCTGCGCCCTGGTGTTTCTGGTCCTATACTCCCTTACAAATATGTTTCTGGCAAACTACTTTGAGCAATCCGGCTTTACGGAAGTACATATCCGCAGGCAGGGGGAAAGCTTGCAGGACTTTATCAGCGAAAACGGCATTTCAGTCAAAAATCTGGAAGAGCTGAAGAGATGGGAATACAGACAGCCGCTCATCCTTCTGGAGATATACTCCGGCGGCGAGTGTATTTACAGCTCTTTTTATGAAAGTCCGGAAAACAAAATATTCAGATATATGGCGGACTACAGAGACGAGGAGCATTCCGTCGGTATCCGTCTGGCGGACATTGAAGCTTCCGCAGTTTTGTATTCCGATTTCACCTACCAGTACTATGTTATCGGCACTGTAGTGCCCGCTATCTTTGCCCTGGTCCTGTGTATACTTCTTTTCCTGCTCTGCAACCGAAAGCTCATCGGCTACATCTGCCGTCTTAACGAGGAGGTCCAGATACTCGAGGGCGGCAATCTGGAATATCAGGTATCTGTCGAGGGCAACGACGAAATAACCGACCTGGCAAAGAGCATGAACAGGATGCGGGAATCCTTTCAGCAGCAGATGGAGAGGGAGCAGGCCCTTCACCAGGCGAACAAACAGCTGATAACCGAGATGTCCCACGATTTGAGGACGCCCCTGACAGGTATAATGCTTTATCTCGAGATACTCAGGTCCCGCCGCTACGCTACAGAAGAGGAATTGCAGGACTATCTGGAGAAAATAGATGCAAAAGCCCGACATATGAAGTTGATGTCCGACCATCTGTTTGAGTATTCCTTGGAGTACTCCAGGGGCAGCAGGCTGGAACTGAAGAAAATGCAGGATGCTTTCAGCAATGTGTTGGAGTCCTTCAGGGACGACCTGTGGGAACACGGCTTCTCCCTTGTATTTGAATCGAACTGGGCGGCCTGCTTTATCGAGGTCAATGACGAGTATATACGGCGCATATTTGAGAACATAGCCTCAAATGCAGTCAAGTATGCGGAGCCTTCTGCCGCCATTACGATAAGCGCCATAGACACGGTCTCCTATTGCGGCCTGTCCGTGCTGAACGCCTGCGCCTCCCTGGAGCTGCAGGAGTCGGGCAATGGTATCGGCATTGAAAGCGTTCGCTCCATGATGCGGGAAATGCACGGGATATGCGCAGTGGAGCAGACTGAGACGGCCTTTGAAATATCCTTACTCTTTCCAAAACAATAGCTCTGCCGCCTCTTTGCCCGGATGCCTCTGTGTCCGGGTCTTGCCCCCGGCGCCGCAAGCGGCGGAGAAAGGGAGCAAAACCGCCGGTATAGGGCGGTCCCGCTCCCTCGGTGAACCCACTTCGGCCGGGGTCTCTCTTACTGCGCCCATGTCTCGCCGGCGAAAGGCCTTCCTGTCTGTTGCACCCCACGGCTTATTTTTCCCGGGCTCCCTGCTCCCCTGAGGCAAAAAAGGCCTCGTTATATTTTACCTCCGCCGCTTCCGGCTTCAGCCGGGCCGCCAGGCGGTGGTACTTTTTTGCCAGCTCCATATTGCCCAGACGATAGTTGCAGACGCACAGCTGCATATAGGGTATATAGTCGTAGCAATCCTGATTTATGAAGGCCCCGCCCTGGGTCGTCTTTTGCCGGGAGGCCGCCGTTTCATACCAGAAGGCCGCCGCCTTATATTTCCCCAAGGCAATGAGATGTCTGCCTATATCGCAGCATATCTCCGCCCTGGGGGCGTCCTCCGTCAGACTGTCCAGCAGCTCCTGCACGGCCTCTTCGGGCCTGCCCAGCAGCTCGCAGCAGAGGGCGCACATACGGCGGGCGTCCAGTCGGTTTTCCAGCCAGGCCCCCGGCATGGACAGGAATTTTTTGAACTCCCCCGCAGACTCCTCATAGCGGCCATGGTAGAAAAGCTCCCGGGCATAGTAGAAGCGCTCCCTGGGATTCAACTCCGCTCCCGCCGCCAGCCGGCTCTCATAGATATGCAGATTCCTGTCCGGGTCCCCGGGCTTGAGTTTTCGGTGCTCCACGGCAATGTCGCTGTGGAGCACCTTTCCCCTGGCGGCTATCGCCTCATGGACCGCTCCCTTCCAGAGGAAACCTTCCCCGTTCTTTATCAGTCTCTCCCTCTCATAAATGAAGCTGGGCCGCCCCGCCGGGTCAAAAGCCACATGATAGGGCATCATCACCACCGAGACCTGCGGGTCCAGGCTCTCTTTCAGCTCCAGGAGCTTCTTCACGCTAGTTTCCGGCAGCACGTCGTCTGCGTCCAGCCACATTAGGTAATCCATGCTTCCCTTGGCAAAGGCATAATTCCTGGCGGCTGAGAAATCGTCGCACCAATCGAAGTCGTAAAGCTTGTCGGTGTATCCCAACGCCAGCTCCTTTGTGTTGTCCGTTGAGCCGGTATCCACTATGACTATTTCATCCACCGCCGCTTTTACGCTGTCCAGACAGCGCCCAAGCGTCTGCTCTTCATTTCGCACTATCATACAAAGACTGATGCTGACCACCTAATACCTCCCCTTCTGTTTCCTTGCCTATGTCAGCGCTGGTCGCTTACGCTGGCGCTGCTGTTGCTCTCCTCCAGAGCGGAGAGCGGATCATAGGGCGCTCCGCTTACTGTGCCGGAGAGCAATGCGATATCCACCGCATTTTCCGGGATGCCCCAGGAGTTGCCGGAGAAAAGGAACAGGGCCCGGTCCACCACATATCCCCGGGTGTTATATACCACGTTAAAAATTATGCTGCCTGTGGAGCCGGGATTCAAATAGGCGCTCTGGCGCAGAGAGTGGAAAATATTCCCCTGCACAAGAAGGCCGGTGGCGTTGCCCTGGGTCACGAAGCCTCTGTTCACCACCCAGGTGGAGGAGTCCCCCGCCTGCTCCGGGCCGTAGATCTGGCAGTCCAGCAGCCGGTTCCCTTCCCCTGCCAGCTGTACGAACTCCACAGGATAGGGGTTGTCGCTGGTCATTTCCAGCCCCTGGAGGGTGTTGTCACCTCCGCTGAGCAAAAAGGGCACCACCGGCGCCTGGAGCAGAATAAGGGCCCCCGCCCTGCCCTGGATGCTGAGCCCAGGGATGTTTACGCTCAGCTGTTGCGTCACGGGGTAAACGCCCCTGAGCACATGTATCACCCCGTCGGGCAGCGACGCCGACAGAGCCTCCTGTATGCTCTGAAAAGGAGCCTCCCTGCTGCCGTTGCCTCCCGGGGCGGCATCAGCCTGGACATATAAATCATACGGATCGGGTTCAACTCCGCCGGTCGCCCCGGTAGGTCCTGCCGCCCCGGTGGGCCCGGTCGCCCCGGTGGGCCCGGTCGCTCCCCTTGGCCCAGCTGCACCCGTTGCCCCCGTTGGGCCTATCCTCCCGGCAGGGCCCGTCGCCCCGGCAGGTCCTGCAGCACCTGCCGGTCCTGCAGCCCCGGTAGGACCGGCCGCACCCGCCGGACCTGTAGCCCCAGTAGGACCAAGTCCGCCGGCCGGACCCGTCGCCCCGGTGGGACCGGCTGCGCCAGTAGGTCCCGTCGCCCCGGTGGGACCCGGCGGCCCCTGCTCCCCGGTAGGTCCCGTAGCTCCCGGGACACCCGCCGGTCCGGCAGGCCCCATTGGTCCTGCCGGACCCGGGAGCGGACATACGCAGCAGTCCCTCCACGTCCCCTTTCCCTTGTTACAGCACATAAAAGCCGAGACCTCCCCTTTTGCCTTTTCCCTATCCTATGACAGGAGCCTGCGGCGGGTTCCCAATGAAGGTCTGATATAAAATGCGCTCCCCGGTATTTTTCCCTCAGCCAGGGCACGGTTGACCTTTGGGCCGGAGTGGCATATAATCTTCTTTGTCCCTGCCGGGAGCATCTGTGCTGCCGGCAGTCCGGCAGTATGATTTTTCTTTGAGCCTAACTATGGAGGAAAGCTATATATGAACAAGACACCTGTGTTTTCGGGCATAGAATATCTGCCCCGGGGCCAGGCCTCAGACAAGATCTGCCCCGGCTGCATCGTTCTTGAGGGCGGAGCCTTTAGGGGAGTATACACCTCCGGCGTACTGGACGCCCTGATGGAGGCGGACATAAACATGGAATGCACTGTAGGCGTCTCCGCCGGAGCCCTCAACGGTATGAACTATGTCTCCGGCCAGATAGGCCGCTCCGCCAGGATAAATCTCCAGTTCCGCCGGGACCCCAGGTACGTGGGCATCCATGCCTACCGCTCCAACCGGGGCATCATTGGCTTTAATTTTGTCCTTGGGGAATACGACAAACAGGACCCTCTGGATCTGAAAGCCCTTGGCCGGGACCACCGGCGGCTGGTTGCCGTTGCCACGAACTGTCTTACCGGGCAGCCGGAGTACTTTGAGAAAGGCCGCTGCGGCGATATACTGAAAGCTATCCAGGCCTCCGCTTCCATGCCCTATGTTTCCCGCCCGGTGACGGTGGACGGCATTCCCTGTCTCGACGGAGGCTGCTCGCTGAATATACCTTACCGCTGGGCTCTGGAGCAGGGCTTTGAGAAGATAGTGGTGGTGCGCACCCGGCCTGCCTCCTTCCGCAAAAAAGAGAGCGGCAGAGCTTCCCGGATGGCCCGGCGTTTTTACAAAAGCTCACCGGCTCTGGCCCAGGCCATTGCCGGCAGCGACGCCAGATACAACATTGAATGCGACGAGCTGGAGAAGCTTCGGGAGCAGGGACGGGTATACGTGATAAGCCCCAGCTCCTCCACTTCAGTCAGCCGTCTGGAAAAGGATATGGAAAAGCTGGGTGAGTTCTATTATCTGGGTCTTTCCGACGGCCAGAGCCATCTGGACAGTTTGCGGGAATACCTGGAGAGCTAAGTAAATACAGCCTTAAAAACTCAAAGCACAGGCCGGAGCCTGTGCTTTCTTATTTCTGTTCTCTCTTTCTATTCTCCCCGGCTGCGGCGCACCAGGAAGCTTACCAGCACCACTGCGGCGGCAAAGGCTCCCAGGAGGCAGGGGAAGTAAATTTTGCCTGGTAGCTCCCCCACTGACGGGTGGCTCAGCAGGCACAGCAGAGCCAGGACGGCAAGGCAGGCTCCGCTGAGCAGCATGTACAAGGGGCCCTTGCCATCCCTCTCCTCCAGGCCGCTTTTCCAGCTTTTGTGCCGCTCCAGCTGCCTTATCAGCTCCTCCTCATTTTCCAGGCCCCTTACAAGAAAGTAGCTGCGTCTGAAGCGGCGGCCATTAATATCCCGCACCAGGCAGACGGCAGCCAGGCTGCCGCCCCTATCCTTCAGGTTTTCCACTTTGACTATCTCCCGGGCCCGGCCGGGCAGCTCCCTGCGCCGGGACAGCTCCCTCAAGAGCTGCTGGGTCCTGAAAGCTCCCAGCAGGTTATCCACCGCATTTCTCCCGTAGTCCGTCAGCTCCCTGGCGTCCAGGGCGAAAAGCCGATCCTCCTCCGTGAGAAAGAACACTGTGGCATCCTGCACCGTGCGCCGCCCCAATCTCAGGGCCAGGGCCAGTACAAGGGCCGTGACCAGCAGGCACAGTATGAGCCCCAGGACCTGCACCGGCAGACCCAGGCGCAGCACCAGCACGGCCCCTCCACCGGCAAGGGCCAAAGCCAGGAGCGCTATGCCCAGCACGCCCCCTATGCTGCGCAGGCCGAAGCGGCTCTTGCCCCCGCTGTCCGGGGACATCCACAGGTTTTTGATCTTCATTCGCCTTCACCTCTCCGCCTTGGCGGCAGGACGTTTTTCATCCTTCAGCGCCGCCGTCCTCTCCGCTGCCGTAAAAGTCCAGGAATCGGCGCAGCTCCGTTCCGGCAGGGGCATTCAGCAGCTTGCTCTTTTCCCCCTTTTCCAGCAGTCTGCCCCGGTGGAAAAACAGCAGCTCCTCCGCCATGCGCCGGGCCTGCTGGAGACTGTGGGTGATGAGCAGCAGGGCGCAGCCGCTGCGGCGGCAGTAGTCCCTCATCAGTTTTTCCGCCAGCAGGCTGCCCTCCATGTCCATGGCGGCGGTTGGCTCATCCAGGAGCAGAATATCGAAATCTCTCATCGTCAGCCGGGCCAGGGCCATCCGGGCGGTCTCTCCCCCGGAGAGTTGCCGGGCCCGCTTGTCCGCCAGCTGCTCTATGTCCAGCTCTGCCATCAGCTCTTCCGCCCGCCGGGGGTCCCGCTTTCCCAGGAGAATATTGTTTTTTACGCTCATGCGGAAGGCGTAGTTCTTCTGGGGCATGTAGCCCAGGCTCAGGCCCTTTTCCAGCTTCCGTCCCGGCTCATCCGCCGGTACCGCCCCGGCAAGCACCTTGGCAAAGGTGCTTTTGCCGCTGCCGTTTGCCCCGATGACGCAGTATATCTTTCCGCCCTCCAGCTCCAGCTCCGGCACCTCCAGCACCCGGCGGCCCTCATAGGTCTTGCTAAAGGCCTGTATCTTCATCGGCTCAGCCCCCTTTGCAGCAGGGATATGGCCAGGTTCACCAGCAGTGAGGCCCCCAGGAGTATCATGCCCAGGGCTATGCCCAGGGAGAAATCCCCCCGGTTGGTGTAGAGCATGATGGCGGTGGTCATCACGTTGGTCTTCCAGGCTATGGCTCCCCCCACCATGGACACGGCCCCCACCTCGGCTATGGCCCGGGAGAAGGCCAGCAGGTAGGCCGAGCATATCTGATAGGTACACTCGTTCATCAGCAGAGCCAGGGTCCTGCCCTTGCCCAGGCCCAGGCCCCGGGCCGTCTCCCTCACCGCCGGGGCTATGCCGGAGACATAGCTCTCCATGCTGCCCACCACTATGGGCGTTATCAGCACCACCTGGGCCAGGACCATTATCTCCACGGTGAAGAGCAGCTTCATGTGCCGGAAAGGCCCCACCCCGGAAAACAGCATATAGAATATCAGCCCGCAGACCACCGGCGGCAGGCCCATGAGGGTGCGGTTCAGCACCAGCAGAGCCCCCCGGCCCCGAAAGCGGCAGGAGCCCAGCCAGACGCCCAGGGGCAGGCCTATTAGCAGGGCCAGCAGGGAGCTGGCAAGGCTCATGCGGGCGGTGACGGAGAGGATATTGCACAGCTCCCTGTCCCCGCTGAGTATCAGCTCCAGAGCCTTTTCCGCTGCGCTTCCCATTTTTTCACCTCTCTATAGAAAATCCCCGGAGGGAGCAGGGCTCCCCCTGGGGAAATTT
>CALWVZ010000064.1 GCA_944385125.1 uncultured Oscillospiraceae bacterium
GGTTTATTATGAAACATCTTTCCCCTATCATAATAACTGTAAGTGACAGTTTTTCATCTTTTTCATTTTGTCCTCAACCATACAACGAAACGGAGCGGCGGGAGCCGTTCCGTTTTGTTTTACCTTGTTTTTTCATGACGCACTAAAGGCCGCAGGCTCTCGGAGAGTCTGCGGCCTTTAGTGCGTCAAGCCGGTCTTATGTCCGGAAATACCTCAGCTCAGGTTCCCGGTGGCGTACATGGCGGCGGTGAGGGCCACCACCGGGGCCGTCTCGCAGCGGAGGATGCGCTCCCCCATGGAGCAGATATGCAAGCCCACTATCTTTGCCAGCTCCGCCTCGAAAGGCTGGAAGCCCCCCTCCGGGCCGGTGACTATGGCGGCGGTCTTCATGTCCCGGTTCTTGTCCAGCACATCGCTGAGGGCCTCCCGCTCCCCGGTCTCGTACATGAACAGGCCCAGGTCCTTTTTATTGGCCACATCCAGCATGGCGGCAAAGTCCCCCACCCAGCTCACCTGGGGGATGATGCCCCGGCCGGACTGCTTGGCGGCCTCCTCAGCTATGCGCTGCCAGCGCTCCAGCTTCTTCTCCGGGGAGTCCGGCTTTGCTATGCAGCGGCTGGAATCGAAAAAGCCTATCTCGAAGGCCCCGGCCTCCACGCACTTCTGGATGATATAGTCAGTCTTGTCCCCCTTGGGCAGGCCGCAGAGCACCGTCACCCTCACGGTGGGCTCGGCAGGACAGGGCACCACCTCGATGACCTCAGCCTCCGCCTGCTCCTTGTCTGCCTTCACCAGGCGGCACTTATAGTCGGTACCTTTACCGTCGCAGATTATCATATCCTCGCCGGGGCGCAGCCTGAGCACCCGCACGTGCTCGGCGTCCCTTCCCCTTATAACGGCCATGCCTCCCATGATGTTGGTGCCGGCCATGAAAAATCTAGGCATTTTACCACCCCGGTTTTTATTTTCTCCTTTGATTATTGCATACTCCCCACGTTTTTTCAAGAGTCATCATACAATGGAGTGTAAAACTTCCGGGGAAAGGGGGGGAAGGAGCCTTGACCGACAGAGAGATAGGGCAGAAGCTGAAAAACTTCGGCGCTGTCTGGCAGCGGGTGCAGAAAAATAAAAAGCTCCCCGGCAGCGCAAAGCTGATGCCGGGGAAAAGTCCCAAGAGCCGGGCCGTCCGCTTCGGCGGACGCTGAGGCACGTCGCTGCAAACGACAAATATCCCGGGTACTTTCCCCGGGATATTTTGGTCATAAAAGCCTCGCAGAGTTTTTTCGCCACAGCGAAAAAATAATTTAAATCGTTTTCCGCAGCGACATGTGCGTTGCGGAAAACACTTCTCACGGAGCGAAGCATCAACTCTTACTCAAATCCGGAGCCCAACACAGTGGGTCCGGATTTGAAAGGAGCCGCAACGGAATGGATGAGCAGCACGGCCAAATGCATTATTTGCCGCTGCTGCGAAGAATATGGAGTTTGCGGCGACGCAGCGCAGTGCAATCCCCCTTGTCCAAGAAGGCAAAGCCTTCTTGGACAAAGACACTGTCAGTAAGCCACGCCCCAGTAGATCATGGTCTTGGCCGGCTTGCCGCAGCAGGCGCACACATCGCCCAGATGCTCCTGCTGGAAGGGGATGCAGCGGGAGGACATGCCCGCCTTCTCCTTCATGTCCAGCTCGCACTGGAGGTCTCCGCACCACATGGTCTTGATGAAGCCGCCGTTTTTCTCCTGCAGCTCCTTGGCCTCCTCTATGGAGTGGGCCACATAGGTGTGCTCCTCCAGGTTCCGCTTGGCCTTGTCGTAGAGGCCCTGCTGCACGGCGTCCAGCAGCTCCGGCAGACGCCGGGCCACTTCCTCCAGCTTCACGGAGACCTTCTCCCCATTGTCCCGGCGCACGGCCATGCACACGCCGTTTTCGATGTCCTTGGGCCCCAGCTCCACCCGGACAGGCACGCCCTTCATCTCATACTGGGCGCACTTCCAGCCCAGGCTGTTGTCGCTGAGATCTATCTTTGCCCGGATGCCCGCAGCCTTGATGGCTTCGAAGAGGGCCTGGGCCTTCTCGGTAACGCCCTCCTTGTGCTGGGCTACCGGCACCACCACCACCTGGATGGGGGCTATGCGGGGGGGCAGCACCAGGCCGTTATTGTCCCCGTGGGTCATGATGATGCCGCCGATGATGCGGGTGGACATGCCCCAGGAGGTCTGCATGGGGTACTTCTGCTTGTTGTCCTTGTCGGTGAAGGTGATGTCGAACTGCTTTGCAAAGCCGTCGCCGAAGAAGTGGCTGGTGCCGGACTGGAGGGCCTTCTTGTCGTGCATCATGCACTCGATGGTGTAGGTGTTCTCCGCTCCGGCAAACTTCTCCTTATCGGTCTTGTTGCCCTTGATGACGGGCATGGCCAGGTAGTTCTCGCACACGTCGGCATAGACCTCCAGCTGGTGGAGAGTCTCCTCCCGGGCTTCCTCCTCGGTGGCGTGGAGAGTGTGGCCCTCCTGCCAGAGGAACTCCCTGCCCCGCAGGAAGGGGCGGGTGGTCTTCTCCCAGCGCAGCACGCTGCACCACTGGTTATACAGCATGGGCAGGTCCCGCCAGGAATGGACTATATGGCTCCAATGGTCGCAGAAAAGGGTCTCGCTGGTGGGGCGGACGCACAGCCGCTCCGGCAGCTCCTCGCTGCCGCCCATGGTGACCCAGGCGCACTCGGGGGCAAAGCCCTCCACATGGTCCTTCTCCTTCTGGAGCAGGCTCTCGGGGATGAGCATGGGCATGGACACGTTCTCGTGCCCGTCCCGCTTGAACATCCCGTCCAATATATGCTGGATGTTCTCCCAGATGGCGTAGCCGTAGGGGCGCATGATGAAGCAGCCCTTTATCCCGGAATAGTCCACCAGCTCCGCCTTCAGGCACACGTCGGTGAACCACTGGGCGAAGTCCACCTCCATGTCGGTTATCTGTTCAACTTTCTTTTCTTTTGCCATGGTTTTACCTCTCTTTTCGCCAGGGCCCTTGCCCCGTCGTATTTGCGGCAGACCGCAATTAAATATTTTAACTTCCGGCCCCGGCCTTGTCAATAGGGGCAAACAAAATCCCCCTGGGCATTTTCCTCTTCTCTCCGCCCGCCTCCCCGCCTTCTTCGGCAAGCCTGTCACGCTCCCCCACAATGGCTGAATATAGGCGGATTCTCCGCCGGATCTGCTGCCCTTCGACAAAAGTTCCCTGTTTTTTTCTTGACCTAGAGCCCCACAGCCGCTATAATATCTATGATTGTGAACACCTTTGGAGGTGAATATTATTAACAAGCAAAAGTTTCTTGCCGAGCTGGGCCGGCTGCTGACCTTCATGTATGAGGAGGACAGGCAGACAGCTCTGGCCATGTACAGCAAGATGTTCGACGACGCCGTGGAGGAGCAGGCCCTGCTCCAGTTTCTGGTGTCCCCCACCCGCCAGGCTGTAGTTCTGGCCCGCTCCTATGACGCCAAGGAGCGCAAATTGCAGGTACATACCCAGTCCAGGGAAGAGGAGCCGGATTACAGCGACTACAACAACCAGTTCCCCCCCTTCATCCTGGCTATAGACGACCTGCAGCAGTCCGCAGCGGCCAAGGGGATCTTCTCCCCCGCTCAGGACCTGCCCGCTGTAGACGAAAACCAGTTCTCCCTCTTTGACGATCTCTCCGCCCCGGCGGATGAAGCGGAACCCGCCCCCGTTGCGGATAGCGCTTCCGAGGACCTCGAGCAGCCCCAGGACCTTTCCCCGGAGCCCGCTTCGGAGAAGGATCCCGTGTCCGAGTTTGCCGACGCCGTGGATGCCTTTCTGGCAGATTTCTCCATTGCCGGCGGCGAGCTGATATCCAGCCGCAGCTATAAGGAACCCTCAGAGCAGACGCCCCCAGAGGAAGCGGAGCCTTCTCAAGAGCCGGATGAGGACCAGCAGCCCTTCCATCTGGAGGACTTCGCCCACGCCCAGGAGCCCGCAGAAGAGGAGCCTGAGGAAGAGGAGCGCCCCGAAGACGGGGAAATCGTCTCCGCCCAGGAAGAAATCTTTCTCCAGGCCGGGGAGGATCAGGCTCCCGCCATGGTGCGCAAGGCCAAGGTCTTCCCCCTTATCCTTTATATCATCTTCTCTATCCCCATCACTCTGCTGCTGGCCGCACTGCTGCTCATCCCCACCCTCTTCAGTCTGAGCTTTGCGGTGAGCTTTGTATCCGCCGGGGTGCTGGTGCTGACGGGAGCCTTTGCCGGCTTCTCCATCTTTGCAGATCTGATGGTCATCCTGGGTCTTGCCCTGGTACTGCTGGCCATCGGCCTGCTGTTCACCTGGCTGTTTATCTGGTTTATCGGAGGAGCCATCGCCGGTCTCATCCGGGGAGTTATCAGGCTCGGAGGCAAGTGGTGCTATAAGGAGGTGGCTGTTCAGTGAAGAGCGGTTGGAAAATAATTCTCCTGGTGGTGCTCATCGCCATTTTGCTGGGAGCCGTGTGCATGGGCGTAGGGCTCATGACCGGGGCGGACTTTACCCGCATCTGGGCCACCCTGGACGACAAGTACCATGTGGACATGTACTATCAGTATTTTATGGAGGTCTGGGCCCTGCTCCAGACAGAGCTGTTGTAAAATCAATATGTCAGGCGTGTTTCCCCTTTTCCCGGGATACACGCCTGTTTTTTCTTTTTGTTCATTCTTATCCCCTATTATCCCCTTTAAAACTGTTGCGAAGCGCCGTTCTTTGGCGTATAATGTGTTGTCAACGCTTCTTGGGAGAACTTACAATGAGAGAGTTTATGAAAAAATACGCCGCCCCGGCCCTGATGTTTCTCATCGTGGCCGCCGTGTGCCTGATGTTCAGCTGCCGCAAAAGCGGCATGTTCATCGACGAGATATACACCTACGGCCTCTCCAACAGCAGCTACGCCGCCTATATCACCGACGTGAAGGGGGGCAGCGCCCTGGGCCAAATCATCACCAGGGAGGAGCTTTTCGACTATGTGGCCGTCACCGACGGGGAGGGCTTTGACTTCGGCTCCGTGTACTACAACCAGACTCAGGATGTGCACCCGCCTCTCTATTACTGGCTGTTCAACATGGTCTCCTCCCTCTTCCCCAACAGCTTCACCAAGTGGACGGGCCTGGGCCTGGACTTTGTGATATACATGCTCACCCTGCTGTGCCTCTACAAGCTGCTTATGGCTCTCTTCTCCAGCCGGGACATCGCCTCGGCGGGAGTGATACTCTACGGGCTCTGCCTGCTGGGCATGTCCACCATGCTGATGATACGCATGTACGTGCTGCTGACCCTGCTGTCGGTGCTGCTGGCATACCTGGTGGTCCGGCTGATGGAGCGGTTCAATCCCCGGCTCTGCCCCCTCATCGCCCTGTGCATCCTGGCCGGGCTCATGACCCAGTACTACTTCGTGTTCTATGCCTTCTTCCTCTGCGCCGCCTATGTGCTCTACGCCCTGATAAAGAAACAGTACAAGGCCCTGCTGTGGTTCGTCCCCTGGGCCCTGGCCGGGGCGCTGGCCCTGCTGCCGGTCTTCCCCCAGTGCATTGACCAGCTTTTTGCGGACAAGCTGGTCTCCGGCGGCAACGCCATGGAGAATCTGGGAGATATCTCCCAATACCCCCAGCGGCTGCTGTATTACTTCGCCGAGACCCGCCACGGTCTGAAGGCCGCCATATATGTGACTCTCCTGGCCCTTGTCGCCCTGGCGCTGCTGTTTAAAAACTTCCGCTCCGGGGCTAAGGAAGGCAGGCTCTGCCCGGAAGCCCTGGTCATCATTCTGCCAGCCTTTGTGGTCTTCCCGGTGGTTGCGATTATTTCCCCGGTAATGGACCAAAGGTATATATACAACATCGTTCCCTTCTTTGTGGCGGCGGTGTGCCTGCTGCTGCACTGGGTGGATGTTAGCCTGCCCCCTCTGAAGCGGCCGGAGCTGTGGAGGAAGGCGGCGCTGCTGCTTATCTGCGCCCTGGCCCTGTGGGAGGCCCGCTGCGCCCCGCCCCAGTACCTGTACCCGGAATATGCCCAGTACGACGCTCTGGTGGAGCAGCACGCTCAGGAACCCTGCGTCTACTTTACCGACGACTACTTCTCCCCCATCACCCAGGACCTTTTGCAGCTGATGCACTTTAATGATTTCTACGTCACCAATGACAAGGGCTATCAGGACATGCTGGACTACCTGGGGGACAGCGGCAGCTTCGTGGCCTATATAGATATCAGCGAATACTGGTCCAGCGGCTACAAGCCGGAGGAGATACTCTCCGGCATAGCGGCCCAGACCGATTACGACAGCTGGGAGCTGCTGTACCAGAATGGGCTCTCAGCCACCTATGTGATTACAAAGTGAGGAACACGCCAATGCTTTCTGTTATTCTCCCCTCCTACAACGAGGAAAAAATGATACCCATTGCAGCGCAGCGGCTCTCCGCCATCCTTGAGGGCGCCGGCATAGACTATGAGCTGCTCTTCGTGGACGACGGCTCCAAGGACGCCACCTGGAAAATGATAGAACAGGCCTCCGAGGGCAACAGCCATGTGGTGGGCATACATTTCAGCCGGAACTTCGGCAAGGAATCGGCCATGTTCGCCGGGCTGGAAAAGGCCCGGGGCGACTGCTGCGCCGTTATCGACTGCGACCTCCAGCACCCCCCGGAGAAGCTGGTGGAGATGTACCGGCTCTGGGAACAGGGCTATGAGGTCATCGAAGGCATCAAGGAGGACCGGGGCGAGGAGAGCGGCTTCCACCGCTTTGCCGCCAACAGCTTCTACGGCCTTATCAGCAAGGCCACCGGCATGGACATGTCCTCCTCCTCCGACTTCAAGCTCCTGGACCGCAAGGTGGTGGACACTCTCAACGCCATGCCGGAGCGGAATGTCTTCTTCCGGGCCCTGTCCTACTGGGTGGGCTACAAGCAGGCCAGTGTCAGCTACAGGGTGCAGGAGCGCACCGCCGGGGAGAGCAAATGGTCCACCCGCTCCCTCATCAAGTACGCTCTCACCAACATCTCCTCCTTCTCCTCCGCCCCCCTGCACATCGTAACGGTGCTGGGCTTCATAATGCTGGCGGTGGCAGTGGTGCTGGGCGTGACCGCCCTTGTACAGAAGATAGCCGGCGTAGCCCTGGGGGGCTTCACCACGGTTATACTGCTGCTGCTGTTTTCCAGCAGCCTCATAATGATAAGTCTGGGCATCATTGGCTACTATATCGCCCGTATCTATGACGAGATAAAGGGCCGCCCCCGCTACATCATTTCCAAAACCTGCGGAGAAAGTGAGAACAAGGCATGACAGATAAAATCAAGGAGTTGTGCATAAAGTATCGGGAGATTATCGTCTACCTCATCGTGGGCGTGCTCACCACCATTTTCTCCTGGCTGGCCTGCTGGGTGGCCAAGTTCTTTCTTGACCCCACGGACACCTTACAGAACAACATCATAAACACCATAGGCTGGGTGGCCGGCGTCTGCTTTGCCTATCCCCTGAACCGCAAGTGGGTCTTCCGCAGCGTGAATCCCCGCATCTTCAAGGAGTTCTTTGAGTTCGCCGCCTCACGCCTCTCCACCTGGGCCCTGGAGCTGGTGATAATGATGGTGACGGTGAACCTGCTGCACATGAGCTACTGGATAGCCAAGATCTTCATTGCCGCCGTGCTGGTGACCATTCTCAACTATGTCTTCAGCAAGCTGCTCATCTTCAAAAAGAAAAAGGATTGACCAAGACTTCGGCCAAAAATTTCAGGCTCCCGTGAAAAATCACGGGAGCCTCAGCTTGTTGAAGAAGGCATAGCCTTCTTCAACAAAAGGGGCTTGCCCTGCTTCAGATAGAGCTGCACCCATATGCCGGTAGGGTCGCTGCACTGCTCCGGCAGCTCCTTCAACAGGCTCTCGGCCCTGTCCGGCTCCCCCTCCAGTATTGCCAGGTTGGCCAGCAGCATGGCGCATTGCTGCCGGTAGGGGCCGCTGCCGGAGCGGTAGAGCTCTTCCATAAGCTTCTTTTTCCGGCTGCGCCAGGCCAGGCGCTTTTCCTCCTCTGCCCCGGGGAAGAACAGGGCAAAGCTGTCATAGCTCAGGGCGGCGTTGAATTTCAGCGCCTGGCTGTTGGGATAGCGGTGCAGCAGCTCCTTGAGCCTTGCCTCCCCGGCGGCAGAGCGTTCCTCGGCAGTCCCCTCCCCGGTGAGCAGGGCAAAGACTCCGTTTATCTGCTCCTTGACCTCCTCATCAGACAGCTCCTCATGGAAGCTGAGCAGGCTGTCCACATTGGTGTCCAGGGCCCGGGCCAGGGGGCAGAGCAGACTTATATCCGGGTATGAGCTGCCGGTTTCCCTTAGTTAAAGATATTGTTGGGTATCTCAAGATGTGTCATTCGATTTTGCCGATAAAGCGGTAGAAGATTTCTACCTCCTGTTCCCGGCTTCCGTCCTCACCTTTGACCGCTTCATGGAC
>CALWVZ010000065.1 GCA_944385125.1 uncultured Oscillospiraceae bacterium
AAAGCCCAGGAGCATCTTCCCCGTCACCACTTCCCCATAAAACAGCACGGAGGTGAGCACGCCAAAAACGCTCTCCAGGGTCATTATCATTGCGGCCACGGAGGAATTGGTATACTGTATGCCCCAGGCCTGGAGGAAGAAGCAGATGGCGGTGCAGGCCATGCTGAGGTAGGCTATGCCCATCCAGGCGTCCATGGACACGCTCTTAGGGGCCTCCTCAAAGAGCACCGCGCCGAACCAGCAGATAAGGGCGGCAACGGCAAACTGGATGGCGGAGATGGTGACGGCCTCGCCGCTGTCCTTATAGTGCTCCAGGATTATCACCTGGAAGGCGTAGAAAAAGCCGCACATCAAGGTGAGCATATCCCCGATGTTCACATTGCCCAGGCCCTCGTTGAGGGAGACGAAGCCGATGCCGGTGATGCACAGGAAGGCCGCCGCCACATTGGCTGCGCCGGGGCGGCGCTTATAAACCAGCCAGGCCAAAAAGGGGGTGAGCACGCAGTAGGTGGCGGTGAGGAAGGCGTTCTTCCCCGGAGTGGTGTACACCAGGCCGTAGGTCTGGACTATATAGGCCAGGGCCAAGCTCAGCCCCGCCAGGGCTCCGCCCTGGATGCAGCGCTGGCTCACATGTTTGAGCCTTTTTCCCGCCGCCGCAGCCAGCAGCACCGCCGACACGGTAAAGCGTATGGACAGCACCCACATGGTGCCTATGCTGTTCAAAGTGTTTTTCAGCACCACAAAAGAGGTGCCCCAGATTATTGCACACAGCAGCAGGGCCAGTCTGCCCTGCAATCCTTTTCCCTTCATTTCTCTCTATTCCTTGGTCATGAACTGGGCCGCCGCCCGAAGCATCAGCTTCTTGGTGCCGGCACTTTCAAAGTTTATCTCTACAAGATAGTCTCCCCCCATGGGGCTGAGTTTATTTATCACGCCTGGGCCGAAGGCTTTGTGAGTCACCTTATCTCCCACCTCAAAGCTGGGGGCCTTGGCAGGGGCCGCCGGGGCTTTCACCGCCGGCGCAGCCACAGGACTGCGGCTCGGTCTCGGCGCTTTCCTGGCAAACTCGGTCTGGATACGGCTCTTCTCCCCGTAACCATAGCCTCTGGGGATGTTTTTCTTTATATGCTCCTCCGGGATCTCATCCACAAAGCGGGAGACCCGGTTGGAGGTGGTGCGTCCGAAGAGCATGCGCTGCCGGGCGCAGACCAGGTGCAGCCGCTCCTTGGCCCGGGTCAGGGCCACATAGCACAGCCGCCGCTCCTCCTCCATCTCGTCCTGTTCGCCAATAGCCCGGATGCCGGGGAAGATGCCCTCCTCCATGCCTACGATGAATACGCTGGGGAACTCCAGGCCCTTGGCCGAGTGCATGGTCATCATCACCACGCAGTCGGCTTCTTTGTCGTAATTGTCCATGTCGGTGTAGAGGGCCACGTTTGCAAGATAGCCCTCCAAAGTCTCGTCCCCGGACTCCTTCATATAGCTTATGATGCTGGACTTCAGCTCCTGGACGTTCTCCGCCCGGGCGGTATCCTCCACTGTGTTTTTCTCTTCCAGGGCCCTTAGATAGCCGGTCTTCTCCATAAGCTGGTCGAATACGTCGTCGGGGCTGTTGTCCTTTGCAAAGCTCTGGAGCTCCTTTATCATGGCGGCAAACTGACGCAGCCGCAGGCCGGAGCGCTGGAGCTGGGGATAGCTCTCCGCCCGGCAGAGGATATCGAACATGGAGCAGTTCTCCTCCCCGGCAAGCTCCCGCACGGTCTCCACCGTGCGCTCGCCTATTCCCTTGGGAGGGCTGTTGATTATCCGGCTCAGACGCAGGTCGTCGGAGCTGGAGGCGATGAGGCAGAGATAGGCCAGCACGTCCTTCACCTCGGCCCGGTCAAAGAAGCGGGTGCCGCCGATTATGCGGTAGGGTATGCCGTTTCGCTTGAAGGCATACTCCAGCTGGTTGGACTGGGCGTTCATACGGTAGAGCACCGCATTGTCCCGCCAGTTGGCCCCCCGGCCGTAATCCGCCATTATCTTGGAGGCCACATACTGGGCCTCGTCATGCTCGTTGTCCGCCACATAGAGCTCCGGCAGCTCGCCGCTGCCCTTGTCGGACCACAGCTCCTTGCCCTTGCGCCCCTGATTGTGGCGAATGACGGCGTTGGCGGCGTCCAGGATGTGGGTGGTGCTGCGGTAGTTCTGCTCCAGGCGTATGGTGCGGCAGCCCTTGTACTGCTGTTCAAAGGAGAGGATGTTCTCAATAGTGGCGCCCCGGAACTTGTATATGCTCTGGTCGTCGTCTCCCACCACGCAGATGTTGCCCCAGCCCCCAGCCAGCAGGGAGGACAGCAGATATTGCAGGTGGTTGGTATCCTGGTACTCGTCTATCAGCACATACTTGAAGCGCCGCTGCCAGTAGCCCCTCACCTCCTCCTGCTCCTCCAGGAGCTTTACGGTGAAGAAGATAAGGTCGTCAAAGTCCATGGCGTTGGCGGAGAACATCCGGCGCATATACTCGCTGTATATCTCGCCGTAGCGTATGCGGCGTATATCCCCGCTCTGCCTGGCCTCTTTCAGATAGTCGGCAGCGCCGATGCGGCTGTCCTTGGCCCGGCTTATCTCCCCCATCAGGGCCTTGGCCGGGAACATCTTGTCGTCCAGGTCCATGTCCTTTATTATGTGCTTTAAAAGACTGAGACTGTCGGAGGTGTCATAGATGCTGAAAGAGGAAGTAAAACCCAGCTTCTCTCCATCCCGGCGCAGTATACGCAGGCAGGCGGAATGGAAGGTACAGGCCCAGATGTCGTTGGCCTTCTCCCCCAGCATGCGGCCCAGCCTGTCCTTCAGCTCTCCCGCCGCCTTGTTGGTAAAGGTGATGGCCAGGATGCGCCAGGGCTCCACCGGCTCGTAGGCCGCCAGGGCCTCCGCTTCCGCTCCCCCACGGCGCAGTATCTCCAGCTGCTTCTCGTCCGCATCCGGCGGGATCTCCTCCGTGTCCGCCGCCTTGCCGTATTTCAGCAGGTTTGCTATGCGGTTTATAAGCACCGTGGTCTTACCGCTGCCGGCGCCCGCCAGTATAAGCAGCGGCCCCTCGGTGCTGAGTACCGCCTGCCGCTGCATGGGGTTTAGCCGGGCAAAATCCCCGGCTATCACGGCCCTGCGGGCCTCTATGTAGTTCTTCTCAAATTCTGTATTCATGGCGACGATTTTAGCACAAAGCCGCCGGGATAACAAGAGCCACATTGAATCAAGCTGTGTTGACTTTTTCCTCCATTTTAGTTACTATAGCTATATGTGTTTTTATACGGCCATGCCGTCCTACGGAGATCAGAATGAGAAAATTACTAGGCAGACTGTGGAATAAAGCAAACGAGCCCCATATAGAGAAAGCTCTCATTGTCTTTCTCCCTTTTATCACGCTGCTTATCGTCGCCCTTATATTGGCGCCCAGCATAGCGTCTCTGGTGGGTGATGCAGCCTTACGGGTGGAAGCAGTCCAGACCCAGGCCCCCACTGAGGAAGAGGGCTACGCCCACATATCCCAGGCCGAGGAGCAGGCCATTTTGAGAGAGGAGTCCCATGTCTCCCCCAGCCCCGCTCCAAGTCCCTCGCCGCTGCCCAGCCTGGAGCCCACTGACCAGGCCTTTCTCGGCCCCCTTACCGGCTGGCAGGAAATAGGCGGCGTCACCTATTATTACGATGAGACCGGCATCCCGGTGACCGGCCTGTGCCAGATCCAGGGCAAGCTATATTTCTTTGACCAGTACGGCCAATGCGCCAAGGCCCTGGGCATAGACGTGTCCTCCTACAACGGCTTTATCAACTGGCCCGCCGTGGCCGTTCAGGGAATCGACTATGCCATACTGCGGGCCGGCGGCCGGGGCTGGGAGACCGGGCTTATCTATGATGACGACTGGTTCCAGCGCAACCTTATGGAGGCCAGACTGGCGGGGATAGACATCGGCGTCTATTTTTTCTCCACCGCAACCAACCCCGCAGAGGCCCAACAGGAGGCCGCCTATGTGCTCCATTGTCTGGGCGGTACAAAGCTGGAAATGCCCATATTTATTGATGTTGAGTATTCGGGAGATTATCCCCACGGCCGGGCGGACAGGCTGAGCAATACGGAGCGGGAAGTGATAATCAACGCCTTCTGCCGCACTGTTATGGATGCAGGATATGAGGCCGGGGTCTATTCCGGAGAATATTACTACAAGTATAATCTTGACTACAATTCTCTGAGCAAGTACACCCTATGGCTGGCCAGCTATACCAAGAGCGCCCGGCTGCCTGACTTTCCCGGCCATTATGACATGTGGCAGTTCACAGACGGCGGCCTGCTCAACGGCATCACCGGCATCGTTGATATGAACGCCAGTTTCTGAATTTTTTACTTTGGGGCAGATTTAAAATTTCTTGGTGCGTAATATGGCAGAAAAAATATCTAAATTTTTTATAAGAGTAATGCTGGGCATATACATGCTCCTGCTGAGTCTGGGAGTCTTGCTGGGCAGCTTTGGCAAACTGGACAGCCCCAGTTATATTCTGGAATTTCTGGCGGCAGGCTTATTTTTCCTTTGCCTCTGGATATTCCGGGCCAGGCTTAGGAAGCTGCTGGGGCGCATAGCCCTCCCCGGCGCCTTTGTTACCGGGCTCATCCTCAGCCTGTTCTGTCTGCTTTTGAATCTGCTCTGGGTGCTGTATTTTCAGATAGAGCCCACTGTTGACTTTCAGACTTTCTATGATACGGCCCTGGCGATCGCTCATGATGAGCGGGTGGACATGCTGTATCTTGGTCTCTTCCCCCACATTCTGGGCTACTCCACCTTTCTTGGGCTGATGATGCGCCTCTTTGGCGAATCCGCCATGCTGGCCCCTGTTCTGAACCTGGTCCTCACCCTTGTCTCCGGCCTTTGTATCTACATTCTCTGCCTGCGCTGGATAAATCTCCCGGCGGCTGCCGCTGCATTTTTTCTCTGGAGCATCTGTCCTTCCAAGCTGATGTACAACTCCATGGTGATGTCGGAGCCTCTGTACACCTGCCTCATATTGCTTTTCCTCCTGCTGCTGAGTCTGGCTTTTGACGGGAAGGGCCGCTGGTGGCTGCGGGTCATAGCGGCCATCCCCCTTGGTCTTGCCTGCGGGGCTTTGCTGCTGGCGGTCAATGTTACAAGGCCTGTTGCCGTGATACTTTTTGTGGCCTTCTTCATATGGGCTTTCCTTCTCAGGGGCCGGAACTTGGGAAAACTGAAGGCTTGGCTGCTTCTTGCTGTGTTTGTTGCATCAATGTTCGCAGCCTATTCCCGCTGTGACCGCCGATGGTTCCGCTGGGAATATCTCCATATTTTTGAGGAGACATCGGATATCCCCGCCTATAACATCTATGTAGGATTGAACATGGACAGTCTTGGCAGCTATTCCGACGAGGACATGGAGACCCTGATGAATTACCGCTATCAGGGCAGCGCAGTTTATGCTCAGGAGCAGATGCTCAAAGAGGTCAAAAACCGGCTGAGCAGTGGGGAGATAGACTTCCCCAAGCTCTTTGCCGCAAAGCTTGCCAAGCTCATGGGCAACGACGAGGGCGGGGCTTTCTATGCCCAGGCAGAGCTGAGTCCACTGGCCTTCAAGCTCTCCTCCGCCATAAGCAATGTGTTCTATTATTTCTTGGTGCTGCTGAGTCTCCTGGGTGCATCTGTACTGCAAAAAAAGCCGGAGTATTCTTCGGTATACATGGCCCCTCTCTATTCCATAGGGCTTATCCTGGCCCACCTCATCGTGGAGGTCTCCGGCAGGTACAAGTACTCCCTTATCCCCATGCTGATAATCCTGGCGGCATTCTCCTTTGCCGAACTAAAAACAAAAGATATTATAAATACAGAAAAGGCCTGAGAGTTATATGCTCTCAGGCCTTTTGACCATCGTGCCGGCAAATTCACTCCAGCTTCTGCCGCAGCAGCTCCACTGCCCTCCGCTCCAATCTGGATATCTGCACCTGGGAGACATGCATCACCTTGGCGCAGTTTTGCTGAGTCATACCGTGGTAGTATCGCAGAGCCACCACCTGCCGTTCCCGCTCCGGCAGGGACTCTATGGCGGCACGCAGCGCTACATGCTCCACCATTTTCTCCTCGGCGCCGTAATCCCCCAGCACCAGTTCCAGGGTAAAACCGTCCTCTCCGCTCTCTTTATGCAGGCTTTCGGCAGGGCCGGTGGCCGTCTCGGCAAAGGCAATGTCCTCCGGGCTTATCCCCGTCTCCCGGCTCAGCTCCGACAGGCTGGGCTCCCGGCCCAGACGCTGTTCCAGATTTATCCTGGCCAGGCGTATCTGCTGGGCTTGCTCCTTTATGCCCCGGCTCACCTTTATCGCCCCGTCGTCCCGGAGGAAGCGGCGTATCTCCCCAGATATCTTTGGCACCGCATAGGTGGAAAAGCGGGTGCCAAAGCTTTCGTCAAAACCCTCTATGGCCTTCAGGAAGCCCAGGCAGCCCAGTTGGTACAGGTCTTCCGCCTCCACGCCACGGCCAAAGTAACGCCGGGCCACGCTCCAGATAAGACCGGAGTTTTCCTCCACCAGCTTCCCCGCCGTCTCCTTGTCTCCCTGCTTTGCCTTCCTGATATCTTCGTATATATCGGTACTCATCTCAGTCCCTGGCGGGGGCTTATAAAGCGCTGCATCACCACTGTGGTGCCTCTTCCGGGGCTGGAGCGCACCCTGAGCTTGTCCATGAAGCTGCCCATGATGGTAAAGCCCATGCCGCTGCGCTCCTCCCCGCCGGTACTGAACAGCGGCGTCATGGCCTGCTCCACATCGGCAATGCCCTTGCCCCAGTCCCGGACGCTTATCTCCAAAGTGCTGCCCTTGATTATCCTCAGGCGCATGGCTATACGTCCGATGCTGTCCGGGTAGGCGTGGACTATGGCGTTGGTCACCGCCTCGGACACAGCGGTCTTGATGTCCCCCAGTTCTTCCAGTGTGGGATCAAGCTGAGCGGCAAAGGCTGCCGCCGCCGTGCGGGCAAAGGCCTCGTTGCTGCTGCGGCTGGGGAACTCCAGCTTTATGTAGTTGCTCTCCTTCATTTTTTCCTCCTTTTATTTCCCAACGGCCACCGGCACCAGCCGGTCTATGCCCGAAGCGTCGATCACCCGCTGGGGCTGCTTTGCAGGATTTTCTATCCAGGCCCGGCCCCCCAGGGTCTTCATCCGGCGGCTGACCCTGATGATGACGGCGATACCTGAGGAGTCCATAAAATTCAGTCCTGCCAAATCCAGGACGCAGTCTCTGGGCATATATTCGTCCAGCAGCTCCTCTATACGCCGGATAGTGTTCCTGGCCTCGTGGTGGTCCAGCTCCCCGGCCAGATACAAGGTCAAACGCCCGGAGTTGAATGCCGTGTTTATCGTCATGTCTTATCTCTCCTGTCTGCTGTAAAAAGCAAAAAAATAGCACCGCATCCTTGGATGCAGTGCTATTTTAATTTATTCCCTATGCGTAATCAGTCGAAAGCTGGGCTCTTCCCTGTCACTTACCCAGATTTTCCAGGCTCAGCTTCAGGTTGTCGATGAGGGCCTCCAGTTTGGCCTTCTTCTCCCGCTCCACGTTGACAACGGCCTCGGGGGCCCGGGTGACGAAGTTCTGGTTGGAGAGCTTGCCTATCTGAGCGGCCAGCTGCTTTTCGGCGTTAGCCAGCTCCTTTTCAATGCGGGCCTTCTCCTTCTCCAGGTCCACCAGCTCCGCCATGGGCATGAACATACGGGCGTTGTCGGTGATAACGGAGACCATGCCCTCGGTCTTCTCCGGGGCTGCGGAGGCCACGCTCACCTGGCTTGCATAGGCCAGCTTGGAGATATAGCTGCGTCCGGCCTGAAAGGCCTGGGTCTTGTCGGTGACGATTATCAGGTGTGCCTTCCGGGAGGGAGGCACATTCATGTCGCTGCGGCGGGCACGGACGGCCTTGATGGCGCTCATGACCATCTCAAAGTTCTGCTCGTCTTCAGGGAAGTCCAGCTCCGCCTTGTATTCGGGGTAGCTCTCCACCATCAGAGCCTCTCCCTCATGGGGCAGGGCCTGCCAGATCTCCTCGGTGATGAAGGGCATGAAGGGGTGCAGCAGCTTCAGTATCTCGGTGAGCACATAGAGCAGCACCTTCTGGGCGGAGAGCTTCAGCTCCTCATTGTCTCCGTTGAGCCGGGGTTTGGTCAGCTCAATGTACCAGTC
>CALWVZ010000066.1 GCA_944385125.1 uncultured Oscillospiraceae bacterium
TGCGCCACTTCACTTAAAACGCAATATTTCCTACGTAGGGGCTTTTTTGTACTGTCCGCACAACTTGGGGCTGTTCATCGCCCTGCTCCTCTGCCTGGGGGAAATTTTTTCCTCCTCGGCCCTTTTTGTGTTTGATATTTCCCGGCGCATATGCTACTATGTTTGAAGATTTTTACCCGGCGGAGGTCTGTATGGCAAAGCTGATAAGCGACAACCTGTCTGTAGGCGAAAACGGGCGCCTTTATTTCCGGGGCCATGACACCCTGGCTCTGGCGGAGAAATACTCCACCCCCCTCTACCTCATGGACGAGCAGCGTATAAGGGAGAACATGGCCATGTATGTGAAGGCCTTCCGGGAGAGCTTCGGCCCCGACTCCCTGCCCATATATGCGGGGAAGGCCAACTCCTTCAAGCGCATCTATCAGATAGCCAAAGAGGAGGGCATGGGCATAGACGCCGTGTCCGCCGGGGAGCTGTACACCGCCATGAAGGCGGGCTTCCCCCTGGAGCGGGCCTTCTTCCAGGGCAACAACAAGACCGATTGGGACATTGCCTTCGCCATGGACCTGGGCGTGGGCTACTTCGTGGTGGACAACCGGGAGGAGCTGGACGCCATAGCAAGGATAGCCGCCGAGAGGGGCCTGCGCCAGAAGCTGCTTTTGCGCCTCACCCCGGGCATAGACCCTCACACCTATGACGCAGTGGCCACCGGCAAGGTGGACAGCAAGTTCGGCACCGCCATAGAGACCGGCCAGGCCCGTCAGATGCTGGAGCACACCCTCAGCCTGCCCTCCATCGACCTGAGGGGCTTCCACTGCCACGTGGGCTCCCAGGTCTTCGGGGAGGACGTCTTTGAGCGCAGCGCCGACATCATGCTGGAGTTCATCGCCCGCTGCGGCCGGGACTACGGGCTGTCCCCGGAGTTTCTGGACCTGGGCGGCGGCTACGGCGTGCGCTATGTGGAAGAGGACGGCCATGTGGACATCCCCGCCGCCATCGCCGCCGTGGCGGAGCACATGAAAAAAGTCTGCGCCCGGCTGGGCATCCGGCTGCCCAAGATAATAATGGAGCCGGGGCGCAGCATAGTGGCCGACGCCGGGCTCACCCTCTACACCGTGGGTACGGTGAAAAAGATACCCGGCTACAAAAACTACGTCTCCGTGGACGGGGGCATGAGCGACAACCCCCGCTACGCCCTCTACCGCTCCAAGTACACCGTCCTGCTGGCCTCCCGGCCGGAGGCGGAGGCCCGGCTCTTCTGCGACGTGGTGGGCCGCTGCTGCGAAAGCGACGACGTCATCCAGCCCGACGTGCTGCTGCCGGAGCCGGAGAGGGGAGAGATCCTGGCCGTCTGCACCACCGGGGCCTACAACTACTCCATGGCCTCCAACTACAACCGCCTGGCCCGCCCGGCCATGGTGATGCTCACCGAGGCTTCCGACTACCTGGCTGTGCGCCGGGAAACGCTGGACGACCTGGTGAGAAACGATATATAGATATAGACAGATATAATTCAAGCGCCGCAGAAAAATCTGCGGCGCTTGGCCATTCATTATTACAATTGTTATATTATTACATTGTCTCCCTCAGGCGCTCCATGCGCAGGAGAAAGGATTGTCCGCATCGTCCACGTCAATATGCTGCATAAACTCCGACAGCTGCCGCCAGCCTTTCTCCGTCTCCCGGCTGTACTGCACATCCGTGGGGAAGCAGGCTATATAGATCTTGTCCCTGCTCTCCCCGGCCACGGTGTAATGGGGCAGTATCTCATAGCTGTCGTCGTCCTTGTCGTAGGCCATGATGCTCACCACATTGCCGCCGCAGCCCGCATCCCTGGAGGGATAGTGGAAGATCTGGAAGGCTGTCTTGCTCAGCACCTCATAGTCCCAGTCGCTGGGAAAGTCCGGCATGTTCAAAACGAAATAGTCCGAATACAGAAACTCTGTCTTGTCATAGCCCACGCCGATGTTCCGGGCGATATCGTAAGCCGCAGTTTTGCTCAGGGCCTGGTCTGCATCCAGCTGGCCGGAGAGGTCCTCCCCCAGTTTGGCCCAATGTATGCTGTTGGAGAGCTTGTAATAGCCGAAGCCATCCAGTATGAAGCCCTCGCTGTAGTCCGGCAGGTCAAAGCTGGTGGGCAGCTCCTCCTCCTTGCCGGTGGACAGGTCCATGCAGTACAGCTCATAGTCCTTGCTGTTGTAGTACAGCTTGCCCTCCCAGACCCAGACGGGATAATAGGGGCAGATGTCTTCCTCCAGCTCCAGCTCCTCCAGCTCGTCCTGCTCCAGGTCGTAGACATAGATATAGTCCTCCGCCTCGCCGGTGGTGATATAGGCTTTATCGCCGAATACGCCTATATCCCCCTGGCTGTCCAGCTTGCACAGGGTCTTCCTCTCCATACCGTCCAGAGAGACCAGCAGCAGCTCTCCCTCCCTGTTCAGGCAGTATATGCCCTTGGAAGTCACCTGCATGCGGGTGATGTTCTCCTCCAGTT
Organism: uncultured Oscillospiraceae bacterium; assembly: GCA_944385125.1. Classification (GTDB taxonomy): domain Bacteria; phylum Bacillota; class Clostridia; order Oscillospirales; family Oscillospiraceae; genus Limivicinus. The sequence continues at coordinate 2,495 of CALWVZ010000066.1, forward strand.
CCTCCCCCTCCCCGGGCTCAACGGGGATGCGGTACAGGGAATAGCCGTAGGTATAGTAGATGTAGTCCTCATATATCTGAAAGCCCTCGATGCTGAGCCGGTCACTTCCCAGGACCACCCCATAGCCCTGCTCCTCCTGGGCCTGGTCTATAGGCAGGCGGATAATCCCGATGTCCGTAGCCAGATACAGGGCGCCGTCATACACGGCCACGTAGTATATATCCGCCCCCACGGAGCCCTCGCTGACAAAATCGTAGGGCAGGCCGTCCTCACCGATGAGGGCGCTGCACAGCTGGTCGTCGCAGCTCCAGAATATCACTCCGTTTTTCTGGAACAGGGCGCTGCCCTGGACCACATCCTTAGTGTAATCCGGCTCCGCCGCCGCCTGGACCTTTTTCTGCACGGTCCTGTTCGCCGTCCCTGCCGTTTCAGCCTCGGCTTTCCCGGAACAGCCGGCCAGGGCCGGAAGCGTCAGCGCCAGCAGCAGCGCCGTGAGCCGCCGAACAATGCCTCTTTTCTTCATACCTGTACCTCCCCCTTGCGGTTTTTCCCAATAGCTTTTTCAATTATATTGTATCGCCGGGGATTTGTAAAGAAAGGGCCCGCCGCAGAATTGAGAAAATCTGCGGCGGGCCCGTTTCTTTTTGATATCAAGGAATGTTTTTACCCCTTCTCCATGCCGCAGGCGTAGGCCTCCTGAATCAGGCAGCGGTCGGAGCTGACGGCGGAGTAGAAGCCGTGGCCCCCGGAGAAGTTATAGCAGTCGTAGCCATAGCCCGTGAGTATGCGGCAGGCCACGTAGCTTCTCAGGCCGCTCTGGCACATGACGTACACCGGCTTTCCCTGGGGCAGCTCCCCTATGCGCTCTCTCAGCTCGTCCACGGGGATGTTCACAAAGTCCGGGGCGTGGCCCCGGGAATACTCCGCCACGGTGCGGGTATCCAGCAGAGTGACGCTGCCGTCCCTGGGCAGCTTCTCCACGTCCTCCACGTGGAACTGCTTCACCAGGCCCTTGGCCAGGTTCTCCACCATGAAGCCCGCCATGTTCACCGGGTCCTTGGCGGAGGAGTAGGGGGGAGCGTAGGCCAGGTCCAGGGCGGCCAGCTCCGTGGCCTTCATGCCGCAGTGGATGGCGGTGGCCAGCACGTCTATCCGCTTATCCACGCCCTCATAGCCCACTATCTGGGCGCCCAGCAGCCGGTAGCTGCCCTGTTCAAAGACTATCTTCAAGGTCATGACCTTGCCGCCGGGATAGTAGCCGGCGTGGCTCATGGGGGAGAGGACCACCTTGTCCACCTCATAGCCCGCCTTTTTGGCGTTGCTCTCGTTGAGGCCGGTGGAGGCGGCGGTCATGTCAAAGAGCTTCAGCACGGAGCTGCCCTGGGAGCCGGGATAGCGGCTGTCCCCGCCGCAGATATTGTCGGCGGCGATGCGCCCCTGCTTGTTCGCCGGGCCCGCCAGAGATATCACCGCATCCTGGCCGGAGACATAGTGCTTCACCTGCACCGCATCTCCCACGGCGTAGATATCCGGGTCGGAGCTCTCCATCCGCTCGTTCACCACGATGCTGCCCTTGATTCCCAGCTCCAGCCCGGCCTGGGCGGCCAGGCGGCTGTCGGGGCTGACGCCGATGGCCAGCACCACCATGTCCGCATGGAGGGGGGCGGCGTCCTTCAGCAGCACGTCCACGCCGCCGGCCTTCTCCTCAAAGCCCTCCACGGTAAAGCCCAGGGCCAACTTCACCCCGTGGTGGCGCATCTGGTTGTGGATATAGGCGGCCATGTCGGAGTCGAAGGGGTTCATCAGCTGTTTGGGCCGCTGGACTATGGTCACATCCAGGCCCAGCTCCCGCAGGTTCTCCGCCAGCTCCAGGCTTATGAAGCCGCCCCCAGCCAGCACGGCGGATTCGGGCTTGTTCTCCACCACATAGTTCCTTATCCTGAAGCAGTCCTCCACGGTGCGTAAGGTAAAGAGCTTGTCTATCCCCGCCCCGGGGAGCTTTGGCTGGGTGGGCTTTGCCCCGGGGGAGAGGATGAGCTTGTCATAGCTCTCTTCAAATTCCTCCCCCGTCTCCAGATTTTTCACGGAGACGGTCTTTTTCTCCCGGTGGACGGCAGTGACCTCGTGGTGTACCCTCATGTCCACCCGGAAGCGGGAATAGAAGCTCTGGGGAGTCTGAAGGGTCAGCTCCTCCGCATCCTCTATTGTGCCGCCGATGTAGTAGGGCAGGCCGCAGTTTGCGTAGGAGATATAGCCCGAACGCTCGAAGACCACTATCTCCGCCTGCTCGTCCAGACGGCGGAGCCGGGCCGCCGCAGAGGCTCCCCCTGCCACGCCGCCCACAATGACAACTTTCATTTAATATTCCACCTCTCCTTTATATCCGGCTATGCCGCCGATGTTTTTCACATTGTTATAGCCCATACGCCGCAGCACCGCCGCCGCCTGGGCGCTGCGGGCCCCGCTGAGGCAATAGACGTACACCGGGCTGTCCTTGCTCACGCCTATGCTTTTGCGGCCGGCAAGGGTGGGCAGGGGCAGATTCACGCTGCCGGGTATATGTCCCCCGGCGTACTCCTCCGCTCCCCGAACATCCGCCAGCAGCGCCCCCGGGGCGTTCCTGAATTCCTCCACGGCGGCGTTTATATCAGGTCTTTTGAATACGTCCAATATGCCCATGGCTCTTTCCCCCTGTTATCTTTATCTGATGACAGTATAGGTCAAAAGCCCCGGGCTTTCCGTGACGAAATCACCTTTTAAGGCTGCCCAGGTAGCCCTCCAGCAGCAGGCTGGCCGCCACGGCGTCCACGGTCTTTCGGTGCTTCTTCTCCTTCTTGCCGTTGGCGTGGAGGATGGCGTGGGCCTCGATGCTGCTGCGACGCTCGTCCCACAGAGTCACCGGCAGACCGCTCTCGGCTTCCAGCAGGGCCTTGAACTCCCGGCATTTTTCCGCCCGGGGTCCCTCGCTGCCGTCCATGTTTTTGGGCAGGCCCAGCACCAGGGCGCCCACCTCCCGCTCTCTCGCCGCCTGGGCTATGCGCCCGGCCAGGCGCTGGGGGTTTCGCTCCTCCAGAGTCCAGGCCTCGCCGCACATGAAGCCCAGCAGGTCGCTCACCGCAAGGCCGGTGCGCACGTCCCCGTAATCTATGGCCATTATCCTCATAGTCTCACCTCAGTGCAGGCCGAAGCAGGCCCGGATGGGGCCCACGGAGTACAGGGAGCCCACGGCGCAGACCATACCTTCCTCCCCGGCGGCGTCCATGGCGGCCCCCACCGCCTCCTTTATATCCGGGCAGATCTGCACCGGCTTTCCGAATCTCTCCAGATATTTCCCCAGCTCCTCCGCCGGCAGGGCCCGGTGGCTGTCCGGGGCGGTGGCCACAAACTCGTCTGCCGCCTCATTGAGGATGTCCAGGGTCCCGGCCCAGTCCTTGTCCGAGAGCATACCCACCAGCAGCACCCGGCGCCTCTCCGGGAAATAGTTCAGCAGATTGTCCCTGACGGTCTGGGCGCACTGGGGGTTATGGCCCCCGTCCACCACGAACATGGGCTCCTCGTGGACTATCTCAAAGCGGCCGGGCCAGCTGACGGCGTAGACGCCGTGCTCCACATCGCTCTGCTCCAGCTTCCAGCCCAGCTTCCTCAGCTGCTCCACCGCCTCCAGGGCCACGGCGGCGTTTTTCAGCTGGTGCTCTCCCAGCAGGGGCAGGGCATAGTGCTCCCCCCTGTAGGAAAAGCTCTGGCCGTAGATGCTGTCGAACTCCTTCTCTATCTTTGAAAAGTCCGCCACGCTCAGCTCCGCTCCCAGCTCCCGGCAGCGCCGCCTTATCACCTCCGTGACGCCTTCGGACTGCCGGTACAAAACGCAGGGGCGGCCGGGCTTTATTATCCCCGCCTTCTCGGCGGCTATCTGCTCCACCGTGTCCCCCAGGATCTCCGTGTGGTCCAGGCCGATGTTCATTATCACGGAGACCTCCGGGGAGTCTATCACGTTGGTGGCGTCCAGCCTGCCCCCCAGGCCCGTCTCCAGCACGGCGATGTCGCAGTCTTGCTCCCTGAACCACAGCAGGGCCGCTGCCGTCATCAGCTCAAACTCCGTGGGGTGCTGCTCCATGGCCTCCGCAGGGGGCTTTATCCGGGAGACTATCTCCGCCAGGGCCTCGTCCTCTATCTGCTTGCCGTTTATCTGCATGCGCTCGTTGAAGCGGAAGAGATAGGGGGAGGTGAAAAGCCCGGTCTTGTAGCCGCAGCATTTCAGCACCGAGGCGAGAAGGGCGGCGCAGCTGCCCTTGCCGTTGGTGCCGGCAATGTGTATATATCTCTGTCCCTCCTGGGGCCTGCCCAGCCTCTCCAGCAGCTCCCTCACCCGCTCCAGGCCCGGCTTGGAGCCCAGCCAGGACACGCCGTTTATGTATTCCAGAGCCTCTTTGTAGTCCATGTCCCTCTCCTATTCTCTTCCGTAGTTTGGTAACACTGTGAATATAGCACCAAAAGCCTTGAACGGCAAGGGAAATTCCGGGAAAAAAGTTCAAAAAAATGTTGACCTGGAGCAAGGCTTATGATATAGTATGTTTTACCTGTCGGACGAGAGGTCTTTTTTCGTGCGCTTTTTGGCGCCCGGACACGCCCCGGCGTCCATATACAGGGAGGCAATGCCCGGTGCAATGCCGGGTAAATAAAATAGGAGGTGCCGAAAGAATGGCTGCAGGCGCAAGAGTTAAAATCACACTCAGATGCGAAGAATGCAAGCAGAGGAACTACAACACGGTCAAGAACAAGAAGAACACTTCCGACCGTTTGGAGCGCAGCAAATATTGCCCCTTCTGCAGAAAGCACACCAAGCATGTGGAAACCAAGTAAGTTCTGAAAGGATGCGTTAAAATGGCTGAAGAAAAGAAACGTAGCAGCGCACCCAGCAAGGCTGTCACTGCCGTCAAAAAGGACGACGTCAAGCCCGGCTTCTTTCAGAGGATAGTCCGCTGGTTCCGTGAGATGAAGAGCGAACTGAAAAAGGTCATATGGCCTACCCCCCAGACTCTGGGGAAAAACGTGCTCATCTCCCTCGGCGTGATGTTTGCTTCCGCAATCGTCCTTTGGGGCTTTGACGAACTGGCCACCATGCTGGTCAATGGGCTGCTCACCCTGGCAGGTTAAACGACATGGCCGAAGAAGCGAAATGGTATGTGGTCCATACCTACTCAGGGTATGAAAACGCTGTTGCCGCCGCCGTGATGAAGGCTGCGGAAAACAGGAAGATGACGGATCTTATCAAAGAGGTCAACATCCCCATGGAGACCGTCACCGAATACACCGACGCCGGCGAGAAGACCGTCGAGCGCAAGGTGTTCCCCGGCTACGTGCTGGTGAAGATGATACTCACCGACGACAGCTGGCACCTTATCCA
>CALWVZ010000067.1 GCA_944385125.1 uncultured Oscillospiraceae bacterium
AGCACCTTCTGGGCGGAGAGCTTCAGCTCCTCATTGTCTCCGTTGAGCCGGGGTTTGGTCAGCTCAATGTACCAGTCGCAGTAGCTGTCCCAGATGAAGTCGTATATCTTGCCTGCGGCCACGCCCAGCTCGAAGCTGTCCATATTCTCGCAGACTTCCTTCACCACGGTGTTGAGCTTGGAGAGTATCCACTTGTCCTCCAGCTCCAGCTTCTCCGGCAGCTCGTTCTTGTCGATGCTGAGATTCATCATCACGAAGCGGGAGGCGTTCCAGATCTTATTGCAGAAGTTGCGCATGGCCTCGCACTTCTCCACGTAGAAACGCATGTCGTTTCCGGGGGAGTTGCCGGTTATAAGGTTGAACCGTAAAGCGTCGGCGCCGTAGTTTTCCACCATCTCCAGGGGGTCGATGCCGTTGCCCAGGGATTTGGACATCTTCCGGCCCAGGCTGTCCCTGACAAGGCCGTGGATGAACACGGTGTGGAAGGGCTCCTTCTTCATCTGTTCCATGCCGGAGAATATCATCCTGGCCACCCAGAAGAAGATGATGTCATAGCCGGTGACCATGACGCTGGTGGGATACCAGTAGCCCAGCTCCTCCGTCTTTTCCGGCCAGCCCATGGTGGAGAAGGGCCAGAGGGCGGAGCTGAACCAGGTGTCCAGCACGTCCTCGTCCCGGGTGATGTTCTTGCTGTGGCAGTACTCGCACTCAGTGGCGTCCTGGCGGGAGACGGTGATATGGCCGCAGTCGGCGCAGTACCAGGCGGGGATCTGGTGGCCCCACCAGAGCTGACGGGAGATGCACCAGTCGTGGACATTCTCCATCCAGTTGAGGTAGGTCTTGGTGAAGCGTTCGGGCACGAACTTTATACGCCCATCCTTCACCACGTTTATGGCCTCCTTGGCCAGAGGGGCCATCTTCACGAACCACTGGGGGCTGGTGAGGGGCTCCACCACGGTGCCGCAGCGGTAGCAGCAGCCCACGTTGTGGCTGTAGGGCTCGGTCTTCACCAGGTAGCCCTGCTCCTCCAGGTCGGCCACTATGGCCTTGCGGGCCTCGTAACGGTCCATGCCGTTGTACTTGCCGCCGTTTATTATCCTGGCATCCTCGTCAATGCACTGTATCTGCTCCAGGTTGTGGCGCAGACCCACCTCGTAGTCGTTGGGGTCGTGGCAGGGGGTCATCTTCACGGCGCCGGTGCCGAAGCCCAGCTCCACATAGTCGTCGGCCACGATGGGCAGCTTCCGGCCCACCAGGGGCAGGATGGCGTTTTTGCCCACCAGGTGCTTATAGCGCTCGTCGTCGGGGTGGACGGCCACGCCGGTGTCCCCCAGCATGGTCTCGGGCCGGGTGGTGGCGATGATGAACTCCTCGTCGGAGTCCTCAATGGGATAGCGGATGTGCCAGAAAGCGCCGGGCATGTCCTTGTACTCCACCTCGGCGTCGGACAGGGCGGTGCGGCACTTGGGGCACCAGTTTATTATGCGGCTGCCCTTGTAGATGAGGCCCTTCTCGTAGAGGTCGCAGAAGGTCTCCCGCACGGAGCGGGCGCAGACATCGTCCATGGTGAAGCGGCTGCGGTCCCAGTCGCAGGAGACGCCCAGGCTCTTCTGCTGCTCCACTATCCTGTCGCCGTACTGCTCCTTCCAGGCCCAGACCCGCTCCAGGAACTTGTCCCGGCCCAGGTCGTAACGGCTCAGGCCCTCTTCCTTGCGCAGCACTTCCTCCACCTTTATCTGGGTGGCTATGCCCGCATGGTCAACGCCGGGCAGCCACAGGGTGGAGTAGCCCTGCATGCGCTTATAGCGGGTGAGTATGTCCTGGAGGGTGGAGTCCAGGGCATGGCCCATGTGCAGCTGTCCGGTGACATTGGGTGGGGGCATGACGATGGAGAAGGGCTTTTTGTCCTTGTCCACAACACCTTTAAAATAACCGCCCTTCATCCACATGTCGTAGATATTCTTTTCCACCGATTTGGGGTCGTAGGTCTTTGGAAGCTCACGCATAAAAACATCCTCCTGAAAAAATGAAAGCGCCCTGAAGCCGTAGCTTCAGGGCGATAATTTACCGCGGTACCACCTGAATTCCGCATAAAGCGGCGCTCATGGACCCTGTAACGGGAATCCCCCGCCGGGACTACGCAGCGAAAAGCCTTCATCTCCGGTGCTCAAGGCCGACCTTCCCCGGCGCTTCATGGGAGCTCGCACCAACCGCTCCCTCTCTGAGATCCGCACACCCGGGTACTCCTGCCTGTCACAGCAATTTGAATGGATTTTACTGCAAACGGCGGATTTTGTCAATAGGGCAAAGGCTCAGTTCCCCTTATTCTTATCCACATATTCGCAGGCGGAGAGGGCGGCCACGTTCCCCTCCCCGGCGGCCTTGGCCAGCTGATAGGGTTTGCCGGTGCAGTCTCCGGCGGCAAAGACCCCCGGCACGTCCGTCTCCATGTTCCGGCCGGTGACGATGCCGCCTTTTTCATACCGAAGCCCCGGCACCAGCTGGGTGACGGATACGGTATCCTTTATTATAAACACGGCGTCCACCTTGTATTCCTCCCCCTTATACACCAGGGTGTCCGCCTTCATGTCCCCTTTTATCTCGTATTTTCCGCCGTCGGAAAAATGCAGCAGCTCCGAGCAGATGCCCCGGAGAAAGTCTGCGTCATGCTCCGCCTCTTCCCCGCTGCCTATGAGGGCCACCCGCCTGCCCTTATAGAGCATACCGTCGCAGGTGGCGCAGTAGCTGACGCCCCGGCCCAAAAAATCCGCCTCTCCGGGATATAGCTTTTCCCGGGTGATGCCGGCGGCGATTATCACGGCTCCCGCCTGGTAATAGTCGTTGCCCACTGCCACGCCGAAGCTGCTGCCGAAGGGCATGACGGAGAGGGCCCGGCCCCGGATCACCTCGGCGCCGCTGTTTTCCAGCTGGCTGAAAAGCTGCTTTGCCATGTCCGCCCCGCTCATGGAGGCTATGCCCGGGTAATTGGTCACATTCTCCGCCTTGTAAAGGCTGCTGGTCTCCACCGGGTTTGTCACAACGCCCACGGTCTTCCCCCGGTTCAGACAGGTCACTGCCGCCGAGACCCCGGCTATGCCGCCGCCGATTATCATTACATCAAAGCTGTCAGCCATGGTGATTTTCCTTTCGATTTATATTTCAGTATTATGTACAGTTATCTTAGCACATTTTTGTTGTAATTACCAGAGCAATCGTTTATAATGTGGAATGATTCATTAGTAGATATAGGAGATGGAAAAGATGGACGAAACCGCCAGAAACTTTATTGACGCCTTTGTGCAGGAGGATCTCTCGGAGGGCCAGCGCTGCTACGGCATGCAGGTGCACACCCGTTTTCCCCCTGAGCCCAACGGCTATCTCCATATAGGCCATTGCAAGGCGCTGACTATAGACTTCGGCACCGCCGAGCGCTTCGGTGGCGTGTGCAACCTGCGCATGGACGACACCAACCCCGCCAAGGAGGACACGGAATACGTGGACGCTATCCAGGAGGACATCCACTGGCTGGGCTTTGACTGGGGCGACAGGTTCTACTACGGCTCCGACTATTTTGAAAAGACCTATGAGTACGCCATAGAGCTTATAAAGAAGGGCCTGGCCTACGTGTGCGAGCTGACTCCCGAGCAGTTCAAGGAATACCGGGGCGACACCACCAGGCCCGCCGTCAGCCCCTGGAGGGACCGGCCCATCGAGGAGAGCCTGGACCTCTTTAGGCGCATGAGAGACGGCGAATTCCCCGAGGGCAAGTACACCCTCCGGGCCAAGATAGACCTGGCCAGCGGCAACTTCAACATGCGGGATCCTGTGCTCTATCGCATCCGCTACATCCAGCACCACCGCCAGGGCACCAAGTGGTGCATCTTCCCCATGTACGACTTTGCCCATCCCATCCAGGACGCCCTGGAGGGCATCACCCACTCCCTCTGCTCCCTGGAGTATGAGGCCCACCGGCCCCTCTACGACTGGGTGGTCTCCAACGTGTCCATCCCCGGCATCAAACCCAGGCAGATAGAGTTTGCCCGGCTGGGCATCAACTACACCGTCATGTCCAAGCGCAAGCTGCGCCGGCTGGTGGAGGAGGGCCGGGTGGACGGCTGGGACGATCCCCGCATGCCCACTCTCTGCGGCCTGCGCCGCCGGGGCTACACCAGCGCCTCCATTCGGGACTTCTGCGAGCGCATAGGCGTTTCCAAGGTGGACTCCACCGTGGACTGGGCCCTGCTGGAAAGCTGCCTGAGAGACGACCTGAACGCCAACGCCCCCCGGGTCATGGCGGTGCTGCACCCGGTAAAGCTCACCGTCACCAACTACCCCGAGGGTAAGAGCGAGATGCTCACCGTGGAAAATAACCCCCTGCGCCCGGAGGACGGCAGCAGGGAGATAAGCTTCTCCCGGAATTTGTGGGTGGAAGCCGAGGACTTCATGGAAGTCCCCGCCCCCAAGTACAAGCGCCTCTATCCCGGCAATGAGGTCCGTCTCAAGGGCGCCTACCTGGTCAAGTGCACCGGCTGCGTCAAAGACGAAAAGGGCAATGTCACCGAGATACTCTGCGAGTACGACCCGGAGAGCCGGGGCGGCGACCCCGCCGACGGCCGCAAGGTGAAGGGCGCCACCCTCCACTGGGTGGATGCCGCCACCGCCGCCGACGCTGAGGTGCGGCTCTACGACTATCTCTTCATCGATCCCGACCCGGACGCCCAGGATAAGAACTTCCTGGATTTCCTCAATCCCGACAGCCTCATCACTCTGGAGGGCTGCAAGGTGGAGGCCGGGCTGTCCAAGATCCCCATGCCGGAAAAGGGCAAGAATTCCCAGGGCTTCCAGTTCATGCGCCAGGGCTACTTCTGCCTGGACAACAAGGACGCCGCCCCCGGGCATCTGGTCTTCAACCGCTCAGTAGCCCTGAAGGACAGCTTCAAGAAATAAATAATTTCAATATAGAACAAAAACCAGGCTGTGCTTGCAGCCTGGTTTTTGATTGCCCTATTGGCTTTTTCAGATTTTATTGTTGGCGTACATCTTCTCGTAGTAGTTCATGTACTCCCCGGAGACTATCTTCTCCATCCACTGGCCATGGTGCAGGTACCAGTCTATGGTGCTGGCCATGCCGGTCTCAAAGGTATATTTGGGTGCCCAGCCCAGCTGGGTGGTGATCTTGGTGTTGTCTATGGCATAGCGCCGGTCATGACCCGGCCGGTCCTTCACATGGACGATAAGGTCCTCGCTCTTGCCGGTGCTGCCAATGATGAGCTTTACTATGTCGATATTGGCCTTTTCATTGTTGCCGCCGATATTGTACACCTCGCCCACGACGCCTTTCTCCAGCACGGTGGCTATAGCGGCGCAGTGGTCCTCCACATAAAGCCAGTCCCTTATCTGCATACCGTCGCCATATACCGGCAGGTTCTTGCCGTTGAGGCAGTTGTTTATCATCAGGGGTATCAGCTTCTCCGGGAACTGATAGGGACCGTAGTTGTTGGAGCAGCGGGTGATGTTCACCGGCATGCCGTAGGTCTTATTGTAGGCCCGCACCACGAAGTCGGCGGAGGCCTTGGAGGCGGAGTAGGGGCTGTTGGGGGCCAGGGGCGTGGTCTCGGTGAACATGCCGGTGGGGCCCAGGGCGCCATATACCTCGTCCGTGGATACCTGGAGGTACTTAACTCCCTCTTTGAATTCATAGGAATATTTGTCGTCCGGGTCCAGCTTCCAGTGGCGTTTGGCCACATCCAGCAGGGTCTGGGTGCCCAGGATGTTGGTGGTGAGAAAGATATCCGGATTTGTGATGCTGCGGTCCACATGGCTCTCGGCGGCAAAGTTCACCACGGTGTCGAATTCGTATTTGCTGAAAAGCTCCTCCACCAGGGCTCGGTCATGGATATCGCCTTTGGCAAAACTGTATCGGGGATCGTCGCTGACCTCTGTCAGGTTGTCCAGATTGCCTGCATAGGTGAGCAGGTCCAGGTTCACCACGGTGATGTCCTCATAATTTTTCAGCAGATAGTGAACGAAGTTGGAGCCGATAAAGCCGGCGCCGCCGGTAACGAGGATTTTTTTCATATGTATATCAGTCCTTTTCCACAAGTGATATGAGATACTGGCCGTAGTCGGTCATTTTCAGTTCCGTGCCCAGAGCAAGGAGTTCTTCATCGCTTATCCAGCCCCGGCGCCAGGCTATCTCCTCTATGCAGGAGATGTAGAAGCCCTGGCGGCTCTGCACTGTGGCCACGAACTGGGAAGCCTGGAGCATGCCCTCCGGGGTGCCGGTATCCAGCCAGGCCATGCCTCGGCCCATGGGACTCACCAGCAACTCGCCTCGCTGGAGGTAGACATTGTTTACCGTGGTGATCTCCAGTTCTCCTCTGGGTGAGGGCCGGATATTTTTTGCCACTTCCACCACGCTGTTATCGTAAAAGTACAGACCGGGCACGGCAAAATTGCTCTTTGGGTTGGCGGGCTTTTCTTCGATAGACACCACCCGTTTGTTCTCGTCAAATTCCACCACTCCGAAAGCCGTGGGGTTCTTGACCTGGACGCCGAAGATCATGCCGCCCTTTCCCAGAGCTGCGCCTTTACGCAGGTAGTCTGACAGGGCCTGACCATAGAACACATTGTCCCCCAGTATGAGGCAGACCGAATCGGAGCCGATGAACTCCTCGCCCAGAATGAAAGCCTCCGCCAAGCCCCTGGGCTGTTCTTGCACGATATATTCAAAGCGCATTCCCAGGCGCCTGCCGTCCCCCAGCAATTCCCTGTAGAGGGGCAGATCCTCCGGGGTCGAGATTATCAGGACCTCCCTGATGCCAGCCAGCATAAGCACCGACAGGGGGTAGTATACCATAGGTTTATCATAGATAGGCAGCAGCTGTTTGGAGACAACTCTCGTCATGGGATACAGGCGGGTGCCTTTTCCGCCGGCAAGAATGATTCCCTTCATTGCGATGTTTACCTCCGTATCATCAGTTTCTGATTTTCATCTGATTGTACCATTTGTTAGGCAAGTCTGTCAATCTCCGTCTCAGTTCGGCATACGGGAAAAAAACTTTTTTAATGTAGCCCATAGAGCGAAAAAAGGCTTGAATTATATTCTCGCCTATGGTATACTTTTCTGGCTGTTAAGCGTGTATACTTTGAAAGGGTTGAAATAAATGTCTGCAATCACCATCGTTCTCACCATACTTCAGGTCCTCTCCGGCGTTGCCGTCACCGCCATCGTCCTTATGCAGAGCGGCAAGAGCGCAGGGCTCTCCGGCGCCATTTCCGGCGGTGCCGAGACCTTCCTGTCCAAAGGCAAGGCTAAAACCTGGGATGCCAAGCTTGCCAAGGCCACTAAGTGGTTCGCCCTGGCTTTTGTCCTCCTGACTTTGAGCCTGCACTTTGTCTGAGAACAGAGCTGAAAAACTGCCGGCCCTGATAAACGGGTCGGCAGTTTTTCTTTTTTACATATTGCGGCAATTTTCCAATGCTAAAAATCTGATGCCCGCCCCATAAGGGACGGGCATCAGATTTTTAGGAAAATTTACAGCTGCCGCTTAAGCCGCCGTCTTTACTTTTTGATGACTTCCTTTGCGTACATGTCGGCGATCTCCGCCTCGCCATAGCCCAGCTCGGAGAGTATATCCTCATTGTCTGCGCCATAGACAGGGCCGCCGCGGAATATCTGGCTGGGGTTGTTCTTGAAGAAGGGGATGCAGTTGACGCCCATCAGATCCTTATCCTTGTTGTCGTCATGCCAGGTGGTGAAGGTGCCTCTTGCCTGATAGTGAGAGTTGTTCTTCATCATCTCATAGGT
>CALWVZ010000068.1 GCA_944385125.1 uncultured Oscillospiraceae bacterium
CCCAGCACGGTGCCCCGACGCTTGGAGCTGATGTCGCTCATGATGTCGCCCAGGTTCTCATCGGGGATGGTGACCTGAAGCAGGCCGATGGGCTCAAGGATGGTGGGCTTTGCCTTGGGGATGCCGTCCTGATAGGCAAGACGGGCGGCGGTCTGGAAGGCCATATCGTTGGAGTCCACAGGGTGGTAGGAACCGTCGTACAGAGTGGCCTTCAGACCGACCAGGGGATAGCCGGCCAGGACGCCCTTGTTCACTGCGTTGCGCAGGCCCTTTTCAACAGAGGGGAAGAAGTTCTTGGGGACGGAGCCGCCGAAGACTTCCTCGGCAAAGATCATCTCATCCTGCTCATCCTGGGGCTCGAAGCGGATCCACACGTCGCCGAACTGGCCGGAACCGCCGGACTGCTTCTTGTGGCGGCCGTGGGCCTCCACCTTGCCCTTGATCTTTTCACGGTAGGCCACGCGGGCGGGCTTGAGCTCGGTGTCCACGCCGAAGCGGCTCTTCAGCTTGGCGCAGAGCACATCCAGCTGGATATCGCCCAGGCCGGAGAGCACCTGCTGCCGGGTCTCGGCATTGTTTACCAGAGTGAAGGAGATATCCTCTTCGTTAAGTCTGGCCAGGCCCGCAGCCACCTTGTCGTCCTGGCCCTTGGTCTTGGGAGAGATGGCCATGGAGTAGCAGGGTTCGGGGATGGCTATTGCGGGCAGCTCCACCTCGTTCTTGGGGTCGCAAACGGTGTCGCCGGTCTTCCAGTCCATCTTGCCCACGGCAACGATATCGCCGCAGCAGGCTTCCTTTACCTCGGTGCTCTTCTTGCCGCACATGGTGTACAGACGGCCCAGCTTGTCGGTGCTGGAGGCGCGGACATTCCTCAGGGACATGTCGGCGCTTATCTTGCCCTTCATTACCTTTACAAAGCTGTATTTGCCGAACTGGTCGGAAATGGTCTTGAAAACAAAGCCCAGAGTGGGGGCGGCGGGGTCGATGCCCTCCATCTCGCCGGGGTTGGACACATAGTCCACAATGCCCTGGAGCAGAGCCTCGGTGCCCACGCAGGACATAGCGGCGCTGGCGAACACGGGGACCACGCTGCGCTCCCGGAGACCCACCTTGATGCCCTCGGCCATATCGGCCTCAGACAGCTCCATGGTGTCGAAGAACTTTTCCATCAGTTCCTCGGTGGCGCCGGCGGCGGACTCCATAAGGGCCTCCCGCAGTTCTCCGGCCTTCCCGGCGTCGGCTGCAGGGACGGGGACCTTGGAGGTCTTGTTGCCCTTGGTCTGGTAAGCCACATTGTGTACCAGGTCGATGACGCCGCTGCCGTCGGACATGGGAATGGTGACGGGGCAGACGATGCTGCCGTACTTGGCTTTCAGAGAATCCAGGACCTTGAAGTAGTCGCCGTGCTCCTCATCGCACTTGGAGATGCAGAAAGCCACGGGGACATTGGCTGCCTTCAGATACTTCCATGCTCTCTCGGCGCCCACGGACAGGCCGTCCTTGGCGGAGCAGAGGATGATCCCGGCCTCCACGGCCCGGATGGCTGCCAGGGATTCGCCCACAAAGTCAAAGAAGCCGGGGCAGTCCAGCACGTTTATTTTGCAGCCGCCGTAGTTCACGGGGGCCACTGCGGTGGAAATGGTGATCTGGCGTTTGGTCTCCTCGGCGTCATAGTCGCAGACGGTGTTGCCGTCGCTGACTTTACCCATACGGTCGATGGCGCCGGTGCAGAACAGCATGCTCTCGGCGAGGCTGGTCTTGCCGGTGTTGCCATGGCCCAGCAGGCAGATGTTGCGGATGTTCTTGGTTTCGTAACTCATGTGTTGCTTCCTCTCTGTGCTTTAGTTTGTATATGCTTATATGCATTATTGAATGCATATGAAAATCTTTTTCACATCCAGTTCATTATACACTATTGCCAGGGGCTTGGCAACAAAAATTTGTCAAGTTCCCCGGCCATCCCTGAGAAAAAAGCCGAAAGGACCGGCGCTAAAGAGAACCGGAAAGGAACGGGAAAAGAGCGGCAGGGGAATCGCCCCTGCCGCCCGGCAATATGAGTATTATTTCAAGGCTTGGTGCCCACGTACAGACTGCTTATCACAGTGGGGACGGCCCAGGCCAGCATGAACAGCAGCAGAAAGCCTATGCTCACGCTGCCGGCGGTGAGCAGTTTCACGAACACCAGGGCTGGGCCCAGCAGGGCGGAGATAAGAGCCAGGATAAGGTTGAACCTGGTGGCCAGATACATGCTCCGGCCCACATCCGCCACCTGGGTCACCGGGCCAAGGCCCTCGTTGCAGACCACGGCGGCTATCTTACTGTCCTTACGGGAGGGCTCGGACATGGCAAAGCGCTCCGTATAGGGAGGAAAATCATAGCCGTCGGTGGCGATGTCAAAGGTGTTGTGGAGCATCTCGGGGTTCACGTTAAAATCTCTGAGGGCAAAAACCGGGTGACGGCCGGAGCGCACCAGCTCCACCAAAGCCCGGCGCACCTGGGGCAAGGGGGTATACTTAAGGGTGAATATGCCGTAGAGAATTCCGTCGATGGCCAGCAGCACAGAGGTCTTGTCCGCCAGGCGGTAGGGTATGCGGATGTTCATAAGGCGCATCAGCTCCATACTGCCGCAGAGCACCACATGGCCTTCGATTATGCCCTTGAGGCCGCCGCCGGAGAGGAACTCAAAGTTGTCCGCCTTGCGCAGGGCTCCACCCGTCTCCTCCATCAGCTTTACAAAGGAAGCGGCTATGCTGGAGCCGGAGGCGCTGACAAGGGTGGCGGCATAGGCGACGACCTTCTCCGTGGACTCATCGGAGAATATTCGCACCGTATCCATCTCTATGCTGCTCTCCGGGAAGAGGTCCCAGTCGGTGACTATGATATTGCGGCTGGCGCCTATGTCGCAGAGGCCGGACCAGCCGGCTATGGCGGCGCCGCTTCTGAATATGCGCATGGAGCCCACAAAGAAGGGCATGGCAAAGGCCAGAAGGGCGGAAAAGGGGGCGGTAAGCGCCAGAAAAGCGGAAAAGATGAACACGAAGTCCGGCAGGCTCTTTTTCAGCAGGGTGAGCACAAGACTGAGCAAAAGGGCGAAAATGATGAGGAAGGGACCGGCTTTGATGAACAGAGTCTCATCAGGCGGCGCCTCCTCTATACGGCGCACGAAGCCCTTGGCCGAACGCTGGGATTTCAGCAAAGTCAGCTCGTTCTTGCGCAGCTTGGTCTCCCCGGTTATGGAATAGAAATTTTTGCCTATAGCAGGGACTCTGAGGGCCTTGCGTATGCCCTTGGTGCTCAGGGAGGAGGACAGCAGAACGCCCAGAAGGGACAGACAGGACACGGCGCACAAAGGTGTGTGGGCAGTTGCAGACTCCGACAGGGCGACTATCATGCCGTCGGCGGTGGTGGCAAGGCAGCTGAGCAATGCCAGAAAGTCTGCGCCGAATCTCAGCCGGAAAGCTCCCAGGACCGCCGTTGTCACCACATCCAGAGCAAGAAGCATAATGGCAAACTGCATGGCGCAGCAGGCCGCAGCCTTTACCGGCAGGGTCTGGAGCATGCCCGGCACCGGCAGGCCCAGAGAGAGGTAGCACAGCAGCAGCTCCAGAGCAAGACCTATACGCAGCCGCAGCTTTTGGGAGCGCATGAAAGAGCCGTAATAGCGGCAAGCTCCGGCTGCCGTCAGCTCCGGCCCCAGCTCCTCCTCGCTGTCGCTCATGGTGCTGGTGGTAACGCTGCGGTTGGTGCCCCGTATGCGCAGGAAAGCAGAGGCGAAGATAGAGGCCAGATATTCCCTGAAACTGGGCAGGTCCCCGCTCTCGTCAAAGTCTTCATCCAGACGGCTTTGCCGGTCAGAGACGGAGTCGTCGTAGTAATCGTCATCCAGAGCGTAGTCTCCCGGAGCGGCCCGGTGGTCCCGAAAGCTCTGGGAGTAGGCATAGTCGTCCTCCTCGTCCTGGAGGGGAGCGGTCTCATAGTCGGAGCTGTATACCTCCTGCTCCCTGGCCTTCTTTTTGGACTTGCGGCGTTTTTTGAACAGGCCGCTGCCGGCCTCCGCATCCTCGGGCTCTCCGTCTTCCCCGCCCAGGGCAGGGTCGTATTCCGGGGCCCAGTGGGAGAGATTGTAGTCTGTCTGCGCAGAAGGGGAATAGTCCTTGTCTGCGCTCATATCCACGGAACGGTCGCCGAAGCGGTAGCTCTGGGAATCTCTGCGGCCGCCCAGATTAAAGCGGCTGTCTATTTCCGGGCTGAAGGGTGAGGATCCCGCATCCCGGGGCTTACGGGTCCTGGCCAGCTCATCCTCCCGCAAAGGAGCATAGAGCTCCTCCTGAGACAGGGGGCTGCGGGCCCTGCCCGGCTCCGACATCTGCATGTTGGAGATATACTCCCTGGCCTCCCGCTCAATGGCCCCGATGTTTCCGCTGCGGGTGCCGTAGCCGCTGTAGGGAGCTTCAGCGGCGCTCAGGTCCTCGTCCGGCTGCCTGGACAGAGAGGAGCGGGGGTCCTGACCGCCGTAGCCCTCCAATTCCTGGCCGCCGTAATAATCGGCAAAGATATCGTCAAAGAGCCGGTCAATATCATCGGCAGCGGCAGGGGAGCTGTAGTCCTCATAATGGCGCTCCCTGCCATAGCTGCGGCCGGCATCCGGCTCCGGCTGGAAGGACTGGGAGTCGTAATCTTCCTCATAGCCGCTCTGGGATGAACTGTAGTATTCATCTTTGCCGTCCGACTCCTGCTCCTGCTGTTCCACGTCCTCCCTGGCCTGGTATTCGGCGATGATATCCTCTACGGAGAGGTCTTCCTCTGATTCAGTTTTCAGTTCATGCTTTTTCTGCTTATGACTGAAAAATTTCATGCTCTTATCCTATCCGGCGGGCAAAGCCCGCAGCATTTGTTATTGGGCGCTGCGCTGGCGCAGCACCTCGTACATGGTGATGGCTGCCGCTGCGGAGGCGTTGAGGGAGCTGACCCGGCCTTTCATGGGCAGACTAACCACAAAGTCGCAGCTCTCCTTCACCAGACGGCCCATACCCTCACCCTCGGAGCCGATGACCAGGGCCATGGAGCCTGTAAAGTCAGTGTGCCACAGATCGCTTTGCCCGTCGGCGGCGGTGCCGTAGACCCAGAGTCCCCGCTCCTTCAGCTCTTTAATGGCCGCCGGGATATTGGGTACCCTGGATATAAGCATATGCTCGGCGGCTCCGGCAGAGGCCTTGTCCACCACTGCGGTGAGCCCGGCGCTGCGGCGCTTGGGGATGATGACGCCGTGAGCCCCGGCGCACTCGGCAGAGCGGATTATTGCTCCCAGGTTGTGGGGGTCGCTTATTTCGTCGCAAACTATGACAAAAGGGGGCTCCCGGCGTTCTTCCGCCAGGGCCAGAATGTCGGCTATCTGGCAGTATTCCCGCAGAGCGGCCAGGGCGATGACGCCCTGGTGGGCATGGGTCTGGCTCATGAAGTCCAGCTTGCGCCGGTCCGCCTCCACCACTACTATGCCCTTCTCCCGGGCCTTGGATGCGATATGCCCAAGAGTTTTGTCTACATCGCCCTTGGCAATGAATATCTTGTCTATGGGCCTTCCGGCCCGCAGGGCCTCTATCACTGCGTTGCGGCCCTCAATGGTGTCGTTTTTTATCTCAAAATCTTTTTCCGCCATAAAAGAAGCTTGCTCCATTCATATATGAAGACATATTCACATAATTGATCAGTTTACATATTAACACAATCTTAGGAATATTGAAAGCCCCAGTTTTTGAATTTACAAAATTTTATAGACTTTAGGGCGGCGTCGGGTTATATTATATGGTAAACTGAGTATGCCTGTGGCAGAATGGAGAATCATATGAGAGACCCAATGAACAAGATTGAGCGCTTTTGCTATAACCATCCTTATTTCGGCATAAAGAATCTTATGTTGTACATCACCATAGCCAACGTGGCCTTCTGGGTCCTCAGCGCTATCAATCCCCTGTTCCTTACCTACCTCAGTTTTGATGCCTCCCTCATCCTGAGAGGACAGGTCTGGCGCCTGGTCACTTTCATGCTCTATCCGCCCAGCACCGGGCTGCTGGCCTTTATCGTCTTTTATTTCTACTACTGGATAGGCAATACCCTGGAGCAGTACTGGGGCACCGGCCAATTCACCATATACTTTTTCTCCGGAGTCATTCTCACCGTGATCTACGGCTTCATCATATATTTTGCCACAGGCATGGTGATCCGCCTGGATTCTCAGTATATCTATCTGTCCATGTTCTTTTCCTTTGCCAGCATGTTCCCGGATACAACTATCCTGCTGTTCTATATCATCCCGGTGAAAATGAAGTACCTGGCTGTAGTTGACGCTGTGTTCTTTGTTCTCTCGGTTATTATGAATCCCTTCCCCCTGAACCTGCTGCCAGTGGTAGCGGTGCTGAACTTCTTCATTTTCTGCGGCGGCAGCCTGCTGCGCAACCGGCCCGGCAGAACCAGCAAGAGCACCATCAACTTCCGCAGGGAGTCACGGCGCATACGCCGGGAGCAGGAGAGCAAGCTTTACACACATAAGTGTGCAGTCTGCGGCAGGACGGATGTGGACCACCCGGAGCTGGAGTTTCGCTACTGCTCCCGCTGCCAGGGCTACCACTGCTTTTGCAGCGACCATATAAACAACCACATACATTTTACGGAATGAGGCCGCTTTTCCCGGACTGCATGGGGATTAAGCCGTTAATTGACCGAAAAAATACCCAATTGCAAAAAATCAAAATTTTTGAAATTGGGTATTGCATTTGATGACAGATTGTGCTAAGATAATCGGGCGACAGAGATCCGGGTGTAGCGCAGATGGTAGCGCGCTTGAATGGGGTTCAAGAGGCCGCTGGTTCAA
>CALWVZ010000069.1 GCA_944385125.1 uncultured Oscillospiraceae bacterium
ACAACTTTCCTATGAGGCCTCTTGGCTGGCGCTCTCCCTTAGAGTTCACTGTCCAATATGTTTGACAATCCTACAAATTTTATTCTTTGTCCGCCAGCCGCAGCCTTTTCTTGTTGATAATGTTATGTAAACTCCGGCAGGTTCGCTGCCGGAGTTTACATAATTCAGTATTTATATTTCGCTTTACATAACATCGTTTACTTAATTCGGTTTACTTAATTCAGCAGCGAGGTCTGATCCGGGAAGGCCCGGGCCGGACCTTATATCTTATGGAGCTGGTAATCCCTGGTGCCCAGGCCTATCTTTTGGGCGTGGTCCAGGCAGGATTCCCACTCGGTGTCCGGGTGGTTCATATGGAAAAGCTCATGGTTATGGTCCTCATCGCCGAACTTCTTCATATTGTCGTCCAGGCAGCTGCCTTCTATTACAGGCATCTTGTTGCACAGGTCGGCGCAGGCCTGGTCCAGGGCTACCGGGTCAAAGGAGGCCAGCATTCCCACATCGGGGATGATGGGGATGTCGTTCTCCGCACGGCAGTCACAGTTGGGGGACACGTCGCAGATAAGGGTGACGTGGAAGCAGGGCCGGTCCTTGCACACGGCATAGGCATACTCCGCCATCTTGTAGTTGAGCAGCTTTACAGAATCCTGGAAGACCGGCTTGACTGCGTTCTTGGGGCAGATGGCCAGGCAGCGGCCGCAGCCCACGCACTTGCTTTCGTCTATA
Source organism: uncultured Oscillospiraceae bacterium (assembly GCA_944385125.1). Taxonomy (GTDB): domain Bacteria; phylum Bacillota; class Clostridia; order Oscillospirales; family Oscillospiraceae; genus Limivicinus. The sequence goes on from CALWVZ010000069.1 coordinate 727, forward strand.
TGGGCCTTGCCATTTTCAATTATGGGAGCTCCGTGGGCGCAGATGCGGCAGCAGGAGCCGCAGCCGATGCACAGTTTCTGGTTTACATAAGGCTTGCCGTCGCAGTGCTGCTCCATCTTGCCGGCTCTGGAGCCGCTGCCCATGCCCAGGTTCTTTATGGCGCCGCCAAAGCCGGCCTCCTCATGGCCCTTGAAATGGGTAAGAGAGATGACCACGTCCGCATCCATTATGGCCCGGCCTATCTTTGCCTCTTTCACATACTCCTGGTTAATGGGCACCAGCTGCTCGTCGCTGCCCTTCAAGCCGTCGGCTATGATAACATGGCAGCCGGTCTGGAGAGGAGAAAAGCCATTGAGGTAGGCGGTGTCCATATGGTCCAGGGCGTTTTTACGGCTGCCCACGTAGAGGGTGTTGCAATCGGTAAGGAAGGGCTTGCCCCCCAGCTCCTTCACATAGTCCGCCACCACCTTGGCATAGTTGGGGCGAAGGAAGGCCAAGTTGCCGTATTCCCCAAAGTGCAGTTTGATTGCCGCATACTTGTCCGTAAAATCAATGCCCTCAAAGCCGGCGGTCTTCATCAGCCGGTGGAGCTTCTTCAAAAGGTTCTCGTTGTTGGTAGCTTTAAATGTGGTAAAAAATACATCTGCTTTTGCCATGGACTATCCCTCCTGAACATTTATATGTCTATTGTAACATGTTCTGTTTTTCTTTTAAAGCAAATCTTTCTATAGACCGGGCTCACTTGCCGGACAGAATGTCCTTCAGCTTCAGGGCCTTGTCTATATTTCCCTCCACCTTCAGTCTGCCCAGCATCACTGCCGCCACCGGGTCGCTCTTGCCGGAGGCTATCTTGAACAGGGTGTCGGCAGAGCAGGTGAATATGGCATCCCGGTCATGGTACTCGTAGGGCTCCACATTCAACCGGCCCTCTTTCACTTCCACATAGAATATACCGGCGGCATCCCCGGTGATATTGAACTGGTAGGCCAGGTGTTCCCGGAACCGGCTCACGTCCACACCGGCTATCATGCCCTTTACTTTTGAAAACATCTCGTTATAGGTCATGGCGACCTCCGTTTATAAGATCAAGTCGGCTCCCGCCGCTTTGATTATAGTAACATTTTTCCATCCCCCGGTCAACGAGAAATCTGCCTTCTCTGCACTGCTCACCGCTGTTTATGGTCCAGAACCGCTGCACCTTGATAATCTTTCGGAAAAAGTGTATAATCCTGCCATAGCTATTTCCCGGAAGGAGGACGGCCCATGGCAGTGGACATGAAACAGATAATAGCCCAGGCGGCAAAGGAGCTCTTGCTGGACAAAAGCACAAAGAGGCTTACTGTAAAGGACATCGTGGAGAAATGCCACATCACCCGCCAGGCCTTTTACTACCACTTTGAGGATATTCCTGCTCTGTTTCGCTGGATGCTGGAGAGCAATGTGCAGCACAGCCTGCTGCAATCCCGCTCCGCCGGGGATGGTGAAGAGCGGCTGCGCAGTCTCTTCGTCATGGCTATAAACTCCATGCCCTATGTGAAAAAGAGTATGGAAGGTAATTACCGGGAAGAGCTGGAGCCTTTTATCAGCCAGTATTTCCAGAGCCTGTTCCAGCAGGTCTGCGACGAGGAGGGGCTTTATCAAAATTGTACCCGCTTTCAGGTGAGGCTTATCCTTCGCTACCACAGCCAGGCCATACTGGGGCTCTTCCGGAACTGGACGGAGGAGGATACGAAAAATCTGGATCAGATAGTCCACACGGTCTTTCGCCTTATGACCGAGGGCATCTCCCCCTCCGACTAAAAAACACACAGTTTGATAAAACAGCGGAAGTGTAAAGTTATTTTACACTTCCGCTGTTTTATCAAAGTATCTTCCTTACAGCCCGCTGATTTTGAAAATTGAAGCCGAGGGCCTTCCGGCTTACAATATAAGTCGTTAGGAGGTGCTTCCATGGCGCATGAGATACTCTCTCTTAAACTCAACGAACTGGAAGACAGGCTGGGAAAGCTGCACAGCCGTATCTATCTCAGCGAGACAGCCGACCACGGCCGCCTTTGCCGGGAGATAGAGGCCCTGAGGCTGGAGGGCGCCCAGTCCGAGCTGGCCCTGCGCAAGAAGCTGGAGCTATCCAAATCGGAGTATGTTTCCGTGTTGTATAAGGCCTATGAACAGGTCCGGCAGCTGATACAGGAAACTGAAGCCCAGATACAGGCCCTGGCCCAGGAATGTTCGGACCCCGCTTCCCTGGCGGAAGCAAAGCTGCTGCTGGCCGAGTACAGCCTGGACTTTGCCCACCAGGCAGCAGACACGGCGCTGCTCATATCCATGGATGCAATCGACAGCCAGCTGCTCGTTCAGGAAGAGCAGGAAAGGAGTATAGAATGAAAGAGGTAAAATCCCCAAAGAAACCCCTAATATATTACTACGGTATCGTTTTGCTGATAATATTTGTATTCAATCTGTTGGTGACTCCCCTGATAACTGGCAGCCAGGTGACGGAAGTGGACTACGGCACTTTCATGGATATGATAGACGAAGGGGATATCGGCATCGTCCAGGTGGAGGATATCCAGATAATATTCACCAACAAGGACGGTACTCAGGTATATGAAACCGCACCCATGGAGGACCCCAGTCTCACGGAGCGGCTCCACAACTGCGGCGCCAAGTTCGACCGGGTCATCGAGGAGCCCGCCTCGCCTATTCTGAGCTTCCTGCTCACATTCATTCTGCCTATACTTATTTTTGTGGGTCTGGGCCAGTATATGAGCAAAAAGATGATGGAGCAGGCCGGGGGCAAAAATTCCATGTCCTTCGGCTTGGGCAAGAGCAACGCCAAGGTTTATGTCCAGTCCACCAAAGGCATCCGCTTTGCGGATGTGGCCGGTGAGGATGAGGCCAAGGAGAGCCTCCAGGAGATAGTGGACTATCTCCACGACCCCAGCAAATACACCGAAGCCGGAGCCTCCATGCCCAAGGGCATTTTGCTGGTAGGCCCTCCGGGCACCGGCAAGACCATGCTGGCCAAGGCAGTGGCCGGCGAGTCTAACGTCCCCTTCTTCTCCATTTCCGGCTCAGAGTTTGTGGAGATGTTCGTGGGCATGGGCGCCTCCAAGGTTCGGGACCTCTTTAAGCAGGCCAAGGAGAAAGCCCCCTGCATCGTTTTCATCGACGAAATAGACGCCATCGGACAGAAACGCAATTCCGTCAGCGGCTACGGCGGCAACGACGAGCGTGAGCAGACCCTCAACCAGCTGCTCACCGAAATGGACGGCTTTGAGGAGAACACCGGCGTCATCATCCTGGCCGCCACCAACCGGCCCGAGAGCCTTGACCCCGCCCTCACCAGGCCCGGACGCTTTGACCGCCGGGTGCCGGTGGAGCTGCCTGACCTCCAGGGCCGGGAAGCCATACTGAAGGTACACGCCAAAAAGATAAAGCCCGCCGAAGATGTGGACTTCCACACCATCGCCCGCATGGCTGCCGGCGCCTCCGGCGCAGAGCTGGCAAACATCATAAACGAGGCCGCCCTCCGGGCAGTGCGCAACGGCCGCACCATAGTCACCCAGTCCGACCTGGAGGAGAGCATCGAGGTGGTCATCGCCGGGTACCAGAAGAAAAACGCCGTGCTCTCCGACCAGGAGAAAAAGGTGGTGGCTTACCACGAGATCGGCCACGCCCTGGTGGCGGCAAAGCAGATCAACTCCGCCCCGGTGCAGAAGATAACCATCATCCCCCGCACCTCCGGCGCTCTGGGCTACACCATGCAGGTGGAGACCGGGGACAAGTTCCTTATGAGCAAGGAGGAGATAGAGAACAAGATAGCCACCTATACCGGCGGCCGGGCCGCCGAGGAAGTGGTCTTCGGCTCCGTCACCACCGGCGCTTCCAACGATATAGAGCAGGCCACCAAGCTGGCCCGGGCCATGATAACCCGTTACGGCATGAGCGAGGAGTTCGACATGGTGGCCATGGAGACGGTACAGAACCAGTACCTGGGCGGCGACACTTCCCTGACCTGCGCCCCCGACACCCAGCGGGATATAGACCGCAAGGTGGTGGAGCTGGTAAAAAAGCAGCATGAGAAGGCCATAAAGATCCTGCAGGACAACCGCTCCAAGCTGGACGAGCTGGCCGGCTTCCTCTATGAGAAGGAGACCATCACCGGGGACGAATTTATGGACATACTGACAGGAGGCGACAGGCAATGAGAAGGCGCTCAGGTTTCGGCTGGCTTCAGCTTCTGATAGGCATATTGCTGATAGTATTGGGTATCTGGGCCTTTACCGACCCGGACCTGGCCCTCACCGGCATGGTGGTGGCCTGCGGCCTGGCCGCTATCATCATGGGCATAGCCGATATCCTCCTGTTCGTGCAGGTGGAACGCTACACCGGCTTCGGGCCCAGCCTGGCTCTGGTCTCGGGTATACTCAGCGTCATGTCCGGCATCATGCTTCTGGCCTATCCCAGAACAGGTGTGATCATACTGACCGTCCTGTTCCCTATCTGGTTCATCGCCCACTGCATTTCCCGGCTGTCCCACCTCAGCAGCATCCGGCTGATAGCCGGCGACGGCAGTTTCTATTTTGCACTTGTGGTAAACATCATAGGGCTCATTTTGGGCATTATGATGTTCCTCAGCCCCATATTCACCGTGAACACCATACGCTGCTTTGCCAGCGTTTACCTCATCCTGCTGGGCATTGACAGCGTGGTAATGGCCTCCGGCAGAATAGGCATGCGGCGCTGAAAAAGGAGCCTTGGATTTTGGGGTAGCATTCCCCCTATACATCGACTGCGGCAGGGAAAATCCCTGCCGCAGTTTTTTGGTTTTTCGCTTTGTTTATTTTTCCCTTACCGCAAGACTGAGCTTGCTGCAGGGCCCTGAGTCCTGCTGCTTCAGGCCGCCGCTCTTTGAGGGTACTCGAAATGGCTGATAGCCGCCTCCAGTATGTCTTCATAGAAGGGGTGGTCTTTCGGCAGATCGGTAAAGCCGGGATTCAGAGGTTCCAGGATCTCCAGGTCGGGCTCTCTGCCCGCCGCCTTGTTGGCGGCTGCTGCGGCCTCGCCTCTGGTGATGGTATCGTCGGGACGGAAGGCGCCCTCCTCGTCCAGCTCTATCCAACCCAGTTGCAGAGCGGTCTGCACCGCCTGGTAGGCCCAGTGGCTCTCATCCATATCGGCTATGTCCAGCTCAGGCATGCTCCGGATCTCTCCGCCCATGCGGCAGTAGAACCAGACCAGCAGGGAGATGAACTCCGCTCTGGTGATCTCTCTGTCGCCGTCAAAGAGCTTATCCAGCTCCCAGCCCTCAAAGGCTCCCATGTGATAGAGGCTAAGTATGGCCTGATACAGGGGGTCATCCTCGCCAAGATCCTGGAAGGGATTGTCCCCGGACGGGCTCTGGGGCATACCCAGAAGGATATAAATCATTCGGGCGGCCTCGCCTCTGGTGAGGGGATCATCGGGTCTGATGCGTCCATTCTCATCGGCAAAGAGGTATGCGGGATGATTCACTTTTCCGGGCCAGGTCACTGCCGGGTGGGAAGGTCCGTGCCTTCTCAGGAACACCAGGTCCAGACGGGAAGTTACATCTACTTCCCCGGGTACGTTGATATCCAGAGGATTGTCCTGGCTACCTACGGTGCCGCCGGCATCTATCTCCAGATTTTCGGAGTCTATTGCAGGCTTGCCCTCATTCTCCGGCTTATCAGTGACGGAACCGTCGGTAGTTATTACCACGTCCTCCTCGGCACCGATATGGTCAATGACTATATCTCCGTCGCTGTCGATGTAAACATTCTCTCCCTCACCGCTGAATTCGTCGGTCTGTATCTTGATGGGCTCATCCTCGCCGCCTATATCTCCATCCGCCGTCAAATCGGTGGAGCCGGAGATGATATTGTTGTCATCATCCTGGGGATTGGCGTCAGTGATGTCGCCCTCGGATTGGATATTGACCTCGTCGTCGGCAATTATCTGGTCTATCTTGGTATCCTTGAGGTTGATGATGTTAACGCTATTGCCCATGGCGCTTATGGTGTCGGCATAGGTGTA
>CALWVZ010000070.1 GCA_944385125.1 uncultured Oscillospiraceae bacterium
CTGGACAGGCCCAGCTCCGGCTCGGTCCTGGTAAACGGCAGGGAGATATTTAACCTGAAGGACGAGGAGCTGACCATCTTCCGCCGCCGGAAGATAGGCTTCGTTTTTCAGGCCTACAACCTGGTGCCTGTGCTCAGCGTGTATGAGAACATAGTGCTGCCGGTGGAGCTGGACGGGAGAAAGCCGGACAGAGACTATATTCACGAGGTGATACACACTCTGGGCCTGGAGAAAAAGCTGGACAATCTGCCTAATCAGCTCTCCGGGGGCCAGCAGCAGAGAGTGGCCATAGCCCGGGCCCTGGCGGCAAAGCCCGCCATACTCCTGGCCGACGAGCCCACGGGGAACCTGGACTCCAAGACCAGCCAGGACGTGCTCTCCCTTATGAAAGTCACCGGGCAGAAATTCTCCCAGACCATGGTGATGATAACCCACAACGAGGAGATAGCCCAGACCGCCCACCGCATCGTCCGCATTGAGGACGGGCGTATAGTCCGGCAGTGAGGGGGCGGGAAAATGAAAGTTGCCAACGGAAAATGCATAAGGCGCCTGAGCTTCAAGGCCCTGGGGGCCAGCCGAAGCCGAAACATCGTGGCGGTGCTGGCCATCGCCCTGACCGCCCTGCTCTTCACCTCCCTTTTCACCATAGCCCTGTCCATAAACGAAGGCATACAGCAGGCAGGCTTCCGCCAGGCCGGGGGCTACGCCCATGGAGGCTTCAAGTATCTCAGTGAAGATCAGTTCAATGAGCTGAAGGACGACCCACTTATACAGGAGTGGGGCCTGCGCCGCTTTTTGGGCATGCCAACTGAGGTGCCTTTTAACAAGGCCCATGTAGAGCTGGGCTATTCCGATGCAAACAATGCCCACTGGATGTACTGCGACCCGGTGGAGGGGCGGCTGCCCCAGGAGGGTACGGACGAGGCGGCCACGGACACCCGGGTGCTGGAACTGCTGGGAGTGGAGCCCCGGCTGGGGGAGAAATTCACCATAAGCTTTACCGTGGACGAGAAGGAGACTACCCAGAGCTTCACTCTCTGCGGCTGGTGGGAGTATGACGAGGCGGTCACAGCCAGCCATGTCCTGCTGCCTGAAAGCCGGGTAGACACTGTGCTGGAGGAGCTGGATGTGACTCCCCCTGGCCGGGACGGCATGACCGGCGCCTGGAACATGGACGTGATGCTGAAAAGCGGCTCCCGCTCCATTGCCGACGACCTGGCCCGTATACTTAAAAATCACGGCTACCAGAACGAGAGCCTCAGCGCCGGGGACAACTATATCGCTACCGGTGTGAACTGGGCCTACACCGGGGCAAAGCTGTCGGAGAACCTGGACCCGGTGACGGCGCTGATAGTCCTGGTTATCCTGGCTGTGATACTCCTAACCGGCTACCTCATTATCTACAACGTGTTCCAGATATCCGTGGCCGGAGATATACGGTTTTACGGACTACTAAAAACCATAGGAACCACCCCGAGGCAGCTGAAGCGCATCATTCGTATTCAGGCTCTGAGCCTGTCGGCGGCGGGCATACCCCTGGGGCTGCTGCTTGGCTGGGCAGTGGGCAGCCTGCTTGTGCCGGTGATAGTTTCCCAGCTCAGCGCTGTGGTCACCGTGGTGTCCGTAAGCCCCTGGATATTTGTTTTTTCCGCAGCCTTTGCCCTGGTGACGGTGCTCATATCCTGCCGCCGCCCCGGGCGCATGGCGGCCCGGGTGTCCCCAGTGGAGGCGGTGAGATACACCGAGGGCAGCGTATCCCTTAAGGCGCACCGCAGCCGCAAGGGCGTGTCCCTTTTCTCCATGGCCTGGGCCAATCTGGGCCGCAGCCGGGGCAAGACCTTCATCACCGTGCTGAGCCTTTCCCTGGCGGTGCTGCTGCTGACCATGACGGTGACTCTCACCGGCAGCTTTGATATGGACAAGTATGTCTCCTATTTTACCGCCAGCGATTTCATAGTGGGCAATGCCCGGCATTTCCAGACCCGTGAGAAATTTAATCCGGACATAGCCCTGCCGGAAGCGGCTGTAAGCGCCATACAGGCCCAGGGCGGAATAGAGGACGGAGGATTCATCTATGGCCGAACTTCCGCCGTTAAAGAATTTGTCACCGAGGAATACTACCGGGATATGCACGGCCGCTGGAACACGCCGGAGCAGCTGGACTCCATGATAGCTTTCGAGGAGAAGAACGAAGACGGTCTGCTATGCGATGATGCCCAGCTTTACGGCATGGAGGACTTTGCCTTAGGCTATCTGCAGGTGCTGGAGGGGGATCTGAGCAAGCTGGAGAATACCGACGGGAACTACATTGCGGCGGTATACTCCGATGATGACTACGGCAACATCGAGCCGGACAGTCACTGGGCAAAGCTGGGGGACAAAATAAGTCTGCGATTTGTGGAGGAATATGAGTATTACAACGGCCGCACCGGGGAGGTCTACGGCCCCTGGGACAAGGTGCCAGCCAGCGTGGCCCAGGGGGATGATCCTATCGGCTATCGGGCGGTGAAGTACCGGGATGTGGAATACACCGTGGCGGCCCTGGTGGTGGTGCCCAACGCTCTCAGCTACGGCTACTACGGCAGCGACGAATTCGTCATGGGGGCGGAGACCTTCATCCGGGACACCGGCACGGACTGCGTGATGTACTATGCCTTTGACACCCAGGACGATGAGGCCAACGCCGCCATGGAGAGCTTCCTTAAAGACTTCACGGAGAACGCCATGCCGGAGCTGGACTACGAGAGCAAGAGCGGCTATGCCGCCGAGTTTGAAAGTACCAGAAATATGTTCAACCTGCTGGGAGGCAGCCTCAGCTTCATCGTAGGGCTGGTAGGGGTGCTTAACTTTGTAAACGCAATATTCACCGGCATAGCTTCCCGCCGCCGGGAGCTGGCGGTGCTACAGGCCATAGGTATGACCGGCAGGCAGCTCAAGGCCATGCTGGCCGTGGAGGGTCTGCTGTACACCCTTGGCTCGGCAGGGCTGAGCGGAGCCCTCACCTTGCTGACGGCCCCGCTCATATCCCGGTCCCTGGAAAATCTCATGTGGTTTCTCAGCTACCGCTTCCGGCTTTGGCCCATATTTGCCATCCTGCCTTTCTTTGCCCTGCTGGGAATAGTCATCCCCATACTCAGCTACCGCAGCTTCTGCCGTCATTCCACCGTGGAGCGGCTGAGGCAGGAATGAGAAGAAAACCGCCCCATGGGGAACAAACCCATGGGGCGGAGAACTGCCGGTGTGGAAATACATTGAGAACTGAGGTATAATAGCTTCAGTTTATTACATTTGAGAGGTGAAGCCCATGGAGCGGATATTCCTGCTGGAGGACGACGAGGCTTTGGGCCGGGGCATTGCCATGGCTCTGGAGGGGCCTGAACAAAGGGTGATTAGAGCTCTGAGCATGGCGGAGGCGGAAAAAATATTGGCGGCCGAGAGCTTCAATCTGTTGATACTGGACATAAACCTGCCCGACGGCAGCGGCCTGGACCTGCTGCGGCGCATCCGCCGGGGAAGCGCCGTACCGGTGATACTCCTAACCGCCAATGACATGGAGCTGGATGAGGTCACGGGCCTGGAGGCCGGGGCCGACGACTATATAACCAAGCCCTTTTCCCTGGCGGTGCTGAGAGCCAGAGTGGCGGCCCAGCTGCGCCGGGGTGAGCCCAAAGCCCGGGAAAGCCTGGAGCTGGGGCCCTTCACCTTTGACTTTCAGGCCATGGACTTTCGCCGGGAGGGAAAGGCAATAGAGCTTTCAAAAACTGAGCAGCGGCTGCTGCGGGTGCTGGTGGAAAACCGGGGCCGCACCCTGCCCAGGGCCCTGCTGGTGGACAGAGTGTGGACCGACGGGGCGGAATATGTGGATGAAAATGCCCTGTCCGTCACGGTGAAGCGGCTGCGGGGAAAGCTGGAAAAGGACCCGGCAAACCCGGAATATATAAAAACGGTGTACGGCATCGGCTACACCTGGGCGGTGAAGCCATGAGCGGCTATATCTTCGGCGGCGCGGCCCTGCTGCTGGCGGCTTTGTTTGCCCTGCTCAGCCGGCGGCGCAGCGCCCGGATAATGGACAGCCTGGACACAATGCTGACAAAAGCCATGGAGGGCGGCTTTCCGACAGAGAGTTTTGACGAGAGCCGCATGTCAGCCCTGGAGAGCCGCCTGGCCCAGTATCTTTCCGCATCCCAGGTCTCTGCTCTGAATATAAAAAAGCAGCGGGATCAGATAAACAGTCTTATCTCCGACATCTCCCATCAGACAAAGACCCCGGTGGCAAACCTGAAGCTCTATTCCCAGCTTCTGGAGGAGCATCCCCTAAGCCCTCAGGCCATGGGCTGCGCCCGGGCCATCTCCGCCCAGACGGAAAAACTGGAGAGCCTCATGGATGCTCTGGTGAAAAGCTCCCGGCTGGAGACGGGGATTCTTGCCCTGCAACCGGAGCGTCAGGCCATAGCTCCCGTGCTCCGGCGGGCTGTGGAGCAGTATATGCCCAAGGCCCGGGGAAAGAATATAAGCCTTAGCCTCACAGCGGCGGAGGGCGAAGCAGTGTTTGACGCCAAATGGACGGAGGAGGCGCTGTGCAACCTGCTGGACAATGCGGTGAAATACACCCCGGAGGGGGGCAGAGTCACCCTGAGCAGCCGGAATTTCGAGATGTTTTCCCTGATACGGGTGGAGGACAGCGGGCCGGGCATAGCCGAAGAGGAGCAGGCCCGGGTCTTCTCCCGCTTTTACCGGGGCGCTTCCGCCCGGGATAAGGAGGGCGTGGGCCTGGGGCTCAGCCTCACCCGGCAGATAGCCCAGAGCCAGGGGGGCTATGTGAAGCTGGACAGCGTCCCGAGCCACGGCTGCCGCTTCTCCCTGTACCTGCCCAGAGAGTGATATGACAGCCCCGGGCTGCGCAGGCTTTGACTGCGCAGCCCGGGGCTCGTATTTTATTTGGCTTTACCCGGGGAAAGACCTCATGGCTCCTCAGACGGCGCTATCGCCCAGTATACCGTCTCCGCCAGGAGCTTGGCGCCGGGGACATTGGGGTGGCAGCCGTCCACAAACAGCTCCTTTTTGCCCAGGAATGCGCCGTGGACGTCCACGCATTCCAGCCCCAACTCCTCCGCCACACGGCGGCAGATGGGCACCACCTGATTTTCCAGCACGTCCCCCTGGATGGTCCAGAGCACCTTTTTTCGAAAGTGGAAGACGCTGGGGGGCGTCATCAGCAGGACCCTGGGGCGGCTGCCCAGGGCCATGTAGCTGCGGGAGAGCCGAGCCAGGGAGCGGGCGTAGCCGTCCGCATTCCAGTTGTTGGGCTTTGAGTCGTTGCTGCCCAGCATTATCAGTACGATGTCCGGCCGAAAATCCAGGCTCTTTTTGTAGAGCTTTTCCCGGGTGTAGGGGTAGTCCCCGTCTTCGGAGGCGGTGCGGTTGGAGAAGCCGAAGTTGCCCACACAGTATCCCTTGCCCAAGAGCTTTTGCAGGACGCTGGGATAGCTGTTCCACAGCTGGCCACGGACGAAGAAGCCGTAAGTGATGCTGTCCCCCACGCAGGCCACCCGGAGCTGGCCGGGCCTGGGCCTGGGAGAGATGTGCAGCCTGTCCAGCATGCCCAGGTACAAGGCAAGGGCCAGGACGAGCAGGACTATAATAAGTATAACAGTTGCAGCAGTCATGTGGATACCCTGCGTCTCATCAGTTCAGGGCCGAGAAAAAAGCTCTCAGCTCTTCCTCACTGCGCAGGACCTTTTCCGGGGCGCCGTGGAGCATCACATTGTCAAAGCCGTCGATAAAGCAGCGGGCGTCGGTCTTGTAGCCTATGCAGCGCTTGCCCTTGGCGTAGCAGTAGCCCAGCTCAAAGCAGGCGCCCTCGTCGGGCACACGGCCGTCAAAGACGAAGAGAACCGCCTCGCACCAGTCCATGTGCTCACAGTCCAGCCTAAAGAGATAGTCCCGCTTGGGCAGGCCCTCGATGATATCCGGCAGCTCCGCCACGCAGCCCCCGTCCCGCTGGGGCAGGAAGGTCTCATGGCCGCAGGAGCGGAGAACGGCGTCTATGCGCTCATTAAAAGCTCTCTCCCCCTGGTTGAACAGCGGGGCAGCTATGTAGATTTTCATGTGCAATACCTCCATGGCCGGGGAGAGAGCGGCTTCAAGAACTGGCCAAAAATCCCCGGCAGTTTTATCTATTATAGCATAATTTTTCCACTTCACAAGTTCGAGCCCGGTTTTATGAAAACAAAAAAA
>CALWVZ010000071.1 GCA_944385125.1 uncultured Oscillospiraceae bacterium
AATCCCCCCTGATGTAGTTATATTTTCCTACATCAGGGGGGATTTGTCTATTGTCCGTTTTTACTGGACCTGTTCACGAAGCACCGGCCGGAATCGGGCATAAAAGGGAGAAAAGAAAACAAAAAGTAAAAAAACAGGGGGAAAGTTTCTCAGGAAAATTAAGGATGGCTTAAGCTTTGCCCGCTATAATTGAAAAACAGAATGGCGGGGGATGCCCTGCCTTAAAGCCCTTAAGCGGAAAGGAGCGGCATATGGACAAGGAAAACAAGGACGGCGCCTTACAGGCGGCGGACAAGGAAATACAACAGCGGGACGAGGAGCTCTTCGACTCCCTCCGGCGCAGCAAAAAGGCGAAGAAGAAAAAGCGCATACGCACCATAGCCATAGTGGTGGGGGCGCTGACGGTGGCGCTGGTCGCCGCCGTGCTCATCCTCCGCCGCCAGGTGCGGATGAACTTCGCCATGGACGACGGGCGAGGTTTTGACCCTGGCCCCGGACGTGAGCGTGTCGGTGACCATCAGCGTGGATGAGGACGACATCCTCTCCCTGGCCCTGGACCAGACGGCGGAGGTCACCGTCAGCTCCCTGGGTGAGGAGGTGCTCAGCGGCACCGTGACGGAGATAGACAAGACCGCCTCCGACGGCAGCTATACTGCGGTGATAACTCTGGACAAGGTGGAGGGCATGCTCCCGGGCATGACCGCCGGGGTAGATATAAGGATAGAGGGCGTGGACGACGCCCTGCTCATCCCGGTGGAGGCCCTGCACCAGACCAGCAGCGGCTACTATGTGTATACCGGCTATGACGAGGACAGCGGCGAGTACGGCGGCCGGGTGGACGTGGTGCCGGGCCTGAGCAACAGCAGCTATGTGGAGATAAAGTCCGGCCTGGCCGAGGGCGACACGGTGTACTACACCGAGAGCCGAAACGCATTTGGCACCATGGGCTTCGGCGGCATGGGCGGCGGCCAGAGGGGGGACTTCGGCGGCGGCGAGATGCCCTCCGGAGATTTTGGCGGCGGCAGCAGCATGCCCTCCGGTGACTTCGGCGGCGGCATGCCCGGCGGCAACTGAGGGGGCGAAGGCATGATAGACATCAAGGACCTGTGCAAGGTGTACATGGTGGGGGACGAGAAAGTCCAGGCCCTGGACCATGCCACGCTGCACATATATCCCAAGGAATTCGTCAGCATCATCGGCCCCTCCGGCAGCGGCAAGTCCACTCTCATGAACATCATCGGCTGCCTGGACGTGGCGGACGCCGGCAGCTACCTTCTGGACGGCCTGTCCATAGAGTCCTATTCGGAGAACCAGCTGGCAAAGATACGCAACGAGAAAATAGGCTTCGTCTTCCAGAGCTTCAACCTCATCCCAAAGCTGACGGCGGAGGAGAACGTGGAGCTGCCCCTCATCTACCAGGGCCTGCCCCGGCCGGAGCGGGCTGAGCGGGTGCAGGAGGCTCTGGAGCGGGTGGGCCTTACCAAGCGGGCAAAGCATTTGCCAACGGAGCTGTCCGGCGGGCAGCAGCAGAGGGTGGCCATAGCCCGAGCCATAGCCACCCGGCCTAAGCTGATACTGGCCGACGAGCCCACCGGGGCTCTGGACTCACGCACCGGCCAGGAGATAATAGACATCTTCCATGAGCTCCACGCCCAGGGCAACACCATCGTCCTGATAACCCACGACCCCAAGGTGGCAAAGCAGGCGGCCCGCTCCATACACATCCTGGACGGGCGCATTTCGGAGGTGAAGTTATGAGCCTGTGGTTAAAAATGGCCCTGCGCTCCATAGGCTCCAACAAGCTGCGGGCCATACTCACCATGCTGGGCATCATCATCGGGGTCATGGCCCTGGTGGTGCTGGTGAGCCTGGTGAACGGGGCCACCAGCTCCGTCACCGACACCATCTCCGGCCTGGGCAGCAATCTGCTCACCGTGAGCATAGAGGAGGACAAGGGCCAGCCCATAGACACCGAGACTCTGGAGACCTGGCTGGACGAGGAGGAGAGCCTGGGCAGCGACGAGCTGTCTATAAACAGCCCCTGGAAGGTCACCGCCTATACCGGGGACGTTTCCTATGTGTATATCCAGGAAGGGCAGCAGGTCTATGAGGGCCAGAGCCTATTCGGCCTGGAGAACACCGGCCACAGCGCAGAGTACCAGCTGCTGGTGGATGAGCGCCGGGACTACGAGGAGCTGATGCAGGAGCTGTTCGGCCTCTATGAGAGCCGGACCGTCACCGCCCCCTGCGACGGCATAGTCACCGGCGTGGATGAGGAGGGCAGCTATATGCTCCTCTCCTCCGGGGGCAGCGTCAGCTCCGGCGGCCTGGTGGCAAGCTCCCTGGTGAGCCGCAGCTCCACCTTCGGCAGCTCCGGCGGCATCGTCCTCCTCAGCGCCGTAGAGGGCGAAACCCAGCCCGCCGGGGGCGAAACCCAATCCATCGTAGGTGACACTCAGCCCGCAGAAGGCGAAACCCAGCACATTGAAGATAACACCCAGCCCATCGCAGGGGACGCCCAGCTTCTGGGCGGCGTGGAAGGAGAAGGCGGCGGCACGGAGCCGGAACCTGAGGGAGAACCCGAACCCGACGGAGAACCCGAACCCGGCGGAGGCACAAGCGGGCAGATAAGCATCACCACCACCTCCCTGCCCGGGGCCACCGTGGGCCAGAGCTACAGCGCCCAACTCGCCGCCTCCGACGGCACGGGAGCCGCCCCCAGCGGCAGCTGGAGCGCCGGCAGCGGCCTGCCTGAGGGCCTGAGCCTGGATGTCTCCACCGGCCTCATCTCCGGCGTCCCCACCGCCGCCGGCAATTACACCTTCACCGTCAGCTTCACCGCCTCCGACGGCAGCGGCGGGGCCCAGACCAACCTGAGCATCACGGTGAGTGAGGAGCAGAGCCAGCCCTCCGCCGTATACTACGGCTACGCCGCAAAGCTGACGGAGATAAGCGACGGCAGCATAAAAGTGATGCAGACCTTCTATTCCTATACCATAACGGACCTGAACTCCCTGCCCTCGGTGACGGTTAGCGAGACGGACCTGACCGTGGAGAAGAGCTACAGTGCGGCGGGACTTGAGCTTTCAAATCTCAGCGTGGGAGATAATGTGCTCCTGGTCACCGACGAAAGCGGACAGCTGCTGCTGGTGAGCAAGCTGCCGGAGAGCGGCGGCCAGACTCCCGGCCAGGGCGGCATGGAGGGCGGCATGTCCGGCATGGGCGGCATGAGCGGAGCCATGGGCGGCATGTCCACCGGCGGCGGCAGCGCCTCCGCCCAGGAGGAGAGCTATCAGCTCTACAGCCTGGAGGAGGTGAGCATCGCCTCCGTCACATCCCAGGAGCACATGAGCCTGGAGATACAGGTGGATGAGCTGGACATCTCCGGCATCAGCCTGGGCCAGACGGCGGTGATAAGCGTGGACGCCCTGGGGGGCGAGCAGTTTGAAGCCACCGTCACCGGCATAGCCATTACCGGGGAGAACGAGGGGGGCAACAGCAAGTTCGCCGTGGAGCTGACGGTGGAAAAGAGCGGCGAGATGCTGCCGGGCATGAGCGCCTCCGCCTCCATCTCCCTGGGCGCTTCCGGCCAGGTGCTGTGCGTGCCGGTGGCGGCCCTGGACAAGGCGGGGGGCCAGGACCTGGTATATACCGGCTGGGACGAGGACAGCGGCAGTCTGACGGCCCCGGTGGCGGTGAGCACCGGGGCCTCCGACGGGGAATATGTGCAGCTGCTCTCCGGACTGGAGGAGGGCCGCACGGTCTACTACGCCTGGTACGAGGGAGACACAGGCTCCGGCATGCCGGGCATGGAGCCGCCCTTTGAGCGCTGAAGCCTGAAGGCTCCCGGCTCCCGATACGAAACAGAGAATATGGCCCGGGAACTCTGCCCGGTCCGGCCCCTCCGGGGCCCGGACCGGGCAGAGCTTTTGCCGGCGGAATACTTGATTAAAATTTTACTTGTATCCCCGGGACAAATGCAGTAAAATCGTTAGCATAAAAGAAAAATTTTTACCTGCATGACAGAGGGGGAACGGAAGCATGGCAACGATAAAGGAGATAGCGCAGCGGGCCGGAGTATCTTCCGCCACGGTGTCCAGGGTGCTGAACGGGGACCCCAGCCTCAGCGTCACCAGGGAGACCCGGCAGCGGGTGCTGGAGGCGGCGGAGGAGCTGGGCTACAAGACGGTGCGGCAGCGCTACCAGCCCCGGCAGGAGCCGGAAAGCGGGTGGGCCCAGCCGGGCCCGGCAGAGCGGCGCATAGGCGTGGCCCAGATGTTTGAGACGCCCCAGCTGCTGGAGGACATCTATTACATGCTGCTGAAGAACGTCCTGGACGAGATCTGCTTTGAAAAGCGCTGGTCCACGGTTATGCTCTTTAGAAACGAGCAGGGGCATTTTATAAAGAACGACGAGCTGCCGTTGGACGGCATCGTGGCCATAGGCCGCTTCACCCAGGGGGAGATAGAGGACTTTCACGGCTACACGGAGAACGTGGTCTTCCTGGACTCTTCCCCCGACGAGGAGAAATATTGCAGCATAGTGCCCAATTACCACCTGGCGGTGCGGCAGGTGCTCAGCTGCTTTCTGGAGCACGGCTACAAGCAGGTGGCCTACCTGGGCAGCGTCTACACCTTTGGCTCCGTCAAGGAACTGTCCATGGACCCCAGGTTCTACTACTACCGCAATTTCCTCATGGATAAGGGCCTTTACGACAAGGAACTGGTCATCGACTGCGCCATGAATTCCGCCGGCAGCTACGCTGCAATGAAGGATTATATAGCCAGCGGCAAGCCCCTGCCCCAGGCCGTCTTTGCCGCCAGCGACGTGGTGGCCCCGGGCCTGGTGAAGGCCCTGCGGGAGCACGATATACAGATACCCCGGGACATCGGGGTCATCACCTTCAATAACACCAGCCTCTCCCGCCTCTCCCAGCCGCCCCTGTCCTCGGTGGAGGTCTTCCTCCGGGAGAATGCAGATGCGGCGGCTCTGTGCATGGAACTGCTGTGGCAAAAAAAGATACACCCCAAGCAGATAATCATCTCCTGCCGCCTGGAAGAGCGGGGAAGCCTGATATACAAGTAAAAATAAGGAATATGTTTCAAATGCAGAGGAATTTTTCCTCTGCATTTTTCATAAAAGCAAGTAACTGTTTCAGTTAAGATTTTACGAAATTTGGTTTTTCACTAAAAGCTTTAGTAAAATTATTGACGGAATGTTAACGCAATGATATCTTTTATTTAGATATTACAATAGTAAAGGCGGGAGCACAAAATGAGTATTAGCGTAAATACAAAGAAGGACGTATTCCTGCTCAGCACCAAGAACACCAGCTATGCTTTCGGAGTGGACGACAGGGGCCTGGTCCGGCATCTCTATTGGGGAAAGAAGCTGGGATCGGTGGAGGAGCTGGAACTGCCCCAGCTCACCGAGGTCTCCACCAACGACCCCGTGTTCGAGATAACCAAGGAGGAGTTCCCGGTCCACGGCGGGACATCTGGTACAAGCACATCCAGACGGTGTACGGCCTGGTCCGGCATCTGAAGGAGAAGCACCCCAATGTGCTCTTCGAGGCCTGCGCCTCCGGCGGCGGCAGGGTGGACTACGGCATCCTGGGCATCTTCGACGATTTCTGGACCAGCGACAATACCGACGCCTATGACCGGCTCTGCATCCAGGACTCCTATTCCCGCATCTATCCCATCAAGGCCATGCGGGCCTGGGTCACCGACTGCCCTAACTTCCTCTCCGGCCGGGTGATACCCCTGAGCTTCCGCTACCACAGCGCCATGCTGGGCAGCCTGGGGGTGGGCTGCAACATCCTGAAGTTCAGCCCGGAAGAGGTGGAGCTGTCCCAGAGGATGATAGCCCTGTACAAGGACATCCGCCCCATCATCCAGGAGGGGGACTTCTACCGCCTGGAGAATCCCTCCGCCAACAGGTATTTCCTCTACGAGTACTTAAAGGAGGACCAGGGAGTCATTTTCGCCTTCCTGCCCCAGAGCCAGGTGGGCCACCGCAGCACCACTCTCCGCCTCCGGGGCTTGGAGGAGACGGCAAGCTACACCCTGCACACCTCCGCCGGGGACGTGACCAAGAGCGGGGCCTATCTCATGTACCACGGTGTGGAAGT
>CALWVZ010000072.1 GCA_944385125.1 uncultured Oscillospiraceae bacterium
AGTACAAGTTCGAGGACGACGTGGCCGACGGCGAGACCGCTGTCAACGCCTACAACAACCTGATGGACTGGGGCATGCAGGTCCTGGTGGGACCCACCACCACCGGCTCTGCCATCTCCGTCTCCGCCAAGGTCTATGAGGAGCGGGTCTTCGCTCTGACTCCCTCCGCCTCCTCCCCCGACGTCACCGCCGGCAAGGACAACATGTTCCAGCTCTGCTTCACCGACCCCAACCAGGGCAGCGGCTCCGCAGTCTACATGGGCGCCAACATGCCTGAGGCCAAGGTGGCCGTCATCTACCGCAACGACGACGCCTACTCCCAGGGCATCCGGGATACCTTCGTAGCCGAGGCAGCCAACCAGAACCTGGAAGTTGTCTATGAAGGCACCTTCACCGAGGACACCGCCACCGACTTCTCCGTGCAGCTGACCGCCGCCCAGGCCGCCGGCGCCGACACCGTGTTCCTGCCCATCTACTATCAGCCCGCTTCCGTCATCATGGCCCAGGCCAACGCCATGGGCTACGCCCCCACCTTCTTCGGAGTGGACGGCATGGACGGCATCCTGACTCTGGAAGGCTTTGACACCTCCCTGGCCGAGGGCGTCATGGTCCTGACCCCCTTCTCCGCCACCGCAGAGGATGAGCTGACCCAGAGCTTTGTAGCTGAGTACAATGCTCGCTACGGCGAGACCCCCAACCAGTTTGCCGCCGACGGCTATGACTGTGTCTATGCTCTCAAGCAAGCCATGGAAGCTGCCGCCTGCACACCCGACATGAGCGCCGAGGAAATCTGCAACGCCATGGTGGAGCAGTTCACCTCCATGAGCTTCACCGGCCTCACCGGTACCGACATGACCTGGTCTGCCGCCGGTGAAGTGAGCAAGATGCCCGTAGCCGTAATGGTCAAAGACGGCGTTTACGTCACCGCAGAGGCATAAGCTACAATAGACTAGACTTCATTACAATTTCCCTTTTGCCGTACTGCCGTAAAACCGGCAGTACGGCGCAGCTTGTCAAAAGAGCTCATGAGCTCTTTTGACAAGCTGCGCCGTCGGGACCTCCCGGGGCAAAAGCTTTCCCGTTGTTTCCACCGAGGACATTTAGCTATAAAGATGAAAACGAGGTAAGTCCCTATGGAATTTCTATCCTATCTGATCAGCGGCATCAGTTTGGGCAGCGTCTACGCCATCATCGCTCTGGGCTATACCATGGTCTACGGCATCGCCAAGATGCTGAACTTTGCCCATGGCGACGTCATTATGGTGGGCGGCTATATCTCCCTGCTGTCCATGAGCTCCCTGGGCCTGCCCTGGCCCCTGGCGGTCATCCTGGCCATGCTGGTTTGCACCGTGCTGGGCGTGGTGATAGAGGGCCTGGCCTATAAGCCTTTGCGCTCCGCCCCCTCCCTGGCGGTGCTCATCACCGCCATTGGCGTCAGCTATTTTTTGCAAAACGCCGCCCTGCTTCTCTGGGGCGCCAGCCCCAAGGCCTACACCCCCATCATTGCCGGCTCCGTAAAGCTTTTTGAGGGGCAGCTGAGCATATCCTATGTGTCCATCCTTACGGTGTTCATGTGCATAGTCATCATGATAGCCCTCACCCTTTTCACCGGCAAGACTAGGATGGGCAAGGCCATGCGGGCCTGCTCCGAGGACAAGGCCGCAGCCCAGCTCATGGGCATCAACGTAAACCGCACCATCTCCATGACCTTTGCCATCGGCTCCGCCCTGGCTGCCATCGCCGGAGTGCTGCTGTGCTCCTCCTACACCTCCCTTATGCCCACTACCGGCTCCATGCCAGGCATCAAGGCCTTCACCGCCGCAGTGTTCGGCGGCATCGGCTCCATTCCCGGTGCTCTGCTGGGCGGCGTGCTGCTGGGCATAATCGAGTCTCTGGCCAAGGCCTACATCTCCACCCAGCTGGCAAACTCCATAGTTTTTGCCGTACTTATCATCACCCTGCTGGTGCGTCCCGCAGGACTGCTGGGCAAGTATGTGCCTGAGAAAGTCTGAGGTGGAGAAATGAAACTTAAAAGCAGAAAACTTAAAAAGACCACTGTTATCGACTTTGCCACCTATATCGGCGTGATATTGGTCTTTATTGTAATGAACACTCTCAAGAGCCAGGGCATGCTCACCCGTTCCCTCACCGGCCAGCTCATCCCCATCTGCTGCTACATAGTCATGGCCGTGTCCTTGAACCTCACCGTGGGCATCCTGGGCGAGCTGAGTCTGGGCCACGCCGGCTTTATGAGCGTGGGGGCCTTCTCCGGGATAGTGGCGGCCATGAGCCTTCAGAGCGTCATCCCCTCCGAGCCGCTGCGTCTGGCCATTGCCCTGGTGGTGGGCGCCTTCTTTGCCGCCATTGCAGGCACTCTTGTGGGCATCCCGGTGCTGCGCCTGAGAGGCGACTATCTGGCCATAGTTACCCTGGCCTTCGGCGAGATAATCAAGGAGCTAATCAACTGCCTCATCATCGGCGTGGACGAGTCCGGGCTGCACATAGTCTTCAACGCCACCGGCACCAAGAGCGTCAACGACCTGGGTCTCAGCGAGGCGGGCCGGGTGCTGATAAAGGGCGCCCAGGGGGCCACCGGGACCCAGACTATCGCCAGCTTCACCGCCGGCTTCATCCTCATTATGATAAGCCTGGTGATAATTCTCAATCTGGTGCGCAGCCGCTCCGGCCGGGCCATTATGGCACTGCGGGACAACCGTATCGCCGCCGAGAGCGTGGGCATCAACGTCACCAAATATAAGATGATGGCCTTCGTCACCTCCGCCGCCCTGGCCGGGGCCGCCGGAGCTCTCTACGGCCTGAACTTCTCCAACCTGGTGGCCACCAAGTTCGACTTCAACACCTCCATCCTGGTGCTGGTGTTCGTGGTGCTGGGCGGCCTCGGCAACATCTGGGGCTCCATTATAGCTGCAACGGTGCTCACCATTTTGCCGGAGGCCCTCCGTGGCTTTGCCGATTACCGCATGCTCATCTACGCCATAGTGCTTATCCTGGTAATGCTGGCCACCAACAACCCCCAGCTGAAGGCCCTCTTTGCCAAGCTTATCCCTGTAAGGAAAGGAGAGGAAGTAAATGGCCAGGCTTAAATCCAAAAACGACAGCCCCCTGGTGCCCATGCCTTCGGACGCCTACATCCCCCAGCGTGACCTGGGCAAGACCCCTGTGCTGGAGGCCAGGCACCTGGGCATAGACTTCGGCGGCCTTACCGCCGTGGACGACTTCAACCTCACCATTGGCCGCACGGAGATAGCCGGGCTCATCGGCCCCAACGGCGCAGGCAAGACCACCGTTTTCAACCTTCTCACCAAGGTCTACCAGCCTACCCGTGGCACCATCATGGTGGACGGCTACGACACCAAGGGCATGAGCACCGTCCAGGTGAATAAGCTGGGCGTGGCCCGCACCTTTCAGAATATCCGTCTCTTCAACAACCTGAGCGTGGAGGACAATGTAAAGCTGGGCATGCACAACCAGATAAAATACGGCATGGTGGGCGGCATCCTGCGCCTGCCCTCCTACTGGAAGCAGGAGCGCATAGCCCACGAGCGGGCCCTGGAGCTGCTGAGCATTTTCGACATGCAGGACATGGCGGGGGCCAAGGCAGGCTCCCTGCCCTACGGCGCTCAGCGCCGCCTGGAGATAGTCCGGGCCCTGGGCACCAATCCCAGCCTGCTGCTGCTGGATGAGCCCGCCGCCGGCATGAACCCCTCGGAGACCGCCGAGCTGATGGAGAACATCATCAAGATAAGAGATACCTTCCAGATAGCCATCATGCTCATCGAGCACGACATGAACCTGGTCATGGGCATTTGCGAGGGCATCTGCGTTCTGAACTTCGGCAAGGTCATTGCCAAGGGGACCCCCGACGAGATACAGTCCAACCCCGTGGTCATCGAGGCATATCTGGGAAAGCAGAAGGAGGCCTGAGCCGTGGAACAGATTCTGAAAGTTGAAAACATAAATGTGTACTATGGCGCCATCCACGCCATAAAGGGCATCTCTTTCCATGTGGACCAGGGCGAGGTAGTTACCCTCATCGGTGCCAACGGCGCCGGCAAGTCCACCACCCTCCAGACCATATCCGGCCTGCTGCGCTCCCGCACCGGCAGCATAGAGTTCTGCGGCGAGAACATCAGCATCACTCCCAGCCACAAGATAGTGGAGAAGGGCCTGGCCCAGGTGCCGGAGGGGCGGCGCATCTTTCTGCAGATGAGCGTCCAGGAAAACCTGGAGATGGGGGCCTATACCCAGCGAGGAACCGGGATAGAGGCAGATATGGAGCGTGTGTTCCAGCAGTTTCCCAGGCTGAAGGAGAGGCGGCGGCAGATAGCCGGCACCCTCTCCGGCGGCGAGCAGCAGATGCTGGCCATGGGCCGGGCCCTGATGAGCCACCCAAAGCTGCTGATGCTGGACGAGCCCTCCATGGGCCTTGCCCCCATCCTGGTGGAACAGATATTCGATATCATAAGGCAGCTCCACAAGGACGGCACCACCATCCTTCTGGTGGAGCAGAACGCCCAGATGGCCCTGTCCGTGGCGGACAGAGCCTACGTCATGGAGACGGGCAAGATAAGCCTCAGCGGCACCGGCGCAGAGCTGGCCGCCAGCGACCAGGTTAAGAAAGCCTACCTGGGCGGCTGAGAAAGTTTATAAAAATAGTAAAAGCACAGGGATCTTGCCCTGTGCTTTTGCTATATAAGCAGCTGTTTCTCAGTTTTTCAGGCTGTGCAGCGGCGCCGGGATGCGGCCGCCTCTGGCCACGAACTCCGCCGGGGAGCCGGAGCGGAGAGGCATCACCGGGGCCGAGCCCAGCAGCCCGCCGAAGTCTATCCTGTCCCCCACGGTCTTGCCCTTGGCGGGGATGAGGCGCACGGCGGTGGTCTTGTTGTTCACCATGCCTATGGCCGCTTCGTCGGCGATGATGGCGGATATCACCTCGGCAGGGGTGTCCCCCGGCACGGCTATCATATCCAGGCCCACGGAGCAAACGCAGGTCATGGCCTCCAGCTTGTCTATGCTGAGAGCGCCGCACTCCACGGCGGATATCATGCCTGCGTCCTCGGACACGGGGATGAAGGCGCCGGACAGGCCGCCCACATGGCTGGAGGCCATGACTCCGCCCTTTTTCACAGCGTCGTTCAGGAGAGCCAGAGCCGCAGTGGTGCCGTGGCCGCCGCACTTCTCCAGGCCCATTATCTCCAGTATCTCCGCCACACTGTCCCCCACCGCAGGGGTGGGAGCCAGGGACAGGTCCACCACGCCGAAGGGCACGTTCAGGCGGCGGGAGGCCTCCTGGGCCACCAGCTGGCCCATGCGGGTTATCTTGAAGGCGGTCTTTTTCACCGTCTCCGCCACCACGTCAAAGGGCTCTCCCTTGCAGGATTTCAGGGCGTGGGCCACCACGCCGGGGCCGGAGACTCCCACATTGATGACGCACTCCGGCTCTCCCACTCCGTGGAAGGCTCCGGCCATGAAGGGGTTGTCCTCCACGGCGTTGGCAAATACCACCAGCTTGGCGCAGCCCATGGGGTCGATGTCCGCAGTCTGCCGCACGACTTTGCCCATGAGGGCCACGGCGTCCATGTTTATGCCCGCCCGGGTGGAGGCCACGTTGACGCTGGAGCAAACCAGCTCCGTCTCCGTCAGGGCCCGGGGGATGGAGTTTATAAGGCGCAGGTCGCTTTTGGTAAAGCCCTTGTGGGCCAGGGCGGAAAAGCCGCCGATGAAGTTCACCCCCACGGCCTTGGCGGCCCTGTCCAGGGTCTTGGCCAGGGGCACGTAGTCCTCAGTATTGCAGGCGGCGGCCACCAGGGAGATGGGGCTGACGGAGATGCGCTTATTGACTATAGGTATGCCGAACTCCCGCTCAATGGCGCAGCCGGTGTCCACCAACTTGTCCGCCAGGGTGCATATCTTGTCGTATACCCGCCGGCAGCACACTTCCATGTCCCGGTCGGCGCAGTCCAAAAGGTTTATGCCCATGGTGACGGTGCGCACGTCCAGGTGCTGCTGGTCTATCATTTCTATTGTTTGCAGTATCTCGCTGCTGTTTATAAGATAGCTCATGGT
>CALWVZ010000073.1 GCA_944385125.1 uncultured Oscillospiraceae bacterium
GGCGGCGCTCCCGCTCCGTGGCGTCCAGCCGCTGGGTGAGGGTGTTGAACTCGTTGCCCAGGTCCGTCAGCTCGTCGCTGCCGCTGACCTGGAGGCGGTGGCTGTAGTCCCCGGCGGCCACGATGCGCATGGAGCTGGACAGCTCATGGATGCGCCGCAGTATCACCGAGGAGAATATCACCGCCAGGGCCAGCACCGTCAGCACTATCACGGCGGAGATTATCCGTATCTGGCTCTGGACGTCCAGGATTATCCCCGCCCGCATCACGTCCCGCTCCAGCAGGCACACCGCCCCGGTTATGGCCCCCTGGCGGCTGATGGGTATGGAGTAGCTGCTGAGGAAGGAGTCCCCGTCGTAGCGGGAGCGGAACACCGTCTTCCCCGACAGGGCGGTGTTCAGGTCCTTCTCCTCGTTCTCGGGAGCCGAGCTGCCATAGGTATAGTACAGGACCTTGCCCTGGGTATCCACCACCACGGTGCGCTCAAAGCCGGTGATGTTCAGCAGCCGGAGCACCTCTCCCACGCTGGCCTGGTCCGGCTCGTCCAGCTTGGCCAGGGAGGTGGCCAGTATGGCCGCCTGGCCGGAGACGGAGCTCTCCTTCTCCTGGAACACCGTGTCCCGGGAGGAGGTGATGGGGAAGATGTTCAGCATCAGCAGCAGCACTATCAGCAGTATGGCCAGGAAAAAGAAAAACCTGAAGCGCAGGCTCCTCATAAGGACCTACCCCCTTACTGGGCGAAGTAGTAGCCCACGCCCCACTTGGTGAGGATATACCTGGGCTTGGCCGGGTTCAGCTCCAGCTTCTCCCGCAGGCGGCGCACATGCACGTCCACGGTGCGGGTGTCCCCCTGATAGTCGTAGCCCCAGACCAGGTCCAGCAGGCTCTCCCGGCTGTACACCTTGCCGGGGTTCTTCATCAAAAAGAGCATCAGGTCGAACTCCTTCATGGTCAGCTCCACCTCCCGGCCGTCCTTCATGGCCCGGCGGCCCTGCTCGTCCAGACTGATGTGCCCGGCCTTCAGCAGCTCCGGGCCGCTGTGCTCCGGGGCGGCAGTGATGGAGGCCCGGCGCAGCAGGGCCCGCACCCGGGCCTTCAGGGCCAGGATATTGAAGGGCTTGGTCACATAGTCGTCGGCCCCGGACTCAAAGCCCATGAGCATGTCCGCATCCTGGCTGCGGGCGGTGAGCATGATGATGGGCACGGTGGAAAAGCCCCGTATCTCCTGGCAGGCCTCCAGCCCGTCCTTCTTGGGCATCATCAGGTCCAGGATGATGAGGTCATAGTCCCCCTTCCGGGCCAGCTCCACCGCCGTCTCCCCGTCATAGCAGGCGTCTACGGTGTAGCCCTCGTTCTCCAGATTGAATTTGATGCCCTTCACCAACAGTTTTTCGTCATCCACCACCAGGATCTTCATATCAGCAATCCGCCTTATTCTTTAATATTTTAATCTTTTCCCCAGAGGGGAACTTTGTGTTGCAATTTTCTGTCAGAAATTTTATAATGGCAGAGTATGCACATATTATACGATGTTACTATACCATATTTCAGAGAAAACGGGAGAACAAAATGAAAATTTTCCGCATCTTTCCCCTTGTGCTGATAATATGCCTGGCGCTGGCCTTTGCCGCCCCGGGAGCCTACGCCCTGGAAGACCCCAGCCTCAACGGCAAGGCCGCCCTGCTGGTGGACCTGGACACGGGGAAGGTCCTCTTTGAACTGAACAAGGATGAGCAGCGGGCCCCCGCCAGCCTCACCAAGATAATGACCACCCTGCTGGCCCTGGAGGCTCTGGACCAGGGGCGCATCTCCCTGGAGGATATGGTCACCGCCCAGGACGACTGCCTCACCGGCATGGCGGAGGACAGCAGCACCGCCGGCATCACTCCCGGAATGCAGGTGTCCGTGAAGGACCTGCTCTACTGCACCATGCTCCACTCCGCCAACGAGGCCTGCAACGTGCTGGGCACCTATATCTCCGGCAGCATCAGCGCCTTCGTGGAGGAGATGAACGCCAAGGCCGCCCAGCTGGGCTGCGTCAACACCCATTTCGTAAACCCCAACGGCCTGCCCGCCACGGACCATTACAGCTCCGCCTACGACCTGTACCTTATCACCGTGGAGGCCATGAAGTACCCCTTGTTCATGGAGATGGCCAACACCACCAGCTACCAGTCCTCCAATCCCGAGGTGAACGGGGGCAACCCCTTCCCCAACTCTAACGCCCTTCTCACCGACAATGCCTACTACGCCAGGAACGGCAGCTACCTCTATGAAGGGGCTTCCGGCGTGAAGACCGGCTACACCCAGGCCGCAGGCTACTGCCTGGTGTCCACCGCCCAGCGGGGAGACATACACGTGCTGGCGGTGGCCATGGGCTGCGACGGGGAGCTGAACGCCCAGATAGAAAAGTATTACAATTTCGACGACACCATAGCCCTGTACGACTGGGTCTTCAACAACTTCTCCCACCAGAGCCTGATCTCCACCAGCGAGAACGTGATGAGCGTGCCCGTGGAGCTCAGCGACGGGGGCAGCGCCATGCTCCGGCCCCAGAGCTCCCTCACCGCCCTGCTGCCCAAGGACGTGACGGCGGAGAGCATCACCCGGGACATCGTCCTCTACGATGAGCAGCTGGTGGCACCCATTGCCGCCGGCACTCCCCTGGGGGAGATGACCCTGAGCCTGAACGGGGAGGTGCTGGGCACCGTCACCCTGGTGAACAACAGCGAGGTGGAGCTGAGCCGGGTGGAATACATGAAGCAGCGCATTCTGGAGATATTCTCCCAGGGCTGGGTCATTGCCATCATAGTGCTGGTGCTGGCCTTCCTTGCGCTGTACATCTTCCTGGTCATGCGCTACCGCCGCCTGCGCCAGCGGCACCTGCGGGAGCGCCGCCGCATGGAGCAGCGCCGCCGCATGGAGCGAGAGCGGATGTATGCCCAGGAGCGGAAGGGCCCCAGGACCTATTCCGTGGACCCCTCCGACCGCTATGACCGCTACGACGGCTCCATAGACGACAGCTTCTTTGACGACAGACAGTGAGTCTTACCCCGGCAGGGATATCCCCTGCCGGGGTTTTAGCCTCTTTGGAAAAGGGGCGGGTGTAAATTTCTTGGCGCACTCTTAACACCGGCCTGTGGTATACTTTACAGGGAGTTGAAGCTATGACCCGAATCAAGGAATTTCTGAAAAAATACTTCCCTCTTTCCGCCAAGGGCTGGGCCATCTTTGCCGCCGCCATGGCCGTGGCCTCCGCCCTGTGCTGGATGCTGGGCAAGATCACCAGCTCCGACACCCATGTGCCCATGATCTTCGTGCTGGCGGTGCTGGTGGTGGCTCTCTGTACCGAGGGTTATTTCTACGGCCTGCTGGCCGCAGGCAGCAGCGTGCTGGGCGTGAACTACGCCTTTACCTATCCCTATCTGAAGCTGGACTTCTCCGTCTACGGCTACCCCCTCACCTTCATGACCATGCTGGCGGTGGGCTTTGCGGTGAGCACCCTCACCACCCGGCTGAAGGCCCAGGAGAAGCTGAGGGCGGAATCGGAGCGGGAGAAGATGCGTGCAAACCTGCTCCGGGCCGTGTCCCACGACCTGCGCACCCCCCTCACCGCCATCAGCGGCTCCATAGCCACGGTGCTGGAGGACGGAGGTGAGGCCCTGTCCAAAGAGCAGCAGCGGGAGCTGCTGCTGGACGCCAAGCAGGACGCCGACTGGCTCTGCCGCATGGTGGAAAATCTCCTGTCCATAACCCGCATAAGCGGCGGCGAGATAGGCCGCATCAAAAAGCAGGACGAGATTGTGGAGGAGGTCTTCAGCGAGGCGGTTCTCAATTTCCGCAAGCGCTACAGCGACGTGAAGATATCCGTCTCCGTGCCGGAGGAGGTGCTGCTGGTGCCTATGGACGCCATGCTCATCGAGCAGGTCATCTTCAACCTGATGGACAACGCCCGCACCCACGGCCGGCGCACCACCGGCATCCGCCTCTATGCCCGGCAGGACGGGAACAGCGTGGCCATCGGCGTAGAGGACAACGGCGTGGGCATCGCCCCGGAGACCCTGCCCCATCTTTTCGACGGCAGCCTGCAGCTCAGCGGCTCCGGCGCAGCGGACACCACCCGCTGCATGGGCATAGGCCTCAGCGTCTGCCGCAGCATAGTAGAGGCCCACGGCGGCCGTATCTATGCGGAGAACCTGCCCCAGGGCGGGGCAAGGGTGGAGTTCAGCCTCCCCTTAGAAAATAAAGGAGCGTGAGCTTATGACGATAAAAGACAAAATACTGGTGGTTGAAGACGAAAAGACCATCTCCGGCCTGATAAAGGCCATCCTCACCGCCAACGGCTACGACGTCATCGTGGCCAGCTCCGGCAGCGAGGCCTTCTCCATGATAAGTTCCCACTGCCCGGACCTAGTGGTCCTCGACCTGGGGCTGCCGGATATGGACGGCATGGACATCATAGAGAAGGTGCGCTCCTGGACCAGCATGCCCATCATCGTGGTCTCCGCCCGCAGCTATGAGCGGGACAAGGTCCAGGCTCTGGACAAGGGGGCCGACGACTATGTCACCAAACCCTTCAGCCCGGCGGAGCTGCTGGCCCGGGTACGGGTGGCCATCCGCCACACCCGCTCCGGCCTGGGCAACGAGGCCATTTCCAACTCCGGCAAGTTCACCGCCGGGGATCTGACCATCGACTACGACAAGCACCAGGTGCTCATCGCCGGGGAAAACTGCCGCCTCACCCAGAACGAATACAAGATAGTGGCCCTGCTGGGCAAATGCGCCGGCAAGGTGCTCACCTATGACTTTATAATGAAGGAGCTCTGGGGGCCCCAGAGCAAGGGCAACAACCAGATACTCCGGGTCAATATGGCCAACATCCGCCGCAAAATAGAGAAGAACCCCGCCGAGCCCCACTATATCTTCACCGAGGTGGGCGTGGGCTACCGCATGATAGAAGGGGACTGAGCCCCTCCTTTCACTGCCCCGGTGCTCCCGGCCACGCCGCAGTTCACAACGACTCTCTCTTTCTCTTCTCCGCCCCCATGTCTCCGCCCCCATGCCAACAGTTCTCCTGGTATGGGGGCACTTTTTTGCGTCTTTACGCTTTATTAACAGAGCTTTTTCCCTTTTTCCTGCATTTTTGCAAAGCCTTAACGCAGAGCGTTTTCTCCTTTGCGCACATTTTATTTCCTTTATACTATAATTGGCCTTGGAAAAAATTTTTGGAGGTACCCTCATGGATGAATTGATCAAAGGCAGTTTAACGCAGGGAGAGGAAATACTCTGGAGCGGCAAGCCCGCAGACTTCCAGCCCATGGACAAGACCCACAAGAGCTACTACATACGCCGCAGCATCATCGTTGCAGTGGTGTCGGCAGCGCTTCTCGCCGCTTATTTTTACAGCGCCTCCGCCACCGGCGCAGGCATCAAGTGGGGCGTTGTGGCCGTGCTCCTGGCGGTCGCAGTGTACTCCCTGGTCGCCCCAATTTTTGATATAAAAAGGCTGCGCAGCTGCTCCTATGTGCTCACCAACGAGAACCTGTTTCTTGTCACCCCCAGCGACGTGCGCAGTGTGAAGCTCTCCAGCATCCCCACCGCCAGACTGGCTAAGGATGAGGACGGGCTCAGCTCCCTGCTCTGCGGCCCCCTGGCCGACAAGCTCCCCGCTTTCAAGCGCCGGGTGGCCACTCTCTCCGGCGCCCTGGTGGACCAGGACAGCAGCATGTGCGACCGCTTCGTGCTCTACGGCATCGGCGATACCGAGAGCCTGAAAAAGGCGGCCGAGGGCTATCTTACCATTGCTTGAGTGTTGCATAATAGAAAATAATGGTTTAAAATATCCTCCGATATTACTTTCGGAGGATATTTTTATGCTTTCCTTTCTCTCTGACTATACCGAAGGGGCCCACCCCAAGGTCCTGGAAC
>CALWVZ010000074.1 GCA_944385125.1 uncultured Oscillospiraceae bacterium
ATTAAGAATTCACAGAAATGACCCTTGATTCTGAAGCAGGTGAGAGCGCTGAAGGATCAAGGGTCATTTCGTTTATATGGATCTTCTGCGCCCTTGGAGGCGCTTTTTTGCTGCCCACATTTCCGAGAAGCCCCCAAAAGTAAAGCCGGAGTCAAACTCCGGCTTTACTTTTGGGTAAAAACACGTCTTATTACAGCTCCAGGCCGAAGCGGCGGTAGGCCTCCGGCATCTCCTCATCCCTGAGCTCCTTTGCAGTGACCTGTCCGTCCACGAACTCCTTGTACAGGTGCCCGTCCAGGGTAAAGCGGCCATGGGCGGTCTTCATGGAGAACATCTCCTGATGGATGAAGGGGGAATCCGGGTGCTTCTCACAGTAGAAAGTGGGGGCGATATAGTCCACCAACAGCTGGGGCTCCTCGGTAAAGGAGTAGAACTGCCGCCACTGGCCGTGGTGCTTGTCCATGAGCACCCAGCCCAGGAAGGGGTCCTTGTCCAGCCTGTAGCACTCGTCGAACTGGGACTGTTCCAGGCCTTCCTCCAGGCGCACCGGGTAGCGGGGGCAAACCTCACCTATGCCCACGTCGCAGAGCCAGACCCCGTCGGTGGCCTCCACCTTCATGACCCGGTGGCGGCGCATGGGTATGCTGCTCTCCCCTCTCAGATAGCGGGCGGCGTACTCGGTGACCTTGTAGCCCAGCTGCTCCAGCAGCCAGGCGAAAAGGCCGTTGAGCTCAAAGCAGAAGCCCCCTTTGCCCTGATTCACCACTTTTTCGTACAGGTCCTCTATCTCCAGGGACAGGGGTATGCCCCGGAGGATATCCAGATTCTCATAGGGCACGGTGGTGCAGTGGGCAAACTGCAGCTCCTTGAGGAGCTTGGAGTCCGGCACTATTTCCTCCGGCAGCTCCAGGCCGATGCGCTGAAAGTATTTTTTTATTTTCTCCATGTGGCAGATATATCCTCCAAGATTTCCATTACTGTGAGCAGCTGCCGGGCCGTCACTCTGGGGCTGGGCCGGTGTTCCCTGGCGCAGTCCACAAAGTGTTTCAGCTCATTGTAGTACCAGCCGCAGGGGGGCACGTTTATCCCCGTTGACACCATCACCTCATCCCTGGTGTCAAAGACCTTGGGCTCGGCGCCGAACTGATAGGCGGTGAGGGTATTACCGTCGTTTATCAGCATGCCGTTTTCAAAGTACACTCTCCAGCGGGCGGTCCAGGGGATGTCGGCGTTGAACCAGGCGGCCTCGGCAACCACATGGAACTTGCCGTAATCGTAGTTTATACGCATCTGCTCCGGGTAGTTCTTGTCTTCCCCCTGGCAGGAAGTCAGGCTGTAGCCCTCCGGCTTTCCGAAGACGGAGACTATCACATCCAGGTCGTGGATGTGCAGGTCATAGGGCAGCAGGCCGGACTTGTTCACATCGAAAAGCCAGCCGTCCTGTGCCCAGCGGGGGCAGGCGGACAGGCGCTCGAAGCAGGCGTCCAGGGGTTTGCCGTAGACCCCGCTCTCCACCGTCCGGCGCAGTATCTCTACCTCCTTGGTGAACTGGAGCACCTGGGCGATGTAGAGCTTGCAGCCCTTCTCCTCCGCCTTGTCCAGCATCTCCTTTGCATCCTTCAGGCTCAGGGCAATGGGCTTTTCGCAGATGGTGTCCTTGCCGCAGTCCAGGCTCTCCATCACCATGTGGTGGTGCAGGTAGGTGGGTGTGCAGATATCCACGATATCTATCTCGCAGTTTTCCACCATCTCCCGAATGCTGGGATAGCAGGGCAGCCCCCACTTCTCCGCAGTTTCCTTTGCCCGCTTCGAGCTGCCGCAGACGGCGGCCACCCGGCAGCCCTCTATCTCTTTATAGTTGGCGTAATGGACGCTGCCCATGCCTCCCACGCCCACAAGGCCGATGTTCATTATCTTCATACTCAGGCCCTCAGAACTCAAAGCCCTGGGCTCTCAGGTAGGCGGCGGAGTCCATCACGGCCCGGTTTATCTCTTCCAGGTCCTTTGCTCCGCTCTGAGTGAACTCTATCTCTATGGAATAGGGGCTGAGATTGTCCGCCTGGTCCATCATTTTGAATATCTCCGGGAAGTCCACATAGCCCTTGCCCAGTGCGGGGAAATCCCATTCCTGGCGGCCGCCGGCCTTCTCCTTCAGGTGCACATAGCCCACCTTGTCCATGCAGCCGGCCAGGTCCTTGGGCACGTCCACGTCCCCGTAGAATATGGCGTTGGCAGTGTCGTAGTTTATGAGCACCCGGGGAGAGCCCACCAGATTGCAGATATCCTTCAGGATGGCCCCGGTGCCGTGGTCCCCGTGGATCTCCAGCACCAGCTTCATGTCGTACTTCTCCAGGTAGGGCACCAGGCCCCTGATGTGCTCCGCCACCACCTCATTGGAGGCCACGGCCTTGTCCTCCAGATGGGCCTCCCCTATGGAGGATACGATATACTCGCAGCCGAAGAAATGGGCCAGGCGGATGTTGTTCACAAAGTCCCCTATGCGTGCGGTGTCCATCAGGTTGGTATGGCCGCTCATGGCAAAGGGTATCAGTCCGTTTTCCTCCAGCAGGTCCTGGACCTCCAGGGCCCGCTTGAAGCTCTGGCTGGGGAACACATGCTCGGTCCAGCCCTTGGTGGCGGTGAGCTCTATGTACTTAAATCCCGCCGCCTTGATGCCCGCCACGGCCTCCTCGATGGAGTAACCGTGGTAGCAGTTGGAGTTTACGGCGATTATACGTTTTTTCACCTTGCCGCCTCCTCAGATTATGAAGTTGTCCAGGTAGCGCTTGGACAGGCGGATGGAATTGAGGATATCCTCCCGGCAGCTCTCGAAGGCCTTGTCCTCCACCTCGATGACGGCGCAGCCGTCAAAGCGGATATCGTTGAGGGCGGAGATAAAGGCGCCCCAGTCCACATCACCCAGGCCGGGTATCTTGGGGGACATGTAATCCAGAGGATAAGCCAGCACGCCGCAGTCCGCCAGCTTCTCGGGGTAGAGCTTGATGTCCTTGAAGTGGATGTGGAATATCCTGTCCTTGAACTCGTACACGGTCTTCAGATAGTCCAGGCCCTGCCACACATAGTGGCTGGGGTCGAAGTTAAGGCCGAAGTTGGGAGAGGGTATTATCTCAAAGAGCTTGCGGTAGATCACCGGGGTGCACATGAGGTTCTGCCCGCCGGGCCACTGGTCGGCGCCGAAGAGCATGGGGCAGTTCTCGATGGCCACCTTTACGCCGCAGTCCTCCGCCAGAGCGATGATGTCCGGCCATATCTCCTTGAAGAGCTCTATGTTCTCCTCAAGGTTCTTGTGCTGGTCCCGGCCGATAAAGGTGCTGACCATGCCCACGCCCAGCTTCTGGGAGGCCTTTATCAGGGCCTTCAGGTGGGCGATGGCGGCGCTGCGCTTATCCAGGTCCGGGTCCATGGTGTTGGGATAGAAGGCCAGGGAGGAGATGCTCATGCCCTTGCCCGCCACATAGTCCTTCACATACTTTGCATACTCGTCGTCGGCGCAGACTCTCTCGGCGTCGATATGGGAAACGCCGGCATAGCGGCGCTCGGCCTTGCCTGCGGGCCAGCAGGCCACTTCCAGGCATTTAAAGCCCATTTCGGCAGCGGTGTCCACCGCCTCTTCAAAGCTCCAGCCGTCCATTATGGCGGTGAGCAGGCCAAACTTCATCATATCAAAAACTCTCCCTTCTTATTTGTTGGCTTCTATCTCCACGACCCTGCCGGTCTGGGAGGACTCGATGGAGGCGAACACCGCTCTCATGGCGTAAAGGGCGGATTCGCCGGATATCTCCGGCGGAGTATTGTTCTTCAGGCAGTCCACCCACAGGTCGATGACCCCGGACTTGGTCTGGTTGTCGTTGGTCTGGATCTGCTCCACGTCATAGGTCTGCTCCTCGCCGTCGGAGAGCTTCACCACGATGGAGTGGGCCGGGTCGTCGTAGATGCGCATGATGCCCTTTGTGCCGTAGAGCACGGTGGAGTTGTCCTCGGCGCCGTAGTAGGTCCAGCTGGCGGTCATGGTGCCGAAGGCCCCGCCGGACATCTCGTAGATGCACACCGCATTGTCGTCCACGCCGATGAGCTCTCCGTCCTCGCCCCGCTTATCCAGGGTCACCAGTCTTGCGGTGGTGCGCACCACCCGCTGCCCGGTGAGGAACTGGATAAGGTCGGTCTTATGCACGCCCAGGTCTGCCATGGCCCCCATGGCTGCCTTCTTCTTGTCAAAGAACCAGACGTTCTTCCCCGGGTTTATTGCCCAGGTCTCCGGCCCGCCATGGCCGAAGGTGGTGCGGAAGGAGATAATATCCCCTATGAGGCCCTGGTCTATCAGGCGTTTGGCCTCCACATGGGCCCTGGCCAGACGCTGGTTGTGGCCTATCATCAAAAACTTCCCGGTCCGTTTTGCGCACTCCACCATTGCCTCGCAGTCGGCCAGGGTAGTGGCCATGGGCTTTTCGCACAGCACGTGCTTGCCCGCCTCCATAGCCTTGATGCTCAGCTCCGCGTGGGCGTAGTTTGCAGCGCAGATGCTCACGGCGTCTATGCTTTTGTCGGCCAGGAGCTCCTCGGCGGTGTCATAGACCTTGCCGCCGTACTTCTCCGCCTGCTCCTCGGCTCTCTTTCGGCTGGGGTTATAGAAGGCGGCCAGCTTCACATCCGGGTTTTCCGCATACTCGGGAATGTGACGCACCTGAGCTATCTTACCGCAGCCCAGTATACCTACATTTATCATTCTTTTATTCCTCCCCTGTTCAGGCGCTCTCCTTCTTCTGCAGCAGCACGGCAAAGATGATTATCAGACCCTTGACTGCGTCGCAGAGGAAGGTGGGCACGCCCACGGTATTCAGGATGTTGTTCATTACGCCGATGATGAGCATGCCCAGGAAGGCGCCTACCAGGCTGCCCCGGCCGCCGGACATGGAAGTGCCGCCCACTATGACGGCTGCAATGGCATCCATTTCATAGCCATTGCCGGCGTTGGCAAAGTCCATAGAGCCGATACGGGCGATATAAATTACCGCCGCCACGGCGCACATCACGCCGCCCAAGGCGTAGATACGCCGCTTTACGTTGTTGACATTGATACCGGAGAGCTTAGCCGCCCGCTCGTTGGAGCCGATGGCTATTGTCTGGCGGCCGAAGGCGGTGCGGGTGAAGATGATGTGCATTATCACCACAATGACCACCCAATAGAGTATGGGCAACACCACCTGGCCCCCCACCTTGGCGGAGGCTATGAGCTTGAAGCCGGCGGGTATCTCAGGATTGAACTGCTTGGTGAGCTGCTGGGTCACGGAGCGGAAGACCTTCATGGTGCCCAGAGTGGCAATGAAGGGGGGCAGCTTGCCGTAGGAGATGAGCGCCCCGTTTATCTGGCCGAAGAAATAGCCCACTATCAGTATAAGGATGACAGCTATCACATAGGCCACGGGGCCGGTGAGGCCGATGGAGGCCAGAAGGCCCGTGGGGGCTATCAGGTACATGAGTATGGCGCCCAGGGCGCAGAGCATGGAGCCCACGGACAGATCGATGCCTCCGCTTATTATTATAAAGCACATGCCCATAGCTATGACACCCTGATAGGCGTTGTTGCGCAGGATGTTCAGCCAGGCCATGCCCATCTTTCCGAACATGCCGCCGAAGGAGCCGGCGTTTATCCACATGACCACGCACTGGATGAGCACCATTACCACCAGGGCAAATATGGTGGAGAACAGAGCATTATGGGCCCATTTTTCCTTGAACCAGCCCAGGGCTCCCTTGTTGTTTTCAAGCCTTGTCTTTTCCATTTTCACACACACTCTCTTTCCTTCTGTTTGCCGCCTGTGGCCAGATACATG
>CALWVZ010000075.1 GCA_944385125.1 uncultured Oscillospiraceae bacterium
TGCGCCGCTACCTCGGTGACTTCCGCCGTGGTGACGGCGCTTTCCGCTATCACGGATATAAGCGCTCAGGACAATGTTATCACCATAAGTCTGTCTGCGCCCAACCCGGACTTTATCAGCTATGTGTCCAGCGTGTATATCCTGCCCAAGGGATATACCGAGCAGTCCACCGCTCCGGTGGGCACGGGGCCCTTCCGTTTTGTGTCCCGCAGCGTCCAGGAGAATTTTATCCTGGAGCGCAACGAGGACTATTACGGAGAAGGGGCAAAGCTGGACAGGGTAACCTACAAGATATATGAGGACAACAACGCCCTGTTCACCGCCCTCAACAGCGGTGCTCTGGACCTGGTGGCCCATCTGACCATCGACCAGGTGAACAATCTCTCCAACGGCTACAATGTGCTGGAGGGGACCATGAACCTGGTACAGGCCCTGTATCTGAACAATGCCGTGGCGCCCTTTGATAACGAGCTGGTGCGCCAGGCCCTGTGCTATGCCGTGGATGTGGATTCCATGCTGGCTCTCACCGCCGAGGGCCACGGCACCAAGCTGGGCTCCTCCATGTACCCTGCCTTTGGCAAGTACTTCGACCCGGCTCTGGCAGAGGCCTACCCCTATGATGCAGAGAAGGCCAAGGAGCTGCTGAAAGAGGCGGGCTATGAAAAGGGCTTCAGCTTCACCATCACCGTGCCCAGCAACTATCAGCCCCATGTGGACACCGCTGTGGTGCTGGTGGAGCAGCTGAAGGCTGTTGGCATCGACGCCCAGATACAGCAGGTGGAATGGAACACCTGGCTCACCGAGGTATACGCTAACAGGAACTTTGAGGCCACTGTCTGCGGCTTTGACGCCAGCACCCTTAACGCCAGCGCCCTGCTGGCCCGTTGGGTCAGCGACAATGACAAGAACATGATAAACTATAATGAGCCCTTGTATGATGAGACCTTTGCCATGGCCCAGTCCTCCACCGACGAGGCGGAGCAGACGGAGCTTTATAAGCAGTGCCTGGAGATACTCAGCGACACTGCGGCAAATGTATATCTCCAGGACCTGGCGGACTTTGTGGCCGTGAACCCCAGGCTCCAGGGCTTCACCTTCTATCCCCTGTACGTGATAGACATGTCCTGCCTGTATTTTGAGGATTAAACAGGAACAGAAAGAAAGGAGGCGGGGAGAGTGAAATATTTAGTAAAGAAAACCTGCGCTCTCATTATTACGTTGTTCATCGTTTCCCTTCTCGCCTTTCTTGCTTTCCAAATAATTCCCGGCGACCCCACAACCCAGCTTCTGGGTACTGAGGCTACGGAGGAGGCCAGGGAGGAGCTGCGCCAGGAGCTTGGCCTGGACCGCCCGGCGCTGGTGAGATACTTTGACTGGCTGGGCGGCTTTGTCAGGGGTGATATGGGGGAGAGCTACAGTTACCGCATGCCGGTGTCGGAGATGCTTTCCGACAAGCTGCCGGTAACGGCTCTGCTCACGGCGCTGTCCTTTGCCTTTACCATAGTCCTGTCCATACCTCTGGGCATCTGGGCCGGCAGCGCCAAAAGCCGGATAATGGATCTGGGGGTAAGCGTTCTGGACCAGATAATAATGAGCGTGCCGCCCTTCTTTATAGGCATGCTGGCCTGCTATTTCCTGGGCAATGTGCTGAAGCTCTTTGTACCGGGGAACTTTGTATCCTATACTGAGAGCTGGGCCGGATGCTTGAGCTATATGGCTTTGCCTGCTCTGGCCATTGCAATACCCCGTATAGCCATGACGGTGAAGATGCTGCGCTCCTCCATCCAGAGCCAGCTTCAGCAGGACTATGTGCGCACTTCCCGCAGCCGGGGCAGCAGCCGGGCCGTGATACTCAGGCGGCACGTGCTGAAAAACGCCCTCATCCCGGTCATAAGCTTCCTGGCCGTATCGGCGGCGGAGATAATGACCGGCAGCATAATTATCGAACAGGTCTTCACCATTCCCGGCGTGAGCCGTCTGCTCCTGGCCAGCATCTCCAACCGGGACTTCCCGGTGGTGCAGGCAATAGTGGTGGTGATGGCGGCCTGGATAGTTATAGTCAATTTTGCGGCGGACCTGCTGTACCAGCTGGCCGACCCCAGAATACGCAGGCTGTGAGGAGGGGAGAGATATGAAAAGGCGAGCCAATATCTTTCTCTGGGCCGGCGGGACGATCAGCCTGCTTATGATACTTGTTATCGTTATGGGATGGTTCTGGACCCCCTATGACCCCACCGCCATGGATGCTGCGGCCAAGTTCTCCTCACCCAGCCTCAGCCATCTTCTGGGCACCGACAATTTCGGCCGGGACATCTTCAGCCGGGTGGTGGACGGGGCAGGCACCAGTTTTCTCATTGCCCTGTGCGTGGTGGCCATCGGCTGCCTTGCAGGTGTAGTAATAGGCAGCCTCTGCGGCTATTACGGAGGCTTGCCCGACCTGATACTCACCAGAGTCTGTGACTCCATAACCGCCTTCCCGGCCTTTTTGCTGGCTCTGGTCATAGTCACCGTGGCGGGGCCGGGGACGGAGAATATAATCCTGGCCCTGGGCATATTGTTCATACCCAGCTTTGCCCGGATAGTGCGCAGCGAGTTTGCCCGCTGCCGGGAGCTGAACTATATCAAAAGCGCAAAGATAATGGGGGCTGGGGGCTTTCGGATAATGTTCCGGCATATACTGCCCAACACCCTGCCGGTGCTCCTCAGCGCCGTTACCATAGGCTTCAACAACGCCGTGCTCAGCGAGGCCAGCATGAGCTTTCTGGGTATAGGCATCCAGCCCCCCTATGCCAGCCTGGGCTCCATGCTCAGCGACAGCCAGAATTTCCTATATAGTGCGCCCTGGTACGCTCTAGGCACCGGCGGCGCCATAGTCCTGCTGATACTGGGCTTCAGCCTGCTGGGCGAAGGCCTGCAGTTAAAGAGGTGAGGCCATGGCAAAGGTATTGAATATCAGGGACCTG
This sequence comes from uncultured Oscillospiraceae bacterium, assembly GCA_944385125.1. Taxonomy (GTDB): domain Bacteria; phylum Bacillota; class Clostridia; order Oscillospirales; family Oscillospiraceae; genus Limivicinus. The sequence goes on from CALWVZ010000075.1 coordinate 2,964, forward strand.
AGAGTCCATTTCAAAGACGCTGCGCCGGACCGCTTCGCCGTGGACGGCCTGGACCTCTCCATAGAGGAGGGGGAGATATTGGGACTGGTGGGGGAGAGCGGCAGCGGCAAGACCGTCACCGCCATGTCCGTCAGCGGACTGCTGCCCAGGGAGAGGGCTGAGTTCAGCGGCAGCATCACCCTGGACGGGCAGGAGATCTTCAGCTGCACTGACCGGGAGATGCTGGATATCCTGGGGGATAGGCTGGGCGTGGTGTTCCAGGAGCCCATGACCAGCATGGACCCGGTGATGCCCATAGGCCCCCAGGTGGAGGAATGCCTGAGAAACCACAGCGGCCTCAGCCGTACAGAGCGGCGGCAGCGGGCCCTGGAGGCGATGGCCCAGGCGGACCTGACGGAGCCGGAGCGTATCTACCGGCAATATCCCCACGAGCTGTCCGGGGGCATGCTCCAGCGGGTGATGATAGCCGCAGCCATAGTCAGCCGCCCCAGGCTGCTGCTGGCGGACGAGCCTACAACGGCTTTGGACGTGTCGGTGCAGGCGGAGATACTGACCCTGCTGAAAAAGCTGAACCGGGAGCAGGGCATGGCGATAATGCTCATCAGCCACGACCTCAATGTGGTGCGCCGCCTGTGCAGCCGGGTCTGCGTCATGCAGAGGGGCAAACTGGTGGAGGACCGGGCAGTGGAGGACATTTTCCGGGAGCCCCGGCATCCCTATACAAGGCAGCTTATCGCAGCTATCCCCGGCCGGAACAAAAGGCTGGTATAAGGGAGAGGGCCATGGAAAGCATATTGGAAGTCAGAAACCTGAACAGCTACTATGAGGAAGAACGCAGCCTCATCGGGGAACACGGCAAGCGCCGCCAGGTGCTCCACAATGTCTCCTTTATAGTAAACAGCGGTGAGACCGTGGGCCTGGTAGGGGAGAGCGGCAGCGGAAAAACCACTCTTTGCCGGGCGGTGCTGGGCCTTCTCAAGGACTATGACGGGGAGATAATCCACCGCTCCAAGCGTCCCCAGATGGTCTTCCAGGACCCCTTCAGCAGCCTTAACCCGGTGCGCTCCGTAGGCTGGATACTGGATGAGGCCCTGCGCATACAGGGCGGGCACAGCCGGGCGGAGAGAAAGGCCGCCGTGGATGAGGCGCTCACCCAGGTAGGTCTGGGACCGGAATACGCCCGGCGTCTGCCCGGAGAGCTCTCCGGCGGTCAGCGCCAGAGAGTGTCCATTGCTGCGGCAGTCATTACCCGGCCCAGACTCATTGTGGCCGACGAGCCGGTGAGCGCTCTGGACGTGACCATCCAGGCCCAGATATTGAAGCTCCTGTACGATCTGAAGAGACAGTATGAGCTGAGCTATCTTTTCATCAGTCATGACCTGAATGTAATATACCAGATATGCGACAGAGTTCTGGTGATGCAGCAGGGAGTTATTGTGGAGCAAAACACCGTGGAGGAGATATTCAACAAGCCCCGCCACCCCTATACAAAGCAGCTGCTGAAAGCCGCTGAATAGTGTAAGGCCTCCAATGTGTCTGACATTTGTCAGCAAATTTTGGAGGCCGGCTTTCTGTTCGTATCAATTGACAACTTTTTAAAGTAGCTATGAAAATGACGGGGAATTTTGTTTAAGATGAAGAAACTGTAAAATCAATTGTTATTTCCTTGACGAAACGGAATTTCAGTATTATAATTTCCAGTGGATGGAAACAATTGTATTAACAAAAGACAAGTTCATTCCATTTCATGAAAGGAGTATTAGGATCATGGCAAACAGAATCATGCTCAATCAGACTTCCTATCACGGCGCAGGCGCCATCAAGGAGATACCCACCGAGGTCAAGGCCAATGGCTTCAAGAAGGCCCTTATCTGCTGCGGCCCCACCCTTCTCAAGCACGGAGTCATTGCAAAGATAACCGACATTCTGGACGGCGACGGCCTGGCCTATGCCATCTTTTCCGATATCAAGCCCAACCCCACCATTGAGAACGTGGTTGACGGCGTGAACGCCTTCAAGGCCGCCGGGGCCGACTATATACTGGCCATAGGCGGCGGCTCCGCCATGGACACCGCCAAGGCCATCGGCATCATAATCAACAACCCCGAGTTTGCCGACGTGCGCTCCCTGGAGGGCGTAGCCCCCACTAAGAAGCCCTGCGTGCCCATAATCGCTGTGCCCACCACCGCCGGTACCGCCGCCGAGGTCACCATCAACTATGTTATCACCGACGTGGAGCGCAAGCGTAAATTCGTCTGCGTCGACCCCCACGACATGCCCATAGTGGCCGTTGTGGACCCGGAGATGATGGACTCCATGCCCAAGGGCCTCACCGCCTCCACCGGCATGGACGCTCTAACCCACGCCATTGAGGGCTACACTACCCTGGCAGCCTGGGAGATGACGGATATGTTCCACCTGGAGGCCATCAAGCTCATCTCCGCCAATCTGCGCAACGCTGTGGCCGGCACCAAGGAAGGCCGGGAGGGCATGGCTCTGGGCCAGTATATAGCCGGCATGGGCTTTTCCAACGTGGGTCTGGGCATAGCCCACTCCATGGCCCACACCCTGGG
>CALWVZ010000076.1 GCA_944385125.1 uncultured Oscillospiraceae bacterium
CTCCACCCCCTGGCAGGCCACGCTGGCCTTGGCGGGGAAGAGCTTGGGGGTGTTCTCAATGGCGGACTGTATCTGCTGAGTGAGGGCGGAGCCGGTGCCCAGGATGCGGTTCTGGTAGCTGCGGCTCAGCTCAAAGATGAGGGAATAGAGGGAGGAGCTATAGTCCTGGAACTCCTCCGGGCACTTGCCCAGGATGTCCAGCAGCTTCTCCCGCTCCCGCTTTGCGTCCATGACCGCCTTGCCCATGCCCCGCTTACACCGGGCTATATCGGCGGCGGTCTCCATGCGCCGGGAGAAGAGCTTTACCAGCTCATCGTCGATCTCGTCTATCTGCTTTCTGTAGTCGCTCAGGTCCATCTCTCTCTACCTCAATTCCTTTCTGCGCCCCAGCAGGGCGTCGTATACGGCTATGGCGGCGGCGGCCTCCATGCAGGGCACCGCCCGGGGGACTATGCAGGGGTCGTGTCGGCCGCCCACAGTGAGCTTTGCCTCCTTCAGCTCCCGCATGTCCACACTTTCCTGCTCCCTGGCTATGGAGGGGGTGGGCTTTATGGCGGCCCGGAACACAAGGGGCATGCCGTCGGTGATGCCGCCCAGGATGCCGCCGCAATTGTTGCTGCGGGTCCTTATCTGCCCGTTCTCTATGACGAAGCTGTCGTTGTTTTCGCTGCCTCTCAGCCGGGCGGAGTCAAAGCCTGCGCCGAACTCTATGCCTTTCACGGCGGGGATGCCGAAGACTATGGCGGCTATGCGGTTTTCCATGCCCCCGAACATGGGGTCGCCAAGACCGGCGGGCAGGCCCAGCACGGTGCACTCGATGACGCCGCCCAGGGAATCCCCGGCCATACGGGCCTCTTCAATGGCCGCCTGCATGGCCTCTCCCGCCGCCTCATCCACGGTGGGGAAATCCTTCCCGGCGGTGGAGGACAGCAGCACTCTCTCGTCGGTCACCGGGCCTATGGACTTTATCCGGGATATCACTTCTATGCCCTGGCGCTGGAGTATTTGCAGGCAGATGCCCCCGGCTATGCACAGCGGGGCGGTGAGCCGCCCGGAGAAGTGGCCGCCCCCGGCGTAATCCTGGTAGCCGAAGTACTTTACCTGGGCGGTGTAGTCGGCGTGGCCGGGGCGGGGCACAGAGGAAAAGGCGGCGTAGTCCTTGGAGCGGGTGTCCCCGTTTCTTATTATGGCGCTGAGGGGGGCGCCGCAGGTGTATTCGCCCCTAAGCCCCGAGAGGAACTCCGGCCTGTCGGCCTCCCTGCGGGCCGTGGAATAGGCCTTGCGGCCCGGGGCCCGGCGCTCCATGAAGCGCTGCAATTGGTCAAGATCTATGTGCTCCCCGGCGGGGATGCCTTCCAGAGTCATGCCTATGGCGGCGGAGTGGGACTGGCCGAAAATACTCAGCCGCAGGTTTTCGCCGTAAGAACTGCTCATATGCTGCCCTCCTGCAAATCATTGAAGTCATCCCAGAAGCGAGGGTAGGACTTGTTTACCGCCTGGGCGCCGCTGAGCTCCACCGTGCCGGTGCAGCCGCAGGCGGCGGTGGCCGCCGCCATGGCTATGCGGTGGTCCCCCCAGGAGTCCACGCTGCCGCCGGAGAGCCGGGCCATGCCCCGGATGACCAGGCCTTCCTCCAGCTCCTCCGCCTCCCCGCCCAGGGTGCGGATAAGAGCGGCGGTGCTTGAGAGCCGGTCAGACTCCTTCAGCCGCAGCCGCCCGGCGTTGACTATGCGGGTCTCCCCCTCAGCCAGAGCCGCCACCACGCTGAGCACCGGGATAAGGTCGGGGATGGGCTTTGCATCTATTGTAAGGCCCCGGAGCCGGGAGCGGCGGACAAAGTAGCCCCCCTTCAGCTCCTCTATCTCCGCACCGAAGCTGCGTAGGATGTCCACAACGGCCCTGTCTCCCTGGTGGGAGGCGGGGTCAAGGCCGGTGACCTCTATCCCCTCCGGGGACAGGGCCCCCATGCACAGGAAGAAGGCTGCGTTGGAGAAATCTCCTTCTACCTGCAAGGTCCTGGGCAGACGGCTGCGCTGGGAGCCGGGAATGGAGTAGCTGCTGTTTTCTTTGGTAAAAGCCAGGCTGGAAAGCCTCAGAGCGTCTTCGGTCATGGTGATGTAGGCCGCCGACTCTATGCTGCCGGTGACCTTCAGGCTGCTGTCCCCCTCCACCAGGGGCAGGGCCAGCAGCAGCCCGGAGATGTACTGGGAGGACACGTTCCCCGGCAGCTCATAGTCCCCGGCTTCCAACTTGCCGGAGCAGTGGAGCAGCTCGCCCTCCCGCCTCAGCTCCATGCCGTGCTTTCTCAGCTGGGCGTCCAGGGGGGACAGGGGCCGCTGGGGCAGCCTGCCCTCCATGTGGAAAACGGCGTCGGCCCCAAGGGCTCCGCAGACCGGCAGGAGAAAGCGCAGGGTGCTGCCGCTCTCCCCGCAGGGCAGATGGCACAGACCCTGGGGGGCCTTGCCTATTGGCCGCACCAAAAGGGCAAGGTCGTCCCAGATGGGGACTATCTCCGCTCCCAGGGCATTGAGACACTGGGCGGTGGAGCGTATATCCGCCGAGAGCCCGTCGCATTCTATAAGGGTTTCCGTTTCGCCCAGGGCGGCGCAGATGAGCAGCCGGTGGGCCTGGGATTTGGAGGCGGGTATCTTCACCCTGCCATGCCTCTCGCCGGGCTTTATACTAACATTCATCCAGTGATCCCCCCCGCTGCCATCCAGTCTTTTATCTCTTCCATGGCTACCGCCTCTATGCGGCAGCGGCCTATCTCCTCCGGCACTATGAGGTGCATCTTCCCCCCGGTGAATTTCTTATCCAGCAGGGAGGCGGAGTACATCTCCTCCAGGCCGTAGGGACAGTCCGTGGGCAGCTTGTACTGTTGCAAGAGCCCCAGCAGCTCCTCCAGAGTCTCCCGGGAGCAATGGCCCTTGACTGCGGCGGCCCGGGTGATGGCCGCCATGCCTATGGAAACGGCCTGGCCGTGGAGCACGGTAAAGCCGCTGCAGGCCTCCACGGCGTGGCCGAAGCTGTGGCCCAGGTTCAGAAGCTGGCGCAGGCCCCGGTCGTACTCGTCCTGGGCAACGATGTCCCGCTTCATCTCCACGCAGGTGCATATCACATCCTCCAGCTGCTGCGATACAGGGAGGGCTTTCAGCCTGTCAAAGAAGTCCCGGCTGCCCAAAACGGCGTATTTTATCACCTCGGCGCAGCCGCAGGCAAGCTCCTCCTCCGGCAGAGTGGACAGCAAGTCAGGGTCGCAGATGACCAGGGCGGGCTGGTAGAAGCTGCCCACCTGGTTCTTGCCCCCGGGCAGGTCCACGGCGGTCTTGCCTCCCACGGAGGAGTCCACCGCCGCCAGCAGGGTGCTGGGCACCTGCACGAAGTTCATGCCCCGCTGATAGGTGGAGGCGGCAAAGCCGGTGATGTCCCCGGTGACGCCCCCGCCCAGAGCCACCAGCACGTCGCTGCGGCCCAGGCGCTTTTCCGACAGGAACTCCAGGATGCGGCCGTAGTTTGCCAGGGTCTTGGACTGCTCCCCGTGGGGCAGGACAAAGACCTCCGTCTCCAGGCCGGCGGCCTCCAAGGAGCGCTTCAGTCGCTCCACGTATAGGGGAAAGACGATATCCCCGGAGATGATGACTGCCTTTTTGGAGCCGGTGGCTGCCTTTATAAGCTGGCCGCTTTTGTCCAGCAGGCCCCGCTCCACCAGTACGTCATATTCCCGGGAGGCAGATATGCGTACCTTTTTCACCGGCCGTCCACCTCCTCCTTCAGCCTGCGGCCCTCATCCAGCAGGCGGATGAGCTCCGGCATGTCCTCATTCACCATGGCATCCCGGTACTGGGTGAGGCTGGCTATAAACAGCTCCAGCTCAGAGAGCAGGAAGTCCTTGTTCTCCATAAAGAGCTCCGCCCACATGGGGGGGTTGAGCCAGGCAACTCTGGTCAGGTCCTTGTAGCTGCCGGCGGAGAAGCCCTTGTGTACCTTGGCGGTGGGGCTCTTGATGTAGGCGTTGGAGACCACGTGGGCCATCTGGGAAGTGAAGGCTATCATCTGGTCGTGTTTTTCCGCTGTGGTCACGGATATCCTGCCGAAGCCGGCGGGGGCTAGCAGCTCCTTCACCCGGCCCAGCAGCTCAATGTCGTCGAAGCGGGGGGGCACGATGACCATGGGGGCGCCTTTGTACATGCTGCCCTTGGCGTATTTGAAGCCGGAGTTGTGGGTTCCCGCCATGGGGTGGCCGCCGATGTAGGTGAAGCCGTCCCTCTCCGCAATGGGGAAGCAGGCGGAGCACACCACCCGCTTTGTGCCGCAGCAGTCCAGCACCAGGGGCTTTTTCCCGAAGTGGGGGCCCATGCGGTCAATGTAATCTATGGCTGCCTGGGGGTAGAGGGTGACCAGGATCAGGTCGCAGTCCCCGGCGTTTTCCTCAGTGAGCTCTTCGTCCACGGCGCCGCTGAGCATGGCGAAATCCAGCACCGAGCGGGTGCGGTTGAAGGCCAGGACCTGATGGCCATCGTTGTGGTAGGCCCAGGCGAAGGAGCCGCCTATGAGCCCCAGACCGACGATACCTACTTTCATCAGACTATTGCCTCCCTCAGCTTTTTGACTTTCCCGGCCAGAGCGGCGTATTCCTCAGGCCGCAGGGACTGGGCCCCGTCGCAGAGAGCGTGGATGGGGTCGTTGTGGACTTCTATTATTAGACCGTCGGCCCCGGCGGCAGCCCCAGCAAGGGCGCAGGGGGGCACCAGCTTGGCGATGCCGGTGGCGTGGCTGGGGTCCACGATGACGGGCAGGTGGGACAGCTCGTGGAGCATGGGCACGGCGGAGATGTCCAGGGTGTTCCTGGTGTAGTCGCTGTAGGTGCGGATGCCCCGCTCGCAGAGGACCACCTGTTCGTTGCCGCTGGCCATGATGTATTCGGCGCTCATCAGCAGCTCCTTCAGGGTGTTGGCCAGGCCCCGCTTCAAAAGCACGGGCTTGTCCATCTTACCCAGCTCTCTCAAAAGGTCGAAGTTCTGCATGTTCCTGGCGCCCACCTGGAGCATGTCCACATCCTCGAAGAGGGGCAGGTCCGCAACGCTCATTATCTCGGTGACGAAGGGCAGGCCGGTCTCCTGCCGGGCTATCTTCAAAAGCTCCAGGCCGGTGGCCTTCAGACCGGGGAAGTCGTAGGGAGAGGTGCGGGGCTTAAAGGCGCCGCCCCGGAGTATCTGAGCTCCGGCGGCTTTGACGGCCTTGGCCACGGCTACTATCTGTTCCTCGCTCTCCACGGAGCAGGGCCCGGCTATCATGACGAAGTTGCCCCCGCCTATCTTCACGCCCTGGCAGTCCACCACCATGTCCTCGGGGTGGAACTTGCGGTTGCAGCACTTGAAAGGCTCGGTGACCCGTTTTACTGCGTCCACTATCTCCAGGCTGCTCACCAGGTCCATGTCCACCCGGCTGGTGTCGCCTATGAGGCCCAGGACGGTCTGATAGGCGCCCACGGAGATGTGGATCTGCAGTCCCAGGTTTTTCAGCCAGCT
>CALWVZ010000077.1 GCA_944385125.1 uncultured Oscillospiraceae bacterium
GTGGGCCGCAAGTACAACAAGACAAACTTCCTGCTGATGCACGCCATGGGCCCCAATGTGGCCGGCGTCATCGGCTCCGCCATCGCCGCCGGCTTCCTCCTCTCCGTCTTTAGCTGAGCAGAGGCTGATTCTTGTGCGCAAAGAGCGCCCGCAGGCAAATTCGCTGCGGGCGCTTTTCACATCATTGATGCGGCTGTATAGTTTTTGCCGGGCGGGAAAAACAGCCGGTTTTCCGTGAAGTAACGGAAAACCGGCTGAGAATTTCCTGTTTACTTTGCGTAATCCACGGCCTTGGTCTCACGGAAGACGTGGACCTTTATCTGACCGGGATAGGTGAGCTCCTCTTCGATCTTCTTGGCGATATCCCGGGCCAGCAGGACCATCTGGTCCTCGCTGACATCCTCGGGCTTGACCATGATGCGTATCTCGCGGCCGGCCTGGATGGCGTAGGAGCTGGCGATGCCCGGGAAGCTCTTGGAGACTTCCTCCAGCTTCTCAAGACGCTTGACATAGTTTTCAATGTTCTCGCGCCGGGCGCCGGGGCGGGAGGCGGAGATAGCGTCCGCCGCCTGGACCAGGCAGGCCTCCACGGTGTGGGGCTCCACGTCGCCGTGGTGGGCCTCGATGGCGTGGATGACGGCCTCGGACTCCTTGTATTTTCTGGCAATGTCCACGCCGATGGTGACGTGGCTGCCTTCGACCTCGTGGTCGATGGACTTGCCCAGGTCGTGGAGCAGACCGGCCCGCTTTGCCACGTTCACGTCCACTCCCAGTTCGGAGGCCAGCAGCCCGGCGATATGGGAGACTTCGATGGAGTGGTTCAGCACGTTCTGGCCGTAGCTGGTACGGTACTTCATGCGGCCCAGGAGCTTGATTATCTCCGGGTTGAGACCGTGGATGTTGGTCTCGAATACGGCCCGTTCGCCTTCGGACTTGATCACGGCGTTGACTTCCTTCTGAGCCTTGGCCACCATCTCCTCGATACGGGCGGGATGGATGCGGCCATCCTGGATGAGCTTCTCCAGGGCCAGGCGGGCCACCTCCCGGCGCACCGGGTCAAAGCTGGAAACGGTTATGGCTTCGGGGGTATCGTCGATAATCAGGTCGCAGCCTGTAAGGGTCTCTATGCTGCGGATGTTGCGGCCCTCGCGGCCGATGATGCGGCCCTTCATCTCGTCGTTGGGGAGAGGTACGACGGAGACGGTTATCTCGCTGGCGTGATCGGCGGCGCAGCGCTGGATGGCGGTGGCTATTATCTCCCTTGCCCGGGAGTCGGCCTCCTCCTTGTACTGGGCCTCGATCTCCTTGACCTTCATGGCCATTTCATGGGTGACATCGTCCCGGATGTTGGAGATAAGGTAGGCCTTGGCTTCCTCGATGGTGAAGCCGGATATCTTCTCCAGCATCTCCAGCTGGCTCTTCTTCACCATGGCCACTTCCTGCTGCTGGGCTTCCACGGCGGCGATCTTATTGCTGAGAGTGTCGTTCTTTTTCTCTACGGAGTCCAGCTTCCTGTCCAGGTTCTCTTCTTTCTGCTGCAGGCGGCGCTCCTGCTTCTGGAGCTCGGAGCGGCGCTCTTTGACTTCCCGCTCATACTCGGAGCGGTTTTTGTGTATTTCTTCCTTTGCCTCTACGAGAGCTTCTCTTTTCTTGCTCTCCGCACTTTTTATAGACTCATTTATTATCCGCTTGGCCTCTTCTTCGGCGCTGGCGATCTCCCGCTCAGCCACTTTTTTTCGGTACAGGATACCAAGCAAAAAACATAAAACCGCAGCAACTGCGATTATAAGGATCCATAAAGGCGTTGACATAGTAAGTAAACACACCTCCATTCTTTAAGAATTTTGCGGTGGTTTATGGGTATATATGCTGGAAATAAAATTTAAAGAAGACGGACCATAAAACGAATCCGTCGTATTCTAAAAGAAATATAATGGGGAGCTCCCCGGCACCCCACAATATTGCCTGATATATTTTAGCCTTTTAACGAAGTTATGTCAAGTGGAATACTTAATTTATTTTAAGGAAAGAAATCGGCAGGGCGAAAAAAAGCCGAAAAATGCCAAGTCTGAAGCGAAAATGCCGGGAACTGCCGGGGCCGGTAAAGTTCCCGCCGCCGGCGCACTGCCCGGTAAAGGATCTGAAAGCAGATTAAAACAGGGCCCTGAACTAATCAGGGCCCTGCCTTATTGTGGCCTACACGGTGCGCCTCAGCTCCAGAGAATCCCCAGACAGAGAGAGGGCAAGAGTATCCCCCGGGCCTAGGCTCCCCTCCAGCAGCAGCTCCGCCGCCGCATCCTCTATCCAGTGCTCCAGGGTACGGCGCAGGGGCCGGGCTCCGTACTTGTCGTCATAGCCCCGGTGAGCCAGCCACCGGGCCGCCTCCTCCGGCACGGACAGCCGGATATCCAGGGTGAGAAAACGCTCCTTCAACTGCCCCAGCATGGTCTGGGTTATGGCGAACATGTCCTCTTCCCTGAGGCGGTGGAATACTATGGTCTCGTCCACACGGTTGAGGAACTCCGGCTTGAAGGTGGCCTTCAGCTCCTCCATGACCCTGCGCTTCATGGCTTCGTCGTCCCTCTCGGCGCTGTCGGTAAAGCCCAGGGGCGGGCGGTTTTCCGTGATCGCCTTTGCTCCAATGTTGGAGGTCATGACTATAACGGTGTTGCTGAAATCCACCCGGCGGCCGGTGGAATCGGTGAGATGGCCGTCATCCATTATTTGCAGCAGGATGCTCCACACGTCCTCATGGGCCTTCTCTATCTCGTCAAAAAGCACCACGCTCCAGGGCTTGCGCCGCACCTTCTCCGTCAGCTGTCCCCCGTCCTCATAGCCCACATAGCCCGGGGGAGAACCGATGAGCCGGCTCACTGAGTGCTTTTCCATATACTCCGACATGTCCAGGCGGATGACGGCGCTCTCGTCGGCGTACACCGTGGCGGCCAGAGCCCGGCACAGCTCCGTCTTACCTACGCCGGTGGGCCCGAGAAACAGAAAACTGCCCACGGGCCGCCGGGGGTCCTTCAGGCCTACCCGGCTGCGGCGAATGGCCCGGGCCACCGCCGCCACCGCCTCGTCCTGGCCTATGATGCGCTTTTTCAGCTGCTCCTCCAGGGCCTTCAGCCGCTGGCTCTCGCTCTCGTCCAGGGAGCAGACGGGGATATCCGTCCAGAGAGATACCACCTTGGCTATATCCCCGGCCACCACCTCCCGGCGCTGCCCTTCCACGTGTACTGCGGCAGCCGCTTCGTCCAGCAGGTCTATGGCCTTGTCCGGCAGGAAGCGGTCGTTTATATACCGCAGCGAAAGGGCGTAGGCCGCCTCCAGAGCCTCCGGGCTCAGGCTGACTCCGTGGTGCTTTTCCAGGGCAGGCCGGAGGCTCTGCAGCATCTCCATGGTGTGCTCCTTGTCCGGCTCCGTGACCTTGATGGGCTGGAAGCGCCGCTCCAGGGCGGCGTCCTTCTCAATGTGGCGGCGGTATTCCTCCGGGGTGGTGGCCCCGATTATCTGCACCTCTCCCCGGCCCAGGGCCGGCTTAAGGATGTTGGCGGCGTCTATGGCCCCCTCGGCGCTGCCGGCGCCGATGATGGTGTGCAGCTCGTCGATGAACAGGATGACGTCTCCCGCCCGGCGCACGTCCCGCAGCACGGATTTTACCCGTTCTTCAAAGTCGCCCCGGTACTTTGTGCCCGCCAGCAGGGCCGGGATATCCAGGGAAACTATGCGCTTATCCCTCAGCTCTGGAGGGGCCTGGCCCCGGCTGACGCAGAGGGCAAGGCCTTCCGCCACGGCGGTCTTGCCCACGCCGGGCTCACCCACCAGCACGGGGTTGTTTTTACTGCGCCGGGAGAGTATCTGGATGGCCCGGCGTATCTCGTTGCCACGGCCCACCACCGGGTCGATGCGCCCGGCGGCGGCCAGCTCCGTCAGGTCCCGGCTGTACTGGTCCAGTATCCTGGTGTCCGCCCGGCGTATGGTGCTGCGGGCGGTGCCGGTCTGGGAGCGGTTGTTGGAGCCGGGATTACCGAAGACCGCCATTATATCGGTATAGATATCGTTCAGGTCCGCCCCGGCCTCCCGCAGAGCGGCGGCGCCGCCGCAGTCGTTCTGCCGCAGTATGCCCAGCAGCAGGTGCTCGGTGCCTATATATCCCTGCTGCAGCTGTTTTGCCTCCTGGGCCGCCTTTTCAACTGCCTGGCGGGCCCGGAAAGTCAGACCCTGCTCCGGCCTGCCGGGACTGCCGGCGCCGTTGCAGCGCTGGACTATGTGCCACAGCCGGGCCTTGTCCAGACCCTGGCGCTGGAGCACCCTGGCGCCCAGACCGTCCCGTTCCATCATAATGCCCAGCAGCAGGTGCTCCGTGCCTACGTAGCCCTGGCCCAGCTCGCCGGCAGCTATGCGGGCGTTCTCGATGGCCAGCTCCGCCCGCTGGGTGAATTTCTCATTGCTCTTTATAAGGCATACCCCCTTGGAAGCAGCGTATATAATAATATATTATCCACAGTCCTGCCCGCCGAAACAGACGAAAAGAGCGGACGGCAGGAAAATTTGTTGGGCCGGGGAGAAGAAGCTTTTCCCCTGGGCCAGGCCCGGAAAACGGTGTTTTTGCAGAGATACCCTGCCCACAGCCGCCTAAGGCCTCCCTTCGGGGACACGGGCCCTTGACAGTCTCATTATGGACAGCTTTTTTTAAATTTATCGGCGGGCTTAAATTTTATAATTGATTTTTGCATAAGATGTGTTACAATGTAGCCAACGATGGCCTAAGTGGTCAAATAACATGGGAGGTAAGATAATGGCTTTTGTTATTACCGATGAGTGCCTGTCCTGCGGTGCTTGCGCAGCCCAGTGCCCTGCCGAAGCGATCGACATGGGCGAACTGCACTATGAGATCGACGCCGATAAGTGCCTGGAGTGCGGCGCTTGCGCAGCCCAGTGCCCTGCCGAGGCAATTGTTCAGGAGTGATCTTACAACAACATAGAATGAGGGGCGATAAACATCGCCCCTCATTCTTAACTTATCAAAGAAGGCACGGCCTTCTTTGATAAAAAACATGCACTGCGCTCCATGCCTCGGTTGTATGCCTAGGGCATACAATTCGACACTTCGCTCCGTGAGAAGTGTTTTCTGCGACGCACATGTCGCCGCAGAAAACCATTGAAATTATTTTTTCGCCGGGGCGAAAAA
>CALWVZ010000078.1 GCA_944385125.1 uncultured Oscillospiraceae bacterium
TCCGTGAGAAGTGTTTTCTGCGACGCACATGTCGCCGCAGAAAACCATTGAAATTATTTTTTCGCCGGGGCGAAAAACTCTGCGAGGCCTCTTTACAGTACCGTAATGAGGGGCGATAAACATCGCCCCTCATTCTGTTTGTATAGTTATTTTGAAATGAAAGTTTATTCCCTTTTCACCGTAGAAAGGAGAGGACCATGCCGGAATTTACGGCTCTTTGGGAAGACGGACCGGCCTTTGCCCAGGCGGAGCATTTCAAGCTCAGCACCGACTGCGTGCTTCTGGCGGACTTTGTGAACAGCTCCGGGAGGAAAAGAGGCATAGACCTGGGCTGCGCCTCCGGCGCTATAGCCTTGCTGCTGCTCTGGCGCAGTCCCAGGCTGCACATGACCGGCCTGGAGCTGGTGGAGGAGGCGGCGGAGCTTGCCCGGGAAAACATGGAGAAAAACTCCCTGGAGGACAGAAGCAAAATAATCTGCGGAGACATCCGCCGTCACCGGGAGCTGTTCAAAAGCGGCAGCTTCGACCTGGTGGCGGCAAACCCGCCCTACTTTCCCGTGGAGCGGGGAAGGCTCTCTCCCGATGAAAAGCGCTCCGGGGCCCGGGGAGAGCTGAGCTGCACCCTGGAGGATATCTGCGCTGCGGCCTCCTACCTCTGCTGCACCGGGGGCAGCTTCTCGGTGGTGTACAAGCCGGAGCGGCTGTCGGAGCTTTTCTGTGCAATGACGGCCAAGGGCCTGGAGCCCAAGCGGCTGCGCCTGGTCTGCCACAAGGCGGACAGCGCCCCCAGCCTGGCGCTGGTGGAGGGCCGCCGGGGCGGCAGGCCGGGGCTGGACATTCTGCCCTCCCTGGTGCTCACCGGGCCCGACGGGCGTGAGACGGAGGAAGTCCTGAGGATATACCATCGGATGTGACGGGACGAAAGGAGAAAAATGAACGGAGAAAAAAGACTTTCAAGCATAGAAAAGCGGCAGCTGCTTATTTTTATCATAGCGGCCTACGGCTTCACCTTCCTGATGGGGCTGCCCCTGGGTATCGCATATAAGCTGGGCCTGGACACCTACCCCTTTCCCAATGCCCAGATGTTCTATCCGGCGGCAGGTGTGATGCTGGCCTGCCTTATCACAAAGAGGCGGCCTGGCGGGGAAGGCACTGAGGAGAGCGCCGCAATGCCGAAAGGCTTCTTCATATTCTTTGTAGTCTTCACTGCGCTGATGGCCCTCTGCTGTTTTGTCAACTTTGCCCTGCCCTCAGGAGCCGGAACAGGGACTGCCCTTCAGTCCTACGGGATGATAGGCGGCTCGGCGCTGGCCTGGGTGCCGGTGGCGCTGCACTTTATAAACAACAATCTGGCCGTGGCGGTCAGCGGAACGACCCAGCTGAGCGGCTATGCCATAGGCTGGATGGACGTGCTTGTCTCCCTGGTCATCAACGCCGTCATCTTCCTGCCCTTCCTGGCGGCAAAGGTGTTTCGCAAAGGCCCGGCGGAGAAGCAGAAGACAAGTCAGGCTCCCCCTTGGGAAAGGGACGGAGAATAAAGAAACTATCCGGGGAGCGCAGCTCCCCGGATGATGAAAATACGGACCGATGAAAATGTTGAAGCCGTATACGGATAATACGGCTTCAACATTTTCACTACAGTTTGCGGCTGAGAGCCGCAATGCACTCAGGGCAGACACAGCGTCCCTTGTAACTGACTAGGTCCCTTACGCTGTCGCAAAAGACGCAGGCGTCCTGGTACTTGCGAAGAATAATGCTCTCGCCCTCCACATAGACCTCAAGGGTGTCCTTCTCCGCAATGTCCAGAGTGCGCCGCATCTCGATGGGCAGGACGATACGGCCCAGCTCATCCACTTTACGCACTATGCCGGTAGACTTCATTATTCCTCACTCCCCCATAATCTTAGTAAAAGTTCCCATATCTTGTATTACAATATTATACGATTTTTATCATTAAATCAATAAGTCAAGGCCACTTCACAATAATTTAACATTACCATTTATTGCCAAAATGTTCAAAAAATTACCATTTAATGGCATTTTACCCCTTTTTAGCCCGTGAATATGTAAGCGTGGGCAAGGTATTTCCGAGACTTGAAAGGGAAGGGAAGAAAGCGGGGGAGCTCAGAGGGAGTGCAAGACAGAGCGCAAAACCTGGAGCTTGCAGGAACAGGAAAAACAGATTATCCAAATCGGATATATTTACTATTGCAATTCTCCAAGATATAGGATATAATGTGAGCACAGAAAGAAAAGGTGATAGGATGTATAAAAATATTGGAGAACTTATATCCCGGCGCAGAAAGCAGCTGGGGATGAACCAGGCCCAGCTGGCCTCCTGCCTGAACATGCTGGGCTTCCAGATATCCAACCAGGCGGTGTCCAAGTGGGAGAACGGCTCCACCCTGCCCAACGCCCGGCAGTTTTTGGCCCTGTGCGACGCTTTGGGCATCGACGATATACGGGGGGTCTTCTCCGGCCATGGGGAGGGCCTGCTGGCCGGGCTGAACCGGGAGGGCCGGAAAAAGGTGATGGACTACGTGCAGCTTTTGAGGGACACCGGCCGCTACAGCGACCGGCAGGAGCAGGAAGAACTGCGCAGCCTGCCCCTCTACTCCCTGGCGGTCTCCGCCGGCACCGGCCAGTTTCTGGACGGCGAGGATTATGAGATGGTGGAGGTGGGCCGTGAAGTGCCGGAGGGGGCCAATTTCGGCGTCCGGGTCTCGGGAGACAGTATGGAGCCCAGGTTCCACGACGGCCAGACCATCTGGGTGCGCCAGCAGCGAAGCCTCATGACCGGGGAGATAGGCATCTTCCTCTATGACGGCAGCGCCTATCTGAAGCAGCTGGCGGTAAAGGGGGAGGCCCTGGCCCTCCACTCCCTGAACCCCAAGTATGATGATATAGTCATCTCCCCGGAGCTGCCCCTGCGGGTGCTGGGCAAGGTGATAAGCAAATAAGGATTATATCAGGCCCCGCATCATGGCGGGGCCTTATTTATTCTCTAAAAAATTTTTCCCCGGCGCCGTGATATCCCCGGGCTTTCGGCATCTTTATGGGTGAAAGGCAAGAAAGAAGGGAGCAGGCTATGGACGACGAAAAGATAACGGCCCTGTTTTGGGAACGCTCTCAGGAGGCCCTGGTCATGGTGGAAAAGAAATACGGGCGCATCCTGCGCTCCGCCGCCCTGAACATCCTGAAAGACCCCAGGGATGCGGAGGAAGTGGTGGCGGACACCTACATGAAGCTGTGGGACAGCATACCGCCCCAGCGGCCCCGGCAGCTGCTGGCCTATGCCGCCAAGATAAACCGCAACGGCGCCCTCATGGCCCTGCGGCAAAAGCAGCGGCAGAAGCGGGATGACAGGGGGGATGTGCTGTACTCCGAGCTGGACGAGTGCCTGGCATCCTCAGGAAGCATAACGGAGCACATGGAGGCAAGAGAGCTGGCGGAGTTTATAAACGGCTATCTGCGCACTCTCAGCGGGGACAGCCGCCGGCTGTTCCTGCGCCGCTACTTTCTCATGGAGGACATGGACAGTCTGGCAAAAGATTTTGGGGAGACGAAAAAAGTGCTGTCCTCCCGGCTGTACCGTATACGCCGGGGACTGAGAGACTATCTGCAAAAGGAGGGCATCGCAGTATGAAGCACTATGACTGGGACAATATACTTCAATACATGGACGATGAGCTGCTTGAGGAGGCCCTGGCCCCGGCGGCGGGCAAAAGGGCCAAGGGAGGCTCCGGCAGGAGAGCATACAGGACCCTGCTGATCGCCGCCATCATCGCCTCCTTCATGGTCACCGCCGCCTACGCCGCCGGGCTGCTGGACTTCCGGGCCCTGCTGCTTGCGGACACGCTGGAGATAGACGGGCAGGAGCTCTCAAAAATATCTCTCACCCAGCCCCAGGCGGTGCCGGAGGAGACGGAAAGCGCCGGTACCCAGGAGAACGCCCTGAAGGATAGGGAGGGGCTGGAGGAAAAGCTGGCCGCCTCCAAGGCCGCCTGGGCGGAGTGGCAGGACTACCGTTACAATGGAGTAGCTCTACCGGAGGCCTTCAGCTCTGTGAAAGAGAAGAGCTGTGGCCTGATAGTGACGGAAAATGACGACGGCAGCGTCACGGTGGAAATAATCGATAATGGCGAGAGCGAGTATATAACCGTGAGCGCCGAGGAATTTGAGCAGTTTGAAGCCTGGGCCAATAGGCAATCGGGCGATTCATACGGGGATTACGACTTCAATTATCAGGTATATTCCCAGGAGGATGCGGACAAGCTGGAGGAGATAGCCGCAAAGTACGGCCTGAAGCTGCGGAAGGGTCATCAGCTGATGTGGAGCAGCGAGACCACCGGCATGAGCGGGGAGCAGTTCCTCACCAACCGGCAGCTGGCGGAAAAGACGGCGGAGATGGGCTGCGCCGGGAACATCTTCTATGAGACCCCGGTGGGTTTTGACAAGGTATACTGGTATGATGAAGGCAGCTTCTGCGTCAGCTACTATGTGGATCTGCCCTCCAGCGGGGAGCGGGTCACCTGCTACGGCTACAACTCCATGTACTCCACCCTGTCCAGCGGAAAGGAAGTCATAAACTGGGAGAGGAATTTAGACTCTTTTACCCAACGCAGCCATACCGCTCCCGACGGCACGGAGCTGAGCATCCTATCCAACGGCCGGGACGCCTACATATATGTGTATCTGGAAAACTCATTTTTTGCAATGCATGTTCACAGCGAGGAGGGCGTGACGGAGGAGGATATGGACTACATCGCCGATACCCTGAATTACAGCCTCATCGGCCAGGGCTGATATACGGGACAGAGCGATAAAAAACAGCAGGCAGTTTTGAACTGCACCCCATTTGTTAGACAGTATGGTATACTGGATAACAAGTGGGGTGCTTTATTATGCCAAAAGGAA
>CALWVZ010000079.1 GCA_944385125.1 uncultured Oscillospiraceae bacterium
GGGATTTCTGGTGCCGGTGGTCCCAACCAAGAAACGGCCCCCGGCGACGCCGGCGCAGCCGGCTAGTCCCCGGAGGGAAGAGCAGATATATCCAATATGCGGTTCTTACGGCTGACAGCGGCGGGGTACACCCGCCGCTGTCAGCCGTAAAACTATGGTTGTGCCAATAAACGAGGCACCTCTTGCCCCAGACTCCGGCGAAGACCTTCGCCTCAGCCTGGGGCAAAGGGATTTTTCGGGTGCGTTTACTGCCTGCCCGAAAGCTTGTACCATTCCAAAAAAGAAAAGCAAGTCTACAGATAAAGCTGCGGGGGGAACATAATTTGCCAAAATGTCATTGACTGCTTGTCAACCGTTTGCCGCCGTCTATAAACAGATGTTATAATTAAAACAAACAAATGTAGTGCAGCCGAGCTGATACACAGGGGCAGGAAAGAGGGGAAACTCCATGCAATTTCATGAAATGCTCAACGAGTACCTGGGGCGGCTGAATGTTACCGCTCTGGAACTGGCGGAAGCGTCCGAGCTTTCGTCCGCCGTTATCAGCCGCTACCGCAGCGCAAAGCGTACGCCGGCTCCCGACAGCGAGGCTCTGGTTCGCCTTGCAAAGGGTATTGCGTATCTGGCGGAACAAAAAGGGGAGCTTACTCTGACGCAGGAAAGCGTGCTGAGAGATTTTCGCAAGGCGCTGGGATATGAAGAATACGGTCAAACCAGACTGGCGGCAAACTTTGACCTGCTCGTCAACCTGTTACACCTCCGTCTGGGGGAAATGGCCAGGGCGCTGAGCTTTGACCCCTCCTATCTGTCACGTATCCGCACGGGGCAGCGCACGCCGGCAAACCCCGCCGCATTTGCCCGGTCGGTGGGAAATTACACGGTCAGGCGGTGCAGGAGTGCGACGGAGCGCTCCGAGCTGGCCCGACTGTTGGGACTGGAGCCGGAGGCGCTGGGAGATGACGCCTCGTGCTCTGCCCTTCTGGCAAGATGGCTGCTCAACGGTGAAGCCACTCAGCCCGACTCCACGTTCTCCTTCCTGGAAAAACTGGATGAGTTCGACCTTAACGACTACATACGAGCCTTCCGTTTTGACCAGCTGAAAGTCCCTACGGTGCCGTTTCAGCTGCCCTCCTTCAAGGTGCATTACGGGCTGGAGAATTTTCGCCAGGCTCTTCTGGACTTCCTGAAGAGCACTGCGCTTTCCCGCTCCCGGGAGCCGGTGTTCATATGCAGCGATATGCCCATGGAAGAACTGGCGCAGGACATAGAGTTTTCAAAAAAGTGGATGCTGGGGCTGGCGGCCATTTTGAAAAAAGGCCTGCACCTGGACATGGTCCACGACCTGAACCGCCCCTATGAGGAAATGATGCTGGGCCTGGAAAGCTGGATACCCCTGTATATGACAGGCCAGATATCCCCCTGGTATCTGCGGGGCAGGCACAACGGCCTATACGGCCATCTGTTGTTTTGCTCCGGCTCTGCGGCGGTGGAAGGCGAGTGTATCGCCGGAGATTTTGCCAACGGGCGCTGTCTCTTTTCACAGGCCAAAGGCGACCTGCCCTATTACAGGCGGCGGGCGGAGGCCATTTTAAAATCGGCGCAGCCGCTGATGGATATCTACAGGGACGCCTCCGAAGGCATATACAGCTCATTTTTATTTGAAGAGGCCCACGAAGCCGGAGAATACCGTGCGGTGCTGACCTCACTCCCGCCGCACACCCTGTCGGAGGAGCGCCTCATGAGTATCCTGGATAAAAACGGCGTTGCCCCTTCGGAACGGGAGAGAATATGCCGGGCCTTTGGGCAGAGCCGTGAGCTGGTCGCACTGCTGCTGCAAAAGGGCACATATGAGGAGGAGTTCCCGGTGCTATCCAAGGAGGCGTTTGAGGCAGAAAAGCCTTCCCTGGCTCTGTCCGGCCTGTTCTGTGAAAGGGAACTTCGCTATGACTATGACGACTATCAGGAGCATCTGCGCCTGACGCAGGCCTTTGTTGCGGACAATCCCGGCTACACGGCCCGGGAAGTCGGCCGCAGCGCCTTTCAAAATTTGCAGATCTTTATCCGCAAGGGAAAGTGGGTAGGCGTATCCAAATGCAAGACTCCGGCGATCCATTTTGTTATCCGTCACCCAAGGCTGTGCGCAGCTCTTGAGAACATGGTGTTCCTCGTGGATGAACGCAGCGAGATGTGAGGAGGTATATGTAGCCGGACCAGGGCGGTATGCTCCCGGGGGGAGAGGTCCTGCGCATTTGAAAAGAAACTAAGGCACGGTTATGAGACAATTCAAGCATATTGTAAGCCCTTAGGAAAGGAGGACAGCTTATGAAGAGAATTACTGGCATACTGCTTGGCGTGCTTCTGGGATTACTGCTGGGTGTTTTCATTGCATGGCTTTTTCTGAGACCGGCATCCACGGAGAGCACAGAGACAGAGGACGCAGCCGGAGCAAAGATCACGGAGAGCGCAGCCAAAGCGAAAATCACGGAGAGCGCAGCCAAAGCGAAAATCACGGAGGGCACAGGCATAGAGGGGGATTGGGAATTGGTCTCCCTTGTTATCGACGGCGTCACATACGAAGACCTGGACCGGCAGGGCATGTATATGACCATGCGCCTTGAAGCGGACGGGACCGGCGTGCAGACCATCAATGGGGAAAGCTATCCCTGCACATGGGTGGAGAAAAACGGTGAATTCCTGATAGAGGACAGCGACGGTCCCATGTCCTACACTCTGCAGCCGGACGGCTCTCTGCTGGGGGAGGACGGTGTGGGAGACACCATGAGCTTCATGCCGGCGGCTGAGGCAGATTCCGTCGCAGGGGTATGGCAGCTGACCGCCGCCGAAACCGAGGGCATCATTGTCAACGACATCTCCGAATTAGACGTGGAACTGTGTTTGCTGCTCAACCCGGACGGCACAGGGGAGATAAACTCCAGCGAGGGAGATACCTCATGCACCTGGATGCAAAGGGGCACGAATGTTACGGTGGTGGATGGAAACGGCGAACCCATATATTTCTCCCTGCAATCCGACGGTACCCTTACATGGGTCATTGATGATGTGACGCTGATCATGAGCCGGACGGCCAGCGCCGCAAGCGGAAAAACGCCCAAGGTCTCGGAGGAGGCGACCGTGTCGGAATATGGCTTCAGCGTGGAGCTGCCTTCGGGCTGGCTCGCCGTAGACAGCGAATACATTGAGCAGATAGCGGAGACGGTAGGCAAGGAGATCGCAGCGGCAAACGGTTTTGACCAGAAGCTCTTGGACCAGCTTGCCGCAGCCGGTACCAGCCTGTACTATTCCTCCGATATGAGCGCCAACTTCAACGTGGTACGAGAGAGCGCAGGGGGTATAACGATGGACGATTTCGCCTCTTTGGAGCCCGTCTATCAGGAGCTCCTCAGCAGCAGCCGGGGAATTACAGACTTCAAACTCAGCGGGCCGGTGGATATCGGCGGGAATCCCTATTATGTGGGCAGCTTTACCGCTCCGGGGGACCTGGAGCAGAAGCAGTATTTCTGCGTGGCGAAGGGCTATATATACACCATTACCCTGACCAACGTGGCCGAGGGCGACGCCCAACAGATCATGGAGAGCTTTCAGATACTGTGAAGGCTCCGGCCCGAATGATGCAAAGGGCATGGATCTGCCGTCCGCTCCACATTAAACTGTATAAGGAGTATTACAATGAAAAAAATCCTCATCATACTGCTTCTTCTCAGCTTTGCAATGACGGCCTGCTGTGCCTGCGCCGCAAAGGACGAGGCGCAGCCCGCCGCTCCAACCGCCGCTCCGCAGACTGAAGATACACAAAATGAGACCCAGCCCTCCGTCCCAAGCCATGAGCTTCAGGCCGTATCTGCGGAAGAGGCACGGCTTGCGGAACATTCCGTGGAGACTATCCGGCAGCGGGGAACGCTGCGGGTGGCTCTCCAGTCGGGAAACAGCAAGATGAGCTACCGGGTGCCGGAAGGGGTGGAGGAATACGCCGACCGGGCAGGTCAGCCTTCCGGCTATGTGCCCTTTATCTGCCAGCAGCTGGCGGAAGATCTGGGCGTGGAGCTGGAATATGTGTTCTACGACGTGACGGAGGAGCAGCTGGTGGCCGCCGAAAAAGGGGAGGCGGACTTCTCCGCCAACGTATGGAGCATCACCGACGAGCGCCTGGAGCTCTACACCATGACCGATAACATACTGGTCACGGACATTGAGGGAGACGAGGTCTTCCTCCGTGCCGACCCCCAGGACCCCACCAAGCCGCTGATAGGCAGCGAGGAAGAGTTGTCCACGGCACGCATTGCCGCAGTAAAGGCGACGGTTCAGGAAAGAAATGCGGGCTTGCAGTATCCCGAAGCGGAGATACTGGGATATGTGGATAATGACGCCGTGCTGGAGGCGCTGCTGTCCGGCGAGGTGGATGCCGCCGTGTTCACCACCTTTGACCGGGCCTTTGCCGACATCCTTGTGGAAGCCATCGTCGACCGGCAGATCTGCCAGTGCGAGTATGACATTGTCGACCCGGAGATCAAGGGGGTGGGCTTTATCCTCATGAAGGGCAATGAGGATCTGTGCAGCTATATAAATGAGCAGCTGAGCCGGTACAGGGACGAGGGAGTGCTGCTGGAGCTGAACAACAGAAGCGAAACTGAAGCAAAGGCAATGGGCATCATCTGAGTTCTGCACCTTCCAGGGGAAAAGTGAGGACGACCGCTCGAGCGATAAATATAGAAAAGGGCCCGTTGCAAAATGGAGCCAAAAAGATGAGCGAGATTTGAAGCCCGAAAGGGTTTTCAAATCTCGCTCGA
>CALWVZ010000080.1 GCA_944385125.1 uncultured Oscillospiraceae bacterium
GCCTTGGCCAGCTGTTCTATGCGGCAGGCCCCGTCCAGCAGGGAATATTCCGTATGCACATGGAGATGAACAAAGCCCATGTCTACTCCTTAGGTTCAAAAGTCATGATTTTTTTCAGCCGGTGGCTGAGGCAGCTCTTGGTCACCGGCGGGTCGCTGAGCAATACCAGGTCCGAGAGGCTGGCCTCCGGGTTGGCGATGCGCAGCAGGGCCGCCTGGTGCAGGGGCTCCGGCAGGCTGTCCAGGCCGTAGTCCCGGGCGATGCGCCGGATGGCGGCCATCTGGGCCTGGGCGGCGGCCACGGTCTTGTCGGTGTTGGCGTTGTCGCAGTTTATCTGCCGGGTGATGGTGTTGCGCATCTCCTTTTCCACCTTGGCGGTCATAACGGCCATGGCGGTGCGGGAGGCGCCTATGGTGGTGAAGAAATCGGCGATAGCGTCGGCCTGCTTGAAATACAGCAGGGCGTTGCCCCCCCGCTGGGTCTCCTTGGGGGAAAAGCCCATGTCCAGCAGCAGGGAGTAGGCCTCCCGGCTGACGCTGCGGTGGGGGGTGGCCAGCTCCAGGTGGTAGCGTTTCTCCGGGTCGGTGACGCTGCCACCGGCCAGGAAGGCCCCCCGGATGAAGGAGCTGCGGCAGCAGTCCTCCTCGATCATGCCGAAGTTTATGTGGTGGGAGAGGGTGGAAGCTATCTCCGCCCCGAAGGCGTCAAAGATAAGGGAGAGCTTTTCCGGGTCGGTGATGGAGAAGCTCTGCTTGCCGGAGGCGGAGGCGGGGAGGGAGTCGAAGCTCAGGTTGAAGGCCCGGCGGAAGAGCCGGGGCAGACGCTGGGCGAAATCGCCGCTGGCGGTGATTATGCGTATCTCCCTGGGGCTGAAGGTGTTGCAGTAGAGCAGCGCCCCGTAGCTCTCCGCCAGGGCGCAGCATTTCCGCTCCGGCCTCTGCTGGCAGAGCTCGGCTTTTGCCTGGGATGAAAAGGACATGGCGGCACCTCTATTTGTCGATATCCCTGTTGATGTTAACGGAGCTGACGCCCTCGGCCTTCAGGTGCTCGCAGAGGGCGGCGGCTATAGCCACGCTGCGGTGGTGGCCGCCGGTGCAGCCTATGGCCACGGTGAGGCTCAGCTTTCCCTCCTCGATGTACAAAGGCAGGAGGAAGTCCAGCATGTCCGTTATTTTTTCCATAAAGCTCCGGGTCTGCTGGCATTTAAAGACGAACTCCGCCACCGGCAGGTCCAAGCCGCTGAGCTGGCGCAGCTCCTCCACATAATAGGGGTTGGGGAGAAAGCGCACGTCAAAGACCAGGTCTGCGTCCATGGGCAGGCCGTGCTTGTAGCCGAAGGACATTACGGTGACGTCTATCTCCCGCTTGGCCCCCTCCCCGGCAAAGAGGGAGAAGAGCTTGCTTTGCAGCATGCCCAGGGTGAGGTTGGAGCTGTTGACGATGTAGTCGGCCCGCTCCCGTATGGGGGAGAGCAGCTCTATCTCCTTGTAGACGGCGGCCTCCACCGGGGAGCCGTGGCTGGCCAGGGGGTGGGGGCGGCGGCTCTCCTTGTAGCGGCGGATGAGGGTGCGCACGTCGGCGTCCATGTAGAGGATGCGGCAGTTGCAGCCCCGCTCCTTCAGCTGGTCGATGGTCTCCAGCAGCTGGCCGAAGCCGTCCTTTTCCCGCACGTCGGTGACCAGGGCCACCTTCTCGTAGCGTCCGGCGGTGGCTATGCAAAGCTCGGCGAAGCGGGGCATCAGGGCTATGGGCATGTTGTCCACGCAGTAGTAGTCCAGGTCCTCCAGCACGTCGGCGGCCCGGCTTTTTCCTGCGCCGGACAGGCCTGTTATTATCAAAAATTCCATGCTGCCTCCCCGGGTCTCAGGACCCGCTGTGTTCCTGCCCCTCTGCTTCTGCGCCGCCGCTGCGGACGGAATGCAGAGGCACGGCAGGACCTCTGTCTTCCAGGCGATAGTCCGGGGGCAGGATTATCATCTCCGGCTCCAGGGCTATGCCGCTGTCTTCGTAAACTTTTTTCCGCACGTCCCGCATGAGCCGGTGTACCTCGTGGGAGCTGGCCTTGCCCAGGTTCACCACGAAGCCTGCGTGCTTTTCCGAGACCTGGGCGTCCCCCACCCGGTAGCCTTTGAGACCGGCCCGGTCGATGAGGGCGGCGGCGTAGTTCCCCTCCGGGCGCTTGAAGGCGCTGCCGGCGGAGGGCAGGTCCAGGGGCTGCTTATCCCGGCGCTGCCGGTTCAACTGCCGCATTTTTGCGGCTATCTCCTCCCCGTCCCCCTTTTCCAGGCGGAACACGGCGGAGAGGATCACGCAGCCCCCCATTTTCTGGAACAGGCTGCTGCGGTAGCCGAAGCTGCACTGCTCATTAGAAAGCTCATAGAGCCGCTGCTCCGGCAGGTAGTAGAGCACCACGCTCTCCACTGCGTCCTTCAGCTCTCCCCCGTAGGCGCCGGCGTTCATTATGAGCCCGCCCCCCACGCTGCCGGGGATGCCGGAGGCAAACTCCAGGCCGGAGAACTCATGCTGCTGGGCAAAGCTGGCCAGCTTCGACAGGGACACCCCCGCCTCCGCATAGATCGCCCCGTCGGGCAGGAGGAACATTTTGCCCAGCTTGGCGGTGCTTATGATGAACAGGTCCTTCAGCCCCTCGTCGGGGAAGAGGATGTTGGTGCCGTTGCCCAGGATGTATGGGGCCAGCTGCTGTTCTTTCAGAAGGTAGCATATCTTGGAGAGGCTGCTCACCTCCGAGGGCACAGCCAGGGCCCGCACGGGCCCGCCTATTTTGAAAGAACAGTGGGCGGACATGTTCTCGTTTTCCAGCAGCTGCAGGCCGGGCATGGCCTCCTTTATCCGGGCGATGGCTTTTTCCAGGTTTTCCATGGGACACTCCAGTCAAAATTTAAAATAGCCCTGCGTCGATGGCGTAGTCGTGGGCGCCGGCCAGGGCCTCGGCGGCGTTGAAGCCCATCTTCTTCTGGCGGTTGTTCATGGCGGCCAGCTCCATGATGACGGCCAGGTTCCGGCCGGGGCGCACGGGGATGGTGACCTGGGGCAGGGTGACGCCCAGGATGTCGAAGGTCTCGCTGCTGAGACCCAGGCGGTCGTAGGCCTTGCCCTCCTCCCAGCGCTCCATCTTCACCACCAGGTCTATGCTGGTCTCCGGCTTCACGGCGCCCACTCCGTAGATGTGGCGCACATTAATAACACCTATGCCCCTCAGCTCCATATAATACCGAATGAGCTCCGGGGCGGAGCCGATGAGCTCGTCCTTGGAGATGCGCTTTATATCCACGGCGTCGTCGGCGATGAGGCGGTGGCCCCGCTTTATAAGCTCCAGGGCAGTCTCGCTCTTGCCTATGCCGCTGTCCCCCATGAGCAGCACGCCCTCGCCGTAGACCTCCACCAGCACGCCGTGGGTGGTGATGCGGGGGGCCAGATGGCTTTTCAGGGAACTTATCAGGTCGGCCTGGAACTCGGAGGTGTCCATGGGGGTGATGAAGAGATTTCGGTCATACTTCTCCGCCATGTCCAGGCACTCCTGGAAAGGCCGCACCCCGTGGCAGATGACCAGGGCGCCGATGTCGTACTGCATGAACTGCTCGAAGGTCTGGAGCCGCTGTTCCGGGCTGAGGGTGTCCAGATAGGTGCTCTCCACCCGGCCTATCATCTGGATGCGGTGGGGGTCGAAGTAATTGTAAAAGCCGGTGAGCTGCATGGCGGGGCGGTTCACGTCGGTGGTTTTGATGATGGCTGTATCATAATCCTTGGAGGTGTGCAGAGGCTGGAGCTGGTGCTCCTCTGCCAGGGTCTTAAGTTTCACGGAATATTTGCTTATCATGGCGGCATCCTCCATTCCTGAGCAATAAATATCTATGCTACATTGTAATCGCTTTCCCCGGCTTTGGCAATATAAATTTTACGCCCGGCTGTGTGTGCAGGGGAAAATGTTGATTTTGGTTTACAGAATTGAAAAATTTCTCTTGCATTTGACCTTGGTATCTGCTATTATATAAAAGCTGTCTAATCAGCGAAACACAAGCAAGGAGGTGCTTCAGTAATGGCAAAATGCGAATTTTGCGACAAGGGCGTTACCTTCGGCATCAAGGTCAGCCATTCCCATCGTCGGACCAACCGTGCATGGAAGCCCAATGTGAAGCGCGTCAAGGCCATCGTAGACGGTAGCCCCAAGCATGTTTACGT
>CALWVZ010000081.1 GCA_944385125.1 uncultured Oscillospiraceae bacterium
GCCCCTCAACTGGATGTCACCCAAAGCGGTACTTTTTTCTTTCCCCAATGTGTAACACATCATTGACAAACCTACATACTCCATGCCGGGGCGCTTGTCCAGTACCTTGAAGGCAGAGGAGTACTGTGTTACAATCGGTAAAAAGGAGGTATATCCGTGAAAGATAAAAAGAGGCTGAGACTTTGGATACTGCTGATATTCATAGCCCTGGCGGGGATGCTCTCCCAAGCTCTGCTGAGGGGAGGAGATGTTAGTAGTGTACAGCGCATAATAGGGGAGAGCAGCCTGTATTCCCGGGAGGAGATCGAGCAGATGATGGAGGTCGTGGAGAAGACTTTCCGCCGGGAGTTCAAGGGCTGCGCTTTGACGGAGCTTGAATACGACGAGGAGCTCTCCCAAAAGCAGAGCGGAGACTGGGCGGAACAGTGTCAGGCGGATGAGGCCGTGGTGCTCACCTCCAGCTTCGATGTGGACGGCAGCGGCGGAGACGGAAGCCTGAACCCCAACAGTACCTACAGCAGATGGCTCTGGGTCCTGACCCGCAATGAAGGCGGGGACTGGCAGCTGAGGACCTGGGGATATTAGACAAAAAAGCCAGGGGGTATTTTGTAAGCTATATACAATGCGCAAAAGCTGAAAGCAGGGATTTTCAGGAACAATATTATAAAGAATTTAGCGTGAATTTTACTAAAGGCGGGCCAAATATAAGGCCCGCCTTATACTTTTTCAACTAATTGCCATAAAATATATACAAAATGACAACATAAAAACTATGAAAAATCTACATAAACATATTGACTTTTAATTAACAAAGTGCTATCTTAAACATGCCAAAGAAATAACAAAGCTTATCGGTGAGAAACCGAACTTGTCAAGGAGGAAACAGATATGAAATGCCCCCGCTGCGGAAGTGAAATGTATGTGGACAGCCACCGGAAGTACGACCTGCATATGTGTTACGATTGCGGCTATATCGAGGGCCGCAGCCTTGGCGACGGCGAGACGGCCGGAGACCACAGGCTCACAAATTTTGAACGTATCCGCTCCATGAACCAGAATGAGGCTATTGCCTTTATAGCCAGCGGAATGAAGGTGGACGCCGGTATTGTGAGCAGCTGGCTGTCAAGGAGCTTTTCCTGAGTGTATCAGGCTCAAGTCTGAGGGCCGGTGGGAGAAAAAGAATATATTCGGGAGCCGCCGGGATATAGGCGGGAGCCCGCAA
This sequence comes from uncultured Oscillospiraceae bacterium, assembly GCA_944385125.1. Taxonomy (GTDB): domain Bacteria; phylum Bacillota; class Clostridia; order Oscillospirales; family Oscillospiraceae; genus Limivicinus. Next base: position 1,223 of record CALWVZ010000081.1, read on the forward strand.
ACAGGCAAGGCCGCAGCTTCCGTGAAGCTGCGGCCATAAATTTTTCTCTTTTACAAGCCGGAAGGGCTTTGGCGGAAAAACCTCTAAAGTTTATTTCCGGCCAATAAGGCGGAAGAGACCATAGCATATCAGGTCGGCCACCACGATGCTGGCGCCTGTGGGGGTCTCAAAGAAATAAGAGAAGACCAGACCTGCCAGAAAACAGGCCACGGATATTGCCGCTGAGCTGAGCACCACGGCTCTGAAGCTGCGGCACAGGCACATGGCGGACAGGGCGGGAAAGATGATGAGGCTGGAGATGAGCAGGGCGCCCATCATGCGCATGCCCAGCACCACGGTGACGGCGGTGAGCACGGCCAGCAAAGTGTTGTAGATCTCCGTCCTGGTGCCGGTGGCCCGGCTGAAGTTCTCATCAAAGGTAACGGCAAAAAGGCGGGGATAAAAAAGAATGAAAAGCCCCAGCACTGCAAGGGACAGTATCACGCTGAGCACCGCATCATCGCTGCTGAGAGAGAGGACGCTGCCGAACATGTAGCTGGAGACGTCGGTGTTCATCCCCGTAGTGAGGGAAACGCAGATAACGCCGATGGCCAGGGAACTGCTGGATATCATGGCTATGGCGGCGTCGCCTTTTACAGCCGTATTGTGCCGCAGGCGCAGCAGCAGTATTGCCGCCGCCACCACTACCGGCACCGCTACAGCCAAAGGGGCCAGGTTGAAAGCCGAGGCTATGGCCAAGGCGCCGAAACCCACATGACTCAGCCCGTCGCCTATCATGGAGTAGCGTTTCAAGACCAGGGACACGCCCAGCAGGGCTGCGCAGAGGGACACAAGAACGCCCACAATAAGCGCCCGCTGCATGAAGTGGTAGGAGAACATGGAAATAAGTTCGCTCATATGCGGCCACCTCCCAGAAAACGCCGGGCCAGACTGCTCTCCCGATACTGGGCGGCAGTGCCGTAGAAAAGCTGTTTGTGCCCGAGATGCAGAATATGAGTGGCGTAGCGCACCGCCTCATGGATATCGTGGGACACCATGATGACGGAGATATTGTCGCAAAGATTTATAAGCTTTATCAGGTTGTACATCTCGCCGCTGGCTATGGGGTCCAGGCCTGTCACCGGCTCGTCCAGCAGCAGGAGTTTCTTGGTGGCGCAGAGGGCCCGGGCAAGAAGCACCCGCTGCTGCTGGCCGCCGGAGAGCTTCTGATAGCTCTCATATTTGATGTCGTCTATGCCCATGCGCTCCATATTCTCCAGCGCCCGCTGCTTAAGAGCCTTGGAATAAAAGAGAGAGGAGCCCAGGGAGTTGAGGCAGCCGGAGAGCACCACCTCGTATACGCTGGCGGGGAAATCCCGCTGCACCTGGGTCTGCTGAGGCAGATAGCCTATCTCCGCAGCTTTAAGGCCGTCGGAGAATCTGATGCTGCCCTCTTCAGGGGCCTTGAGCCCCAAGAGCCCCTTTATCAATGTGGACTTGCCGGAGCCGTTCTCTCCCACCACGCAGAGATAATCCCCTGCGTCCAGGGTGAAGTTCACGCCCTCCAGCACCCGCTTCCCCTCGTAGGAAAAGCTCAGGTCTCTGCATTCCAGTATCGCCATCAGCCAAAGGCCTCCTTTAATGTCTCAAGATTTCCCCTCATGAGCCCCAGATAGCTGACGCCTTCCTCCAGCTGCTGTCGGGTGACATTGTGACAGGAGTGGAACAGCAGCTTTTTGCAGCCGGTGTCCTCGCATATCACATCCGCCATCTTCTGGTTTGAAAACTCGATGTAGAATACCGCCGGGGTGTGCTCCTGACGGACCTTGTATATTAGAAAGGCCACGGTGCGGGCGGAGGGCTCCGCCTGCTCGGCGCAGCCGGGATAGGCGGCATAGTAGTCCAGCCCATACTCCTCTACAAAATAACGCACGGGAAAGCGGTCGGCAAAAATCATGGTGGGCTGACCGGCCCCTTGCAGCAGGCTGCGGAAGTCCCCGTCCAGAGAGAGGAGCGAGCCGCAGTAGGCCTCACAGCGGGAGCTGTAGTACCAGGCATTTTCCGGGTCTATGGAGCAGAGGCGCTGAGAAATTGCTTCGGAGATAAGAGCGGCATTCCTGGGAGAGGTCCACACATGCTCGTCGTATTCTGTCTCGTGGTCATGCTCACCGGCTTCTTCATCACCGTGCTCATGCTCCAGGACCTGCATGCCCTCTTTCACCTCCTCCTCCAGAGCCTGGACGCAGTCCATCATCACTACCCTGGGGATCTCAGCCTCCATGCCTTCCAGCATGTCCTCCAGCCAGACCTCCGACTCGCCGCCGTTGCAGATGAGCAGGTCGCAGTTTTGTATGCGCAAAATGTCCTGGGCGGTGGGCTCAAAACTATGGGACTCGGAACCGGGAGGGACCAGCAGGCAGACCGAGGCCTGCTCTCCGGCTATTTCCCGGGCAAAGTCAAAGGCCGGAAAAACGGTGGCGACTATGCTCAGCGGGCCGTCGCCGCTTTCGTAACAGCCGCCCTTGCAGCCGCTGAGGGGCAGGACCAGGGAGAATATCAATAAAACCGTAAATAGTCTCTTCATAAAAGCCTCCAAATCTTTTCAATAATACATTAAAACAGCACCCTTTTCAAGAGTGGAGGCAAATGCTATAATTCATTTTGTTGTAGGAGTACAATACATATTGGACAGTTGAAAAAAAGGATGAAGGATAAGGCCTTATCGGTTAAAGTTGAGTTGC
>CALWVZ010000082.1 GCA_944385125.1 uncultured Oscillospiraceae bacterium
GGGCCTTGTCCACCCACTCCATGGCCCAGTCCGGGCCCTCATAGGGCCGGGTCTGGCCGATGTCATACACCGTCACCGTGGAGCTCTCCCGGCTGCCGTCGGGCTGTTCCCGGGCCACGAGCTGCTCCCGCTCCTCCCGGACCAGGCTCCCGAAGCCGTAGAACTCCGAGGCCAGGGCCGTCACCGTCATCAGGGAAGCTATCACCGCCGCTATAAGCAGGGTGCGGCGCAGATTTTTGCCCTTGTTTTTCCCCCTGAGGTTCTTCCGCTCCGAGGGCAGGGTCTTTGCGCTCTCCATAGCTCTCTCCCAAATCCCCTCCGCCGTGTCCCGGCTCAGGGCTATCTTGTTGTAGGAATCTCTCACCTGCATGTTAATCATCAAAGCCACCTCCCAGCATGGTCTTGAGAAGTAATCTGGCCCGGCCTATCCTGGAGCTCACCGTGTTGGGCTTTTCCCCCAGCATCCGGGCAATCTCCCTGGCGGTGTAGCCTTCGTAGTAAAACAGGTATACCGCCGTCTTGTATTTTTCCGGCAGCCGGAGTATGGCCTCCATGGTCTCGTCTATCTCATGGGGCGGTGCGGCCAGGTACTGGTAATCCTCCAAGGCCCGGTCGCTGCGGTAATGGCGGCGGAGCATATCCTTGCACACATTGGACACCGTCACGATGAGCCAGGCCTTTTCCTTCTCCCGGCTGCGGAAACGCTCCCCGGAGCGTATCAGCCGGGCAAAGGTCTCCTGCACCGCGTCCTCGGCGTCATAGCTGTTTTTCATATAGGTGAAGGCCACCCGGTACACCGTCTGGCAGTGCTCCTGATACATCTCCCGTGGGCCTCTGTTCTTGTCGTATGCTTGCTCAACCATCTTCCCGTCTCCTTTCCAGCTGCTTTATCTGCCGGCATATATAAGACGTTTCAGCCCGCCCTTTTCGTCCGGGCTTTACCCCGCGGGGAAAATTTTTTCCCCATAAACTCAAAGGCCCGGCGAACAAACGCCGGACCTTTATTTTATAAAGATTCACTTATCCAGACCGTAAAAGCTCACTTTCCAGCCCTCGTCCCCTTGGACCAGATCCAGAACCAGATAGGTGAAGCTGTCCTCATTACCCATGCGGAAGCGGATAGAGGCGCTCCATAGATTCTCTTCGTCCTCCGAGGGGAACACATACTGCAGCAGGATATCCGTGGGAGCCTCGCTGTCATAGATGTCCACACCCCACTGGTAATCATCCACCAGCCAGGGCTCTATGTCCTCCGCCCCGCCGTAGAAATACACATCGGCAAATTCCAGGGCTATCTTCCCGGCCTCGGTGTCCCCCGGGGCCGTGGTTGGCTCCGGCGTAGGTTCAAGTGTAGGCTCCGGCGTGGGTTCGGCGGTGGCGGCGGGGGTCTCTTGGCTCTCCTCCGGCGGCAGGGAGCCGCAGGCTGCCAGACACAGCAGCAGGGCGAGGCTCAGCAAAACTGCGGTGAAGTTCCTCATTTCTCATCCTCCTTTGGCTGTTGCCCTTTGAAATAGAGACGGGCGCCCGGTAGGGAATGTTCCCGCAGCTCAGGGCTTGTCTGCCCAGGCGGTGATTCCGTCCCCCATGGGCAGGCCGCAGATATGGCGGCGCAGCATGTCAAAGGCGTGGTTGCCCGCCATGCGCCGGATGAAGCTGCGGGTGCGGTATTCGCCCAGGTGCAGCTCCTTCACATAGGTGCCCTCCGCCACGGCCATGGATACGAACACCGTACCCACCTCATGGATGCCGTCCCCGTCGGGGCCGGCAAGGCCCGTGACTCCCAGGCCCACGTCGCTGCCCAGGATGCGCCGGCAGTTTTCCGCCATGGCCTTGGCCACCTCGAAGCTCACCGCCCCCTTTTCCTCTATGAGGGCCGGGTCTATGCCCAGAAGAGCTGCCTTGGCCTCGTTGGTGTAGGTGACCATGCCGCCCTTGAAAAAGCGGCTGGCCCCGGGCAGGTCGGTAAAACGCTTGGCTATATAGCCGCCGGTGCAGCTCTCCGCTGCGGCAAAGCTGAGGGGCTTTGCCTCCAGCAGCTTTATCACCGCCTCCTCCAGGCAGTCCACGTCGGTACCATAGACCACATCCCCCAGCTTTTCCTTTACCTCTCTCATCACCGGCTCTATCATGGCTTCCGCCTGGGCCACGGTGGCGGCCTTGGCGGTTATCTTCAAAAGGCAGTCGCACTCCTTGGCGTAGGGGGCCATGCTGGGGTTGGTCATGGCGTTCATCTCAGGGGCAAAGATGGAGTCCACGGTGCTCTCCCCCATGCCGAAGATGTTCACGGTGTGGGAGACGATGTGCTCCCCGGAGAGCTTTTGCAGATAGGGCATGCCGTAGGTCTTGAACATGGGCACACACTCCTCCGGGGGGCCGGGCATCATGATGACGGTCTTGCCCTCCGCCTCAAAGGCGCAGCCGGGAGCGGTGCCCCAGAGATTGTGGAACACAGTGCAGCCCTCCGGCAGCATGCCCTGGGTATAGTTGTTCTCCGTGAGGACCCGGCCCTGGCTGATGAAGTCCCTGAGACCTTCCATCTCCGCCTTGTCCGCCACCAGCTCCAGGCCGAAGGCCTCCGCCAGCACCTGCTTTGTCAGATCGTCGCAGGTGGGGCCCAGGCCGCCGGTGGTGATGATGATGTCCGAGCGCTCCTTGGCCCGCTCCACGCACTGTTTGAGCCGCCGGGGATTGTCCCCCACCACGGTGTGATACAGCACGTTTATGCCTATCTTGGACAGCAGCTCGGAGATGTCCCGGGCGTCGGTATTGGTCACGTGGCCCAGCAGAAGCTCGGTGCCCACGGAGATTATCTCGGTATTGTAAGCCTTACTCATGGTCCAGCTCTATCCTTTCTATGCCCTGAAGGGCTTCCTCCACCAGGGCCTCCACGTCCATAACGCTTTCGGCGGCCTCCACCTCGGCCACCTTGGGCCGGGTGCGGGGGTGCCGGGGAGTGAACACGGTGCAGCAGTCCTCATAGGGGAGGATGGAGGTGTCAAAGGTGCCTATCTTCCTGGCCAGGGTGACTATCTCCTCCTTGTCCAGGCCGATAAGGGGCTGGAGCACCGGCAAAGTGGTGACGGCCTGGGTGGAGGCCATGGCCTCCATGGTCTGGCTGGCAACCTGCCCCAGGTTCTCCCCGGTGACTATGGCCTTGGCCCCGTTGTATTCGGCGATGCGCTGGGCTATGCGCATCATGAAACGGCGCATGATCAGGGTGAAATACTCCTCCGGGCACTTGTCCCTTATCTCCTCCTGGATGTGGGTGAAGGGCACCACCTCCAGAGTCATCCTGCCGCAGTACTCCGTCAGCAG
>CALWVZ010000083.1 GCA_944385125.1 uncultured Oscillospiraceae bacterium
GTATTCCTTTTGGCATAATAAAGCACCCCACTTGTTATCCAGTATACCATACTGTCTAACAAATGGGGTGCAGTTCACGAAGCCCCCACGTTTTTTATGCCCTGGCAACGTAGCCCTCGCCGTCGGAATACATCACCGGGGCCATGCCGGAGACGAGCAGCACCATGTCTTCCACCGGCGTTGCGCCGCCAGTGCGGCCGTACTGCTCCTTAAAGCTCAGCTCCTGGCTGAGATAGCCGTGCTCCGCCCAGCTGGGCAGCTGGCCGGTGATAAAGCGCCTCAGCTCCCCGAGCAGCTCCTCCCGCTGCTCCACGCTGCCCAGGTACACGCTGTTTATATACACGCCCTGATACAGCTCCACGCCGGCAGTGCTGTCCAGTATGGCGGAGCTTATCTGGGCGGACTCGCCCTGGGCAGGGCGCAGACTCAACCTATAACTTTTGCTAAGCTCCGGCAGCCGGACAGCGCCGGAGCTTATCTCCTCCGCCGCCGCAGAGGCCGCTGTGCGCCCCCTGTCTACGGCATAAAGGGGATAGAGCCCCTCCAGCTCCCGACCCTCCACGGCCACGGCACAGCACAGCCTGAGATTTGCCGCCGCCATAAAGACAAGGGCCAGGACCAACAACAACAGTTTTCTCCCCATGTCAAAACCACCTCCGAAGTTAACATAATACAAAAACTTTCTCGGGTCAATGGCTTCGACAAAACTGGTGCTATTGTTGGAAAGTATTATAGAATAAGGGAGCTTTCCCGGATGACCGGCTCTATTTCCGTAACCGAGACTTCAAAGGCGGTCTTCTCCACCGGGCCGTCCTCAGTGAGCTTTATGTAGTTTCGGCTCTGTATCCGCCCCTGGAGCCGCAGCTGGGTGCCCACGGTCCACTGGGAGGCCTCCCGGGCTTTTATGCCCCAGCAGATGCAGGGCAGATAGTCGGAGCGGCCATAGTGCCGGTTCACAGCCAGCATAAGATCGCAGATGTCCCTGCCCATGGGGGTAGTGCGGAGGTTCGGGGCTTTGCACAGGGTGCCGGAAAGCTGCACCAGGTTCTCGTCCTCTCCGTCGCAGAAGCCCAGCTGCCGGGCAAGCACCGTTATCACCAGCTTTGCCCCCTGGCCGTGGCGGTTGTTGAAGGTGCGCAGCTGTCCCTCTACCCAGAGCTTGCCGCTGCTCTGCACTGCCAGCTCAGCCAGCTGCTCCCGGCGCACCACAATGTTGATGATGTCCCGGTTGCCGGAGAGCCGCTCTATCTCCAGGGGAAAGATATAAAACTGCTGGGAGCGGCTGGAGTGGGAATAGGCCGGGCTGCCCGCCATGCTGCCGCAGAGCCGGGTGTAGTTGCTTTCATATGTCATGTCCATGGTCTGTGCCGTCCTTTTCGTTGAGATATTAGAAGATATTCTCCGGCCGCTCTTGAATATGACAGGGAAAATGTTATAATAGGCCAGGATATGAAAAAACAAAAAGGAGCTGCAACATGGACATAAAAGAGATTTTGGAAAAGTGCGACCACACCCTGCTGAGAGTGGACTGCAGCAGCGAGGAAATAAAAAAGCTCTGCGACCAGGCGATAAAATACAAGTGCGCCAGCGTGTGCATACCACCCTGCCATGTGGCCGGGGCAAAGCGCTATGTGGGAGACAAGCTGAAGATATGCACCGTCATCGGTTTTCCCAACGGCTATATGACTTCTGCCGCCAAGGCCTTTGAAGCCGCCGACGCCATAGCCAACGGCGCCGACGAGATAGACATGGTGATAAACGTATCCATGGTGAAGGACGGCTGCTGGGTGGATGTGGCAAACGACGTGAGAGCGGTAAGAGAGGCCACCCGAGGCAAGGTCCTGAAGGTGATAATCGAGTGCTGCCTGCTTACCGATGAGGAGAAAGTACACATGTGCAAAATAGTCTCCGACTGCGGGGCGGACTTTATAAAGACCTCCACCGGCTTCAGCAAGGGCGGGGCCACCAGGGAGGACGTGAAGCTCCTGCGGGAAAACTGCCCTGAAACCGTAAAGGTGAAGGCCGCCGGCGGTATATCCAGCATCCAGGACGCTATGGACTTCATAGAGCTGGGGGCGGAGCGCCTGGGCACCAGCCGCATCGTAAAGCTGGCCATGGAGCTGGAAAACGAAGAGGGAGCCCCCAACGAGGGCTACTGAGGCCGGGCAAGAACTATGTATGCTGCCGGGGCGTCAAAACCGCCTGCGCAGCAGGCGGCGCAGGGCCGAGCAGAGCCACAGCCCAGGCAGAGACAGGGCCAGCCACAGCAGCAGAAATTGGGGGCAGACCTGTCCCAGCAGATTGAAGGGCAGGGCTGAATAGTCCCAGACCTGCCAGCCCAGCTTCAGATTCACCAGGCAGCCGGTATAAAACTCCACGATGCATATGGCCGCAGCGCAGAGGACGCATTTGCGCCACAGAGGCAGGACTGCGGGGGCTATGAGGTACATGAGACTGAAGCATGCTCCCCCGCAAAGGAGCATGGTCCAGTGGGTCCAGCCCCGCCAGCTCAGCTCCAGCAGCCCGTAAAGGCCGGCGCCGGTGAGATAGACAAGTATATACTCCATTTTCTTCAACTCCCAAAACTAGCTTTTGCCCGGAGAGGCATTATCATACGGTTTGGGGCATAGAATAAAATTGGAAAAAAGCCGGGGAAAAAGATTGACAAACATGAAATAAAGTGGTACAATTACCCGGCTAAAACAAAGAAGGCTCGGCATCCGCCGTCCTCACCCAGGGGCAAGAGGCCCGCTGCGGTAAATAAAGCACAGCCCCTCTACAGGGCTCACAGTGTTTTTACGTGCGGATGTCATCATCCGCACTTTTTATTTTTCGGAGGTGTTAACAATAGCAAACGCTGTTCATCAAATCAACGAGGAGATACTTGACAAGGAAGTCCGCCTGATAGGA
>CALWVZ010000084.1 GCA_944385125.1 uncultured Oscillospiraceae bacterium
TGCCAGGGTGGACAGCAGCGCCGCCAGCAGCCAGCTGTTGAGATATTCCGGCAGGGCCGTCTCGCTGCCTGCAAAAATACCCAGGGATATGAGCCAGGTGAGCGCCTCCGCCAGCAGCAGGGGCAGCAGCCCCGTGAGGCAGGCGGTGACAAAGGCGGTGTCCCGGCGCAGGGGGAGAGCGTTTATAAGGGAGCAGCTGCGCTTTGAATACAGATAGCTGAAGGCCGCCATCACCGACAGCACCGAGGCTATCATTGCATATCCGGCCACATCCACCGACAGCTGAAGTATGCGGTCCATAGTGTAGCGCACACTTATCCCCTGGGCCAGATATCCGGAAACGGTGACCGGCAGTTGCACCAGCAGCAGCCCCAGGTAGAGAAGCCACAGAGGCCAGAAGCGGCTGAGGATGTTACGGCTCAGGCCGGGACTAAACAAGGATGTCTTTGATTTCATGCTCCGCACCTCCCAGCTCGTAAATGAATATCTCCTCCAGACTCAAAGGCAGCACGTCCATAAACAGGGGCTGCACCGTGGAGAGCTTGTTGGTCACTTCCTCCGCATCACCCCGGAGTATCAGCTGCCGCAGCCGCCCGGTGACGGAGCAGTGGAGGATATCCAGGCTCTCCGGCAGTTCGGTGCCGTCGGCCAGGGCCAGCTGTACCTTTACCATGTTGTCCTGGAGCTGGCTCAAAGAACGCTCCAGCAGCATCTTCCCCCGGTTCATTATGCCCACGTGGTCGCACACGTCCTCCAGCTCCCGGAGATTGTGGGAGGACACCAGCACCGTGCTGCCCCGCTCTGCCACGTCCCCCAGCAGCAGGTTCCAGACCTGGCGGCGCATCACCGGGTCCAGGCCGTCCACCGGCTCGTCCAGGATTATGCAGTCCGGCCGGCAGCTGAGGGCCAGCCAGAAGGCCGCCTGCTTCTGCATGCCCTTGGACATCTTCCGCAGAGGCCGGCTCAGGCTCAGCTCAAAGGCCGGGCCCAGCTGTTTAAAGCGCCCGGCGTCAAAGGCCGGGTATATGCTCTTGTAAAAGCTCATCATGTCCTTTATGGTGGACTGGGTGAAATAGGCTACCTCGTCGGGGATGTAGGCTATCCGGGCCTTTATCTTCGGGTTTTCATATACCGGTTCCCCGTCCACCAGCAGTTCCCCGGAATCCTGGCGGTATATGCCAACGGCGTGGCGGATGAGGGTGGATTTTCCCGCCCCGTTGGGGCCCACCAGGCCGTAGACTGCGCCTTTTGGCACCGTGAGATCCAAGCCGTCCAGGGCCCTGAAGCCGTCAAAATTCTTTACCAGAGCCTTTACCTCTATCATTCTTTCCCATCTCCTTCCCTGAGCTTCTGCATGAGCTGGCTGCGGCTGATGCCCAGCTGCTCCAGCTCCTTCACCAGCTTTTCAAAACGCTCCAGCAGCTCCTGCCGCCGGGCCTGGGCCGCCTGGTCGCCCTGGCAGACGAAACTGCCCTTTCCCGGCACGGAGACGATATAGTTCTCCTGCTCCAGCTCCCTGTAGGCCCGCTGTATGGTGTTGGGGTTTATGGTCAGGCTGGTGGCCAGCTCCCGCACCGAGGGCAGTTTATAGCCCGGAGGCAGAGCCCCGGAGAGTATGAGCTGGCAGAAGCCGTCCTTCACCTGCTGATATATGGGCCTTGAATCCCGAAAATTGATATGTATCAGGTGAGACACCTCCAATCCGTAGTAACTGTACTATCTGTTTTAATACAGTTAGAGTATAACCTGCCCGACGGAAGAAGTCAAGGGGGGCAAATCTTAATAAGTGTTAAGATCAAATAAGCGCCGGGGATTTTGAACTGCTCCCCGGCGCTGTTGTCTTTATCAAGTGCGCTTTTTCACTTGCCGATGTTCTTGTAGTTTATAAAGTCCGCGGCATAGTTCACCGTGGCCTCGTCCAGGCTGAAGTCCGTCTCCCGGACGCCGGGGCTTCTGTAGCTGTTTATCTCCATGGTCATGGTGATGTAGGACCCGTCCAGATAGGCGTAGACTATGGCCTGGCTGCCGTTCTGGGATATGGTCAGCTCCGTGCCGTCGGCGGCGGTGTAGCTGCGGGTGGTCATGGGCTCGTCCTCCCGGACGCTGAAGCCTCCCACTTCCAGGCCGTCCACCATCTCCTCGTAGGCGGTGCTGCACAGATAGGTGCTGAGCTTGCGCCCGTCGGCCAGAGGGATGTTCGCCGCGGACTGGAAAGAGCCGCTTTTAAAGGTGGAGTAGTGGTCGAACTCCGGGGCCTCACGGTATATATCCCCGCTGCCCACGGCCTGGCCCAGACTTTGGTTCAGGCCCTCGTCGCTGTCATCCCCGGCATATTTTGTGAGCTGCCCGCTGCGCAGGCTCAGGCCGTACTCCGCCGCCAGGGCCTCCAGCTTCTCCGCTTCCTCCGCGTCGGCCACGCCGTAAATGTAGTGGTAATCCCCGTAGCCTCCCAGTGTGGCCATGCGCAGCATCTCCGCATCATAGGCCTCCTTCTCCGCCTGGTCCACGGTCACCGATGTAGCCGGGTCGAGAACCTCTTTATAGGCCGGCGCCATGTTCCCGAAGATGTCCGGCACCAGAGTGTCCGGGTCCTCTTCATAGCGCCACAGGGTAAAGGTATAGGTCCCGTCCCCGTTGTCCTGTACGTCCACTCCGCCGTAATCTGAGCCGCCGTCATCCATCATGGTCAGGATATCTTTCAGATTGGGCAGCTTCTCCTGATAATAGGCCTCCAGCTTTTCCGCCTTGTAGCTTCTCCATTCACCGAAAGCCTCCCGGGCCTTGTCCACCCACTCCATGGCCCAGTCCGGGCCCTCATAGGGCCGGGTCTGGCCGATGTCATACACCGTCACC
>CALWVZ010000085.1 GCA_944385125.1 uncultured Oscillospiraceae bacterium
GGCCTGTCCCCGGAGACGGAGCCTGAATACTGGCTGGCGGTGATGGAGGAATATTCCCGCCGGGAGAGTGCCCCGACCCCGGACACCGAGACGGCCTATAGGGACTTTCTGACCGAATACGCCGGGCAGCAGCCCCTGTTCTGCGACGACGGGGACTGGGATGAGCCCCACCCCCTGGAGCGCCGCCGGATATCAAAAACGGTCCGCATAGCTCTCATAGCGGCGATACTCTCCGCCCTGTTTGCGGCCACCGCCTTTGCCGCCGGCTGGTTCGGCCTGAGGGAGCGCAGCCTCTCTACAGGCATCCAGGTGGACAGATTTTCCATAACGGAAGAGGGGGAATGGGAAGAGCAGGAGACGGAAGCCGTGCTCTTCATCCCGGCGGGCTATAAGGACAGCGACGAATACAAGGCCTCGGAGGAGTGGTTCCTCTTTGACCTGGCCTACAGAGCGGAGATGGCGGACCGCTGCGTTGCCGCCGGCCTGGGGTCCTTGGACTGGACGGACGATGAGGGAGCCTCAGAGCTGCTGGGGAACAGCATGAGGATATACACGGCCGGCGACGTGCCCATGGCGGAGAAGCTGCTGGAGATTTGCGAAAAATATTCCCTGAAGTTACACATCTACAGATTATTTGCTGCGGATATGGAGGATTTCTGCAGGCTCAGCGGCACCGAGCCCTTCGGCGCCGACATGGGCGAGGCCTATGTCTTTGAGGACGGCTCCTATCTGTTTCAAGGCAGCTTCCTCTACCAGGGAGAATACTTGGATTACTCCCTGGAGAGGCATATTGAAGGCACACTGCCGCCCTTTACCCGGCGGCTTGGCGAGCCGGAGAACTATGAGGAATGGGAGTATACCACCAGCCGGGGCTGCACCGTGTGCATAGACTGGAGCAAAGAGGCGGACTGGCTGTACTATACCTATGAGCAGGGGGAAGCCGTACTGAATTACGGCCACACGGTGTTCGTAAGCTACGCCAAGGACGGAGCCTTCCTGACCCAATGGGGCTATGTGCCCGGCGGCAAGGAGGCCGCCCAGGACTTTGCCGAGCTCTTCGACCTGGAGGCCGCCTGCTCCGGCAGACCCTAACCGGCCCGACAGGGAAGTACAGGCGAAAAATCTTGAAGATAAGTTGACATAACAAAACTGACAGGGTGGAGAAAAATTCTCCGCCCTGTCAGTTGGCGGGAAAGCCGCAGAGAGAAGCGGCGTGAAAAAAGACCTGTTTTCAAAACAGGCCTGTAAACAAAAAAACCTGCTTCCCGATGGAAGCAAGCTATATAAAAAAGAATACTCAGTGAGCTTTTTGGTGGAGATAAGCGGGATCGAACCGCTGACCTCTTGAATGCCATTCAAGCGCTCTCCCAGCTGAGCTATACCCCCATGTATGTTAAAGAAGCTCACTGAGTATTTCTTATACGATTTTTAGGGCTTAAAGCACTTGCCCGCACAGCTCTTTGCTGTTGTCTCTCGCAAGCAAGGTGTATATTACCAGAAAGAATTTCCAATGTCAAGAAGTTTTTCAAATTTCCCGAAAAAATTTTTAAGTGCGGCTATGCTGACGGAGAGGGCCTGCAAGGGGGCAGAATGTGGCAATTGAATTTCTGCGGCTGATGTGGTAATATCCTCTCAGATAAAGACAGGAGAGAGATATGAGAACAAAGAGAAAAAATAAAACCCTTCTGCTGGTAGCGGTGTTCCTGCTGGCAGTGGCGATACTTGCTCTGGTGATAGGACTTCTAAAGGAGGAGCAGCCGGAGCCGGACCCCCACGAGGGCCAGGTATACATCAACGACGGTTTTGGAATGGTGTGGATGACTCCCCTGGAGGGAGTGGATGTAAACTCCATACAGCGCAGCGAGATGCGGGTAGTGAACGGCAGGCCGGACTATACCGGCAGCGCCTATGAGACCCTCTACGGTGTGGATGTCTCCGAGCACCAGTGGGATATCAACTGGAGCCAGGTGGCAAGCTCCGGGGTGGACTTTGCCATGATACGTCTGGGCTACCGGGGCTATACCGAGGGCGGACTTTTTGAGGACCCCTATTACAGGAGCAATATGGACAATGCCCTGGCCAACGGTCTGGAGGTGGGAGTGTACATGTTCTCCCAGGCCATATCCGTGGAGGAGGCCGTGGAGGAGGCGGAATTCGTGATAGAGCGGCTGGAGGGCTATGATGTCACCATGCCTGTTGTATACGACTGGGAGCGGATGGAAGATGCCGTTGCCAGGACGGAAGGTATGCATGAGAACACCCAGCTGCTTACGGACTGTGCCGTGGCTTTCTGCCAGAGGATACAGGAGGCGGGCTATGACGCCTGCGTGTATTTTAACCGCCATCTGGGTTATTACGGGTTTGACCTGAGCAGGCTTACCGACTACAAATTCTGGATAGCACTGCCGGGCACCTTCCCGGACTTTTACTATGCCAGCGAGCTGTGGCAGTATAGTTTCGAGGCGGAGGTGCCGGGGATAGAGGGACCCACGGATATGAACATGATGTTTATCCCCGTGGCCACCCCCAGCCCTTCACCCAGCCCCGAGGGATAAGCCGTAGGCAGGCTGAGATCCTCCCCCGGCTCAGAAGAACCGGGAGAGGATTTTATGTAGGATTGTCAAACATATTGGACAGTGAACTCTAAGGGAGAGCGCCAGCCAAGAGGCCTCATAGGAAAGTTGTTG
>CALWVZ010000086.1 GCA_944385125.1 uncultured Oscillospiraceae bacterium
GTAGCCCCAAGCATGTTTACGTCTGCACTCGCTGCCTCCGCAGCGGCAAGGTCACCCGCGCTGTGTAATTTTAATTTGATTTAAATTACCCGAAACAAGCCTGTCTGCTTAGAAGACGGGCTTTTTTCGGTTCTATAGGCAAAAAGCCCTTCCGCCGGCAAGACGCTTGACCGGGGAGGAGCTCTGTGGTATTTTTTGAATACGGCCCTCTCATAGGTAAGAAGGGGGCCGGGCTAAAAGGAGATGAAGAAATGGAGAAGCTGAAAAGGACCGCCGCATTGGCGCTGGTCCTGCTCATGGCCCTGAGCCTCTGCGCCTGCGGTAAGAGCCCGTTGGCGGGGACCTGGGAGGGCCGGATGGATATAAGCGGGCAGGCAGCCGCCTGGACGGAGGCGGCCCTGGAGGGCCTTGCCCCTGCTGCAGCCGGCGGGGAGGAACTGCCTGAGCTGTCGGACTATCTGGGGGACTTCGGCTTCGGATATATCATAGTTTTCAACGAGGACGGCAGCTACAGCGCCGGGCCTGAGGAAGGGGAGCTTTCGGCCTGCCTTGAGTCCCTGGGGGAGAGCGTAAAGGAGTATTACAGGCAGTACATGTTCCGGGCCCTGTGCCGCACTGCGGAGGACATGGGCCTGGGCGGAGATATAAACAGCATCCAGCAGCTGGAGCAGCTCATGGGCGTCTCCATGGAGGAGGCCGTCTCCCAGATCCTGGGGATGGACCTGGATGCGCTGGCGGAGACCCTCCGGGAGGGGCTCCGGGCCAAGCTGGCCGGGCTGGAGCTGGAGGGCAGGTATGAGGCCGGCGACGGGGAGCTTCTCCTCTCCTCCGGGCCGGAGGCTGCGCCCTCAGAGGGCTCCCGGCTGGGCTATGTCCTGGAGGGAGACCGGCTCAGCCTGAGAGAGGACGGCGGCGCCCCGCTCTTTAGCCTGGAGGGGATATCCTTGCCAGAGCTGCGGCGGGCGTCCTGAGTGAGACTGCGAGAAAAAACCGGGCTTGACTTGAAGTCAGGCCCGGTTTTTTGTATCCGCTTTGTTCTCAGTGGCCGGAGGGCTTGCGGTAGAGCATATCCTTTTCAAAGGTGCGGTCGGCGTGGGCCAGGTCCGCAAAGATAATAAGCAGCAGGATAGCAGCGCCCCAGACAGAGCGGCCGCCGAAGAGCCCGGCAGCCACCGTGGAGACAGCGGCCCCGGCGGCAAAGGAGCAGAGCATCAGTATATGCACCAGGAAGCGGCGGCGGACGGCGGGGTCCTCGGGGTGCCGGAGGCGTTTGGTGAGGAAGATCCCCACCTGGCGCACGTGGTTGGTGCAGAAGGTGGTGGCCATGGGGATGTGCTCGGCCTGGCGGAAGGTGTTGTACTGCATGGAGCAGATGAAGTTGATGCTCACCTGGGAGATCTGGAAAGGCCAGCTGTCGGGGACGAAGCCCAGCAGCAGCACCACTATGAGCTCCAGGCCCACCAGCATGGTGTCCCAGCGGAGGAAGTGGAGACGCTTGACTTTGCCCGGCAGCAGCTCGGAGATGACGGCCCCCAGAAGATAGGCGCCGATGGGTATGAGGTAGTACAGGGCCCGGCTCCAGCGTCCCTGGCCCAGGGCCATGGACAGCAGCACCACGTTTGCGGTCTGGGCGTTGCAGAACACGCCGCCCCTCAGGCAGTAGGTGAAGCCCCCCAGATAGCCGCCGGCGGCGATGAGCAGGGCGTATATCCAGATCTTTTCACATTCCAGCACCGGCTCCTCCCGGCCCAGCTCCGGCTTGTTGTCCATAGCCTACCTCCTTCAGTATTAATCCCGGCCGCTCAAAGAGCGGCCGGGATGGCATCAACTGTGTTGCTTTTATCAGAGCTGCTTCTGGGCGTTGATCTTCACGCCGGGGCCCATGGTAGAGGCGGTGACGCAGGAGCGGATGTACTGACCTTTTGCTGCTGCGGGCTTGGCCTTGTTGATGGCGCCGATGAGGGCGGCGTAGTTTTCGTAGAGCTTCTCTGCGCCGAAGCTGACCTTGCCGATGGGGCAGTGGATAATGTTGGTCTTGTCCAGACGGTACTCCACCTTACCGGCTTTGGCCTCGGAGATGGCCTGCTTCAGGTTGGGGGTGACGGTGCCGGCCTTGGGGGAGGGCATCAGGCCCTTGGGGCCCAGGACTTTACCAAGACGGCCGACGGTGCCCATCATATCGGGGCTGGCGATAACGGTGTCGAACTCGAACCAGTTCTCCTTCTGGATCTTCTCCACCAGGTCCATGCCGCCGGCGTAGTCGGCGCCTGCCTCCAGGCACTCCTCCTTGCGCTCGTCCTTGCAGAAGACCAGGACCCGGACGCTCTTGCCGGTGCCGTTGGGCAGCACGATGGCGCCGCGGACCTGCTGGTCGGCGTGACGGCCGTCAACGCCCAGCTTCACGTGGAGCTCCACGGTCTCGTCGAACTTGGCCTTGCTGGCGCTGATGACCAGCTTCAGAGCCTCCATGGGGTCATAGAGGGCCTGCTTATCTATGAGCTTTGCGCTCTCTTTATAATTTTTACCTCTAAACAATTTGATTTCCTCCTAATAATGTGGTTGAGTCGGATGGATAAATCCTCCCACGTTTAGGCTCAGTCTCCCACGACTACGCCCATGGAGCGGCAGGTACCGGCGATCATGCTCATGGCGGACTCGATGTCGGTGCAGTTGAGGTCGGG